>CAZSBC010000082.1:0-14512 GCA_964605195.1 uncultured Spirochaetales bacterium | reverse complement strand
GTTCGGCAAGCAGATTCTCAGTGATGCGGTTTCCATTACCAAACCTCCGTTTCAAGCAATCCGGCTCTGGCCCAAGGTGCACCATGTCAGCGGCGGGATCGGCATAGACGAACAGGCGCGGGTGCTTGATACCGATGGTATTCCCATCAGGGGGGTCTATGCCGCCGGGGAGATTGCCGGGGGTATCCACGGTGCCAACCGGCTGGGCAGCTGCGCCATCACAGAATGTCTGGTGTTCGGGAGGATTGCCGGCAGGAACTGCGCGGCAGAGCTTCCCTAAAGGAACCATCACTCATAACAGCCTGCTTCCTCATCATCTAAACATTGAACTCAATTTCATTGATTTTCTGCAAGATATAAGTGCCATTGCCTGTATTGACAAATGAACAAATGTTCAATACTATGGAACAGTAAACAGCAGACAACTGCCTGCGAGGTACCCGCGGCTGCGGTGACAGTCGCAGGCATGAGGATCCCCAAGATGCACGGGAGGATACTATGCCACAGGGAAGAGGAGTGGGAAAAGGCGGCGGTGGCAGCGCCAAAGGCCGCGGCAGAAATAACGGCGGGAGTTTCGGACCCGGAGGCGACTGTGTGTGCGCAGCCTGCGGTTACCGCATGCCCCATCAGCGCGGTGTGAAATGCACCACCGTGAAGTGCCCGCAGTGCGGAAAGCCAATGATCAGGGAAGAGCTGCTTGCAGCAGACAAGAGGTAGGAAAGCGGGATGAAAATAGCTTTTGCCAGCGGGAAGGGCGGAACCGGCAAGACGACCCTGGCCACGAACTTCTCTTCATATCTTGCTGAAACCCAGCCAACGGTACTTGTCGATCTGGATGTGGAGGAGCCCAATTCGGGATTGTTCATATCAGGGACGCCCGTACTCTCCCGGGATATGTTCAAGATGATTCCCAGGTGGGAGCAGGAGTCCTGTACCCTCTGCGGGCAGTGCCAGACAGTCTGCAATTTCAATGCTGTGCTGAAGATGCGTGACATGGTCATGGTCTTCCCGGAGCTCTGCCACGGCTGCTATGCCTGCTCGGAGATGTGCCCCGAGGCAGCGCTGCCTATGACCGAGAAGAAGATGGGTGAGCTGAGAGTGTCAACTTCCGGAGCGCTCACCTTTGTCGAAAGCAGGCTGATCATAGGGGAGGAGCAGGCTGTACCCCTCATCAGGCAGACGATATGTGTGACCGATGATGAGATCAACGAAAATGGCGAGGCTGCCGTGGTGGTGTATGACTCCCCGCCCGGGACTTCCTGCCCGGTCATCGAGGTGGTCCGCAATGCCGATATCGTCATCCTGGTAACCGAGCCGACTCCTTTCGGGCTGCATGACCTGAAGCTGGCTGTGGAGACTGTCCGTGAGCTGGACAAGCCCTTTGCCGTGGTGCTTAACCGGCACGGGATCGGTAATGACGGGGTGGAGCGCTACTGTGCTGCTGAGCATATCGATATCATCGCCACGATACCGAATGACAGGAAGATCGCAGAGGCCTATGCCCGGGGATCCCTGCTCTATCAGGAGATGCCTCCGGTAAAGCGGGCCGTCATGCGGATCAGGCGGTATGCCGAGGGTATGGGGGTAACTGGTCGATGAAGGAGATCGTTGTCATCTCAGGTAAGGGGGGTACCGGCAAGACCTCCCTGACGGCATCTTTCGCCTATCTCGGCGGGGAACAGCTGATTGTTGCCGACTGTGATGTGGATGCTGCCGATATGCATCTGCTGCTGGCTCCCGACTTCGGCAATGCGGAAGACTTCTACAGCGGAGAGCTGGCGCGTATTGATCCGGATCTCTGTATCGGCTGCGGGATGTGCCGGGATGTCTGCCGCTTTGGTGCCGTGATGGAATCTGGAGAACTCTTTGCCGTCGATCCGCTGGCCTGTGAGGGGTGCGGATACTGTGCCAGGATATGCCCGGTGGATGCGATCGAAAACAGTGTCCAGAATGTTGGAGCCCTCTATACGTCATCTATCCGGACCGGTACTGCCATGGTGCATGCCAGGCTGCATATCGGGGCGGAGAATTCGGGCAAGCTCGTTGCCCGGGTGAAGCGTGACGCGAAGAGGCTGGCTGAGGAGCAGGGGAAGCAGGCTGTGCTTGTTGACGGCTCTCCCGGTATCGGGTGTCCGGTGGTATCCTCGCTGACCGGGGCTTCCTATGTGGTCCTCGTTACCGAACCGACGGTTTCAGGTTTCCATGACCTCAAACGGGTATATGAGCTGGTGCATACTTTCAGGATTCCCGCGGGCTGCATCGTGAACAAGGCCGACCTGAATAAATCGGTGGCAGAGCAGATTGGTGAGTTCCTGGAAGAGCATGGTATAGAGCTGCTTGCCCGGATTCCCTACAGCGAACGCTTTACCGAAGCCATGACGAACGGCAAGACGATTGTGGAGTTTGACCGGGAGCTGAAAGAGGTGATCAGCGCAAGCTGGGTGAGGATACAGGGAGCAGCCTCGCTAAAGGCTGATTAATACCAAGGGAGATAGAGAGATATGAAAATTGTGTTTACGGCAAAGGGAATGGATATGACGGCGGCTATGGACCCCCGTTTCGGGAGGACCGCGTTTTTCGTGATCTATGATGAGGAGAGCGGGCAGGTCGATTCATTCGATAACCGTGCTGTCGAGCAGGAGGCGCATGGTGCCGGCCCGAAGACTGCCCAGAAGCTCTCCGAGCTTGGTGCGGAGGTCCTGGTGACGGGTAACGGCCCGGGGGGCAATGCAGCAGCCGTACTGAACCGGATGAATATAGCGATCTATACGGGAGCAGGAGAGCTGTCAGTACGGGAAGCATATGAAGCCTATAAGGCTGGAACACTTCCAAAGGCATGAGAGGATCCTTATGGATGCACTTAATACCGCCTATGCGACCGATACTGGTGAGTCTCCCATCTCACGCCATTTTGGTGATGCAGGCTCCTACAGCATCTATGAGATTACCGCGAATACAGCCCGGAATATCGTGGGGCTGGATAATTCCACTGAATCGGATCATGATGATTCGGGGCACGGAGACGGCAAGAAAGCCGGCAGCAGCATTTCCCTCCTGAAACTGGGGGGGTGACTGTTGCGGTAGCACGCAGGTTCGGACCCAATATTCGCCGGATTCAGAGGAAATTTGTCTGTCTCTGGAGTAGCGAGGAACGCATCGGGGATTTGCTTTCTCTCCTACAGCGAAATTATCATGGGCTTCTGTCTACAGGGGGTAGGGGTGAAGAGCGCGGCTGCGTAAGCCTATAGTTGATAATCTGCTCAATAATCAGGAAAGAGAAGAGTTGCTGAGAAACAAGAGGGTACCAGCATGCTGCGTAATGAATGTAAATGGATCCAGTTCTGTCCGATGAAGCGCTTCTATGAGGCAGGCAAGCTTGATGAACGGTTTATTTCCGGGTACTGCCTGGGGACTGGCAGAGCTGTGTCCGCTACCGGAAGGAGGAGGCGGGAATCATGCATCCCGACAACCTTCGGCAGGATGGGGTAATTGATGAGGCCCTGCACTGAAAGCGGCTGATATATTTCTCCTTCGTATCTTGCGTCCTCATGCATAGTGTCGTAGAATGAATGTTCTACCAGCCAAGAAAGGAACATTGCCTTCCTCCAAGGAGTCAAGCATGAGAGTCTATGCGTATGGTTTCGTTATTGTCCTGTTGGTTCTTTCCCTGTTATCCTGTAACCTCGTGAAACCGGCCCGATCCATGGATGATGATATCGATTGGGGTAGCATCACCGCGAAGCTTGTCGATGATGCAGATACCCCGTTATCGGATATCATTGTGGGGGCAGTCGATGCTGTAACAAACCGGGTCTTCAGCGGAGTCACAGCTCCTGATGGTACAGTATCACTGCGAGTGCCGCAAAACAGGTCATTCATTTTTACCATCATATCAAAGGACGGCAAGGGTTTCGGATCAGCTGTCATTCATGGGAGCAGCAGCAGGGCTGCTGACCCGGGTGTTGATACGATGGGCCTGAAATCTCCTGATAATGCTGTGCCGCTTGATCTGGGAAGCATTACCGTTCCCGATGATCCCGGCAGCGAAGCGATAGCAGTTACTGTCGATGATGCGGCTGTTGATCCCTCAATAACCGCTCATGTCGATCCTATCACCGGGGTCCCGCTGGGAATAGGTGGTCTGGGGAGGCCCGGTGTTCCGTCGAATGTTCTTCCAGCAGGTACATACTCAGGTGATCCTGACCTGGACGGACTGCCAAATATTATCGATTCAGATGATGACGGAGACGGGCTTCTTGATGATTTTGACAAGGATGATGACGGAGACGGGGTCGCTGATACCGATGTAGGAGTTTCTGAAAGCATCCCTGCCGAACTGCTGGTCGGCTATCTGCTTGATATCAGGGGAGGCGAGGGCATTCACTCATATTTCAACGGCGACGAATACAATGGGCTGATCAGGGATATGCGGGTGGATCTCATGGTCCGTATCTATGACGAAGCCAGGATAGATGCCGTGGAATCGGTAGCGCTTTATGCGGCTTCCTCTCCTGCGTATGCAACGACGCTTGTCCCTTCTGAATTCGATACAGATGATACCACCCAGTATTTCGTTGACGGGACATCCTATGATCCCGGCACAGTGTCCTGTGACTGGGATCTGCTGGAGAACGGGGATGGGGTGATCTATCAGATCCCGGTCAACATGAATGACACCACCGCCGAGCGGCTGGAGTGCCGGGTTGGGCTGAAACTTCCTGCATCTTCAGCAGAACTCTATGAAGCCGGTGATGTCTTTACAGTTGAGGTCCGCTATACCGAAGAGAGCGGGTTTGCAACCGAGTACTACAGTGAAATGATCAATTTCATCTATGACAACGTGACCCGTTTTCAGGCATATGCCCTGATGGACAGCGGATCGACACCGACTGCCGGAGATTTCACCCCGGTCTGGGACGGCACTCCCGGGAGTCCGTATCCCGGCGATGCCGCGAATCCTATCGAGCTGACCTACGATTCACTGGATCAGGATATCTGGTTCAAGATCATCCCCCCACAGGATGATGACGGGGACTATATTATTGAAGGCGGCTTCCGCTATGAGATCTTCGATACCGAGGTAGTGATACCTGCCCGCAGCGCAGGGGTATGGCAGGAGCCCGAAGACGGGCACTGCAGGTATGATTCCGATCTGGATGACGAGCTCTATGTCGACGCCGTATCACCGCCGTACTTTGCAGTTCCCATCCCTGTGGAGTACATTGTGGGCACAGACGAGGATCTTGATACGAATATCGATATCGAGTATTTCATGAATATCAACGATGACAGCTATATCAAGAATCGTCTGAGATTTTCAATTGCACCGTCAACATAGTTCCCGGTCATCAGGCAGGCATGACCTGCCGCAGAGGAGACTGCAGTGAAAGTGGTGAAGATATACAGTACCCGACCGGAGGCTGAGATGTTTGCATCGGTGCTGAGGGATTACGGTATTGCTTGCATGGTGCAGGCTGACGACTGCGGTGGAGTGCGCCCCTACATGGCAGTCACCGGTGGTGTCAGGGTGCTTGTAAATGATGATGAGTATGGTGAGGCAGTTCGCATACTTGACCAGCTGCATCAGGAAGAATCCTGATACCAGGGTAGCTCGAGAGAGCTTATACCTCCCAGCGCGCTATTCCCCGCCGGCTGGCGGTATACTCGATTGATTCAACAAAGGTTGAGAACATCTGCCCTTCCCACTGACGGGGAAAGCTCTTCGTCCCCAGAAACCGGTTGGATTCATTTTCAAACAGCGCCTTCTCATGTCCATGAAACAGTTGCCAGTACTCGATAATCAGCTCCTTCTGCCGCAGCAGCAGGCGGTAGGCAGGAAGCAGGTCCCGTTTGCTGCGGTTGACCCGTTTGTCGGTAGGGAAGAGGTTCCAGAGACTGTTATCGTGGCGCAGAGAGAAGGGGATGGCATGGTCTATGTGCATTGATCCGGTTGTGATCCGCTTGCCGCTCCACACACACTGCAGCGTACCGTTCCCTGTAAGGATGGTCCTTGCCGGGTTGATCCACCGACTCGTCTCAGGTCGCATCAGCAGCAGTTCCAGGGCAGTTTCCACAGGAAAGGGAGCAGCTGACCGGCTGAACGTCCCGATTAGTTCAGCCCACTTCATGATGAGGTTTGTCTCTATCCAGTGTCCGAGCATGACCAGCTCACGCCATACAGCTCCGTTGCAGAGTACTGATGCAGCAGTACTGCTGTAGGTGAATACCTGCCCGCTGGTATAGGTCACAGGACCGGCAATGATGGTACGCATGATACACCTGATCAGCTCCCTGTAGAGCCTCTGAATGGCAGGGGTAAAGTGGTTCCGGTCCCTGTCGGCAATATACTGTGCAAGTCCCTGCGGGGAGGATGGATAGATTGAAGTGAGCTTGTTCATCAGTCTCCGGAAGGCAATCGGCTTGCTCGAGTGCGGTGTTTCCCCGCGGTTCTGCGGTACGAACTCCCGGTATCCGACTAGCGGGAGGTAGTACTCAATCCAGAGATCTGCAATCCGTTGCAGCGGGATTGCAACATTGCCTTCACGATTCCAGGTTGCCAGATGCGATTCTTTGCGTGCAATATCGCAGAGAGCTCGCAGCAGGGCAATCTTGTAGCTGGCTGTCTTGCGGTCATTATTGATGATCGTCTCGATCCGGTCAATTGATTTTGACTGGTTGCCGCTGCTGAAGGAGAAGACCAGCGTCTCCCAGACGATATCCTCCCTCCCGAGGCTGTCATTCCCGATGAACGTGTGCTCCAGCACAAATCCCAGACTTCCGAGGAGCAGTTCGATCTGATGCGAAGAGCGGATGTGAAAGAGCCTGCCGGCTGCATCACGGTTCTCCGCATCAAGCCCGCTCCGCTCTGCTGCGTGCGAGATTATCACTTTTCCGTTCTCACTGATCAGTCGTCTCAGTGTGCAGGCAGAGGAGAACATCTCAGCATCCGGGATATGCATGATGACCGCAGAGAGCAGAATGACATTAAACTTTCTTGTTCCCAGGGCTTCCAGATCATCAGGAAGGGAACCTGTCCATATTCTCCCATGCAACTCCGGATGGTGGGCCAGGGCAGCATCTGCCATCTCTTGTCCCGTCTCAACACCGTAGATATCACAGCCGTTATCCAGGAGGAGCTGCATCTCCCTTCCCGAGCCGCAACCTATATCGAGTACGGTTGCACTGCTGTCTATAACGTGTGAAAGGAGTGATTGCAGGGGGGAATCAATCGATTCATACCGGTTGCAGACACTTCCTGCCTGAGCGGCATAGTACTGGCATGTGCGTTCGTCCATACCGTTACAGTATGCCATATCTGTTCAGCTTGCAGAAGGGTGCCGCCCTGTTATGGTACTCATTGTGACTATTACCCTTCAGTACTCCTGCCATTTTTGATACAATGAAGCATGAGAACCTTCGTCGTCGGTGATGTGCACGGGGCATTTCTGGCTCTGCAGCAGTGTCTTGAATTGGCAGCATTCAACAGCGAACAGGATCATCTCATCCTGCTCGGGGATATCTGTGACGGCTACCCGCAGGTCAAGGAGACTATTGATTATCTGATTACCCTTCCTCATTGCAGCATGGTGCTTGGAAACCATGATCTCTGGGCCATGGAATGGGGCGAGAGCGGCATTGCCCCCGATATCTGGGTTCATCAGGGTGGTCGGCAGACAATCGATTCATATGGGAGTGCGAACATGCCGCAGACCCATATCGACTTTCTCTCCTCTGCATCGCTGTGGCTTGAAGCAGATAACAATCTCTTTGTGCATGGTGGCTTTGACCCGGACCGTCCTCTGGATACCCAGAGTCGTGAAACCTTACTCTGGGACCGTTCTCTGCTGCAGGGGGCATGGTACGCCTGCCGGGGAGGCCAGTCCTCTCATTTCGGTCCCTGGAAGATGATATTTGTCGGACATACGCCGACATCGGTCTTCAACAGCAGGAAACCCCTCAGACTGGGTAATCTCTTCGCGCTGGATACCGGTGCCGGGTGGTCCGGATGCCTTACCATCCTCGATACTGATTCATTGCAGTGGTGGCAGTCGGATCCCTCGTCAAAGCTCTATCCCGGCGTGCGGGCCCGGGGTTGACTCCCGTTTTTACTGTTTGCTTCTCAAGGCAATCTCATCGGCGCTGAGCTGCATGAAGTTCTCAATCAGCAGACGCATGCGCTCCTCGGTGTTCTCGGCATACTTGCGGTAGTTGAGGAAAAGATCGATAAGAAATGTATAGTCCACTGTCATTGCGGTGTTGAGTATCGTTCCCTCGTCACAACCGACCATCTCTATGTCGACAACAGCATCCCGTACGGCAATATTCTGTTTAGAGAGCCTGATCTCTATCCTGGTGTGCTGTTCGTCAATCCGCAGGGCATCGAAACGAAACGGTATCGTGATACCCTGAATGTGTATAGGTGATACCAGGGAGAAGTTCAGCAGCAGGCCGTCGCCCTCCTCATCTGCAAGCAGAGAGTTGTGCACTGCCATGGGAGGGTGCAGTCGCTCCCCACTGGCATTGAGTCCCGGTATGACCCAGTAGTTGTAGTACTGGGTCTGCTGCAGCAGTCTGCAGGCATATACCGGGTCGATGTTTGAAAGTATGCTGCCGCTTGTCCGCAGGGATTTTCCGCTGTTGTTGAGCCTTTCTGTATGGAAATCAGTGATGTACTCATACTGCAGGAGCGGCACTTCATCTGTATAGGTGAGTGAATTGACCAGTATGAACAGGATACCTGCCAGGAAACACAACCTCTTACCAAGCATATTCTGATCCTACTTGATTTTCTCCTCCTGAGCAACTCAAACAGCGGGAAAAACCGTCATTTCCGATCGCTGATGCGGCCGGTGATTTTCAGTGATGCTATTGACAGTTACCCGGTGGTTGCATAGTATCTACGCTATGAAAGCAGAAGAACTACGCAGCAAATATATTGAATTCTTTGTCAGCCGGCAGCATGCCAGGATCTCCGGGCAGTCACTGATCCCGGAAAATGATCCCACTGTCCTCTTTACTACCGCCGGGATGCACCCGCTTGTTCCCTACATACTGGGAGAGCCCCATCCGGCCGGCAAACGCCTGGTGGATTACCAGAAATGTATCCGTACCGGTGATATCGAATCGGTCGGTGACCCGAGCCATCTCACCTTCTTCGAGATGCTGGGGAACTGGTCGCTCGGCGACTACTTCAAGGAGGAGGCGGTCCGCATGAGCTGGGAGTTCCTCACCGACAGCCGCTGGCTGGGGATCGATCCGGATACCCTCTCGGTCACAGTATTTGCCGGAGAAGAGGGGATTCCACGCGATGAGGAGACTGCCAGGCTTTGGATTGATCTCGGGATCCCCGAGGAGCGGATATACTTTCTTCCCAGGGAGGACAACTGGTGGGGTCCGGCCGGAGAGACCGGTCCCTGCGGACCTGACTCTGAGATGTTTATCGATACCGGGCGCGAAGCGTGCGGACCAGAGTGCAGACCGGGCTGCCACTGCGGAAAATATTTTGAGATCTGGAATGATGTCTTTATGCAGTATAATAAAACTGCTGACGGTAGTTATGTACCCATGGAACGAAAATGTGTCGATACCGGTATGGGCGTAGAGCGGACAATTGCCATCCTGCAGGGCAAGCAGTCGGTCTATGAGACTGAGCTCTTTGCCGACATAATTGCCGGCATAGAGAAGGTGTCGGGCAGGAGCTTCGGTGCCGATGAGACGGACGACGTCTCCATCCGGATCATTGCAGACCACCTCCGCACGGCGGTATTTATCCTCGGTGACGAACGGGGAGTGAGCCCCTCGAACCTTGGACAGGGGTACATTCTGCGTAGGCTCATCAGACGGGCGGTACGGCACGGCCGCAAGCTCGGCATTGACCGCTTCTTCCTCAGTGACCTCTCCGACCTGGTCATCGACCAGTACAGCGGCCCCTACCCGGAGCTGCTTGAGAAGCGCAAGTTCGTTGCCCTGGAACTGCGTGGTGAGGAGGAGAAGTTCTTCGCTACCCTCCAGAAGGGCGAGCACGAGTTTGAGAAGATGCTTCCCAACCTCCTGAAGGGCAAGCAGCGGATCATTCCGGGGCGGCTGGCCTTCAGGCTCTACGATACCTACGGCTTCCCACTGGAGCTGACAGAGGAGCTGGCGGCTGAGCATGAGTTCACTGTGGACCGGGAGGGCTTCGACAAGGCGTTCAGGAATCATCAGGAGGCTTCCCGCGCCGGTGCCGAGAAGACCTTCAAGGGGGGACTGGCCGACAACTCTGAGATGACCACAGCGCTCCATACCGCAACCCACCTGCTCCACCAGGCCCTCAGGACAGTTCTCGGTGACCATGTAGGGCAGAAAGGCAGCAACATCACTCCGGAACGGCTCCGCTTCGATTTCACCCACCCGGAAAAGATGAGCAGGGAAGAGATAGATGCAGTAGAGGCCCTGGTGAACGAGCAGATAGCCCGCAAGCTTGACGTCTCCATGGAGATGATGAGCGTTGCTGATGCCAAGGCCTCGGGGGCCATCGCCTTCTTCGAGAGCAAGTATGACGAACAGGTAAAGGTATACTCCGTCGGGGATTTCTCAAAGGAGGTCTGCGGCGGGCCGCATGTGGATAATACCGCGAAGATGGGCCGCTTCAAGATCCTCAAGGAGCAGTCCTCCTCTGCAGGCGTGCGGAGAATCAAGGCCGTCCTGTTACGCTGAGTTTTCCTCCTCCCTGCACCGAAACATGGTATACTGGGTATACGTGTGGTGATGATATGAGGAGGATACGATGGAGCCTGTATATTCTCAAAGACACAGGGATGCTGTCTCCGAACAGTGGCTTACGCTCTCTGCGATGGCGGCAGAGGCATTCAGGATGGGACCTGATGAGACAAAGCGGCTGCAGAGGAACAGGACGGCGCGACTGATCGGGTCGCTTCCGGCTATTGCCGGCACCCGGACACCGCTGCGGGACGGCTGCAGTAACCTGGCTGTCTACATCATGTCGGTGAGGAACACCAAGGCGCTGTATAACCACTGCCGGTGGGATGACAGCGATGTCTATGCCAGGCTGCGGGATATCATGCATTTCAACGGGGGGAATGCCGGCATCATCAGCAAGGGGATGGCCCTGCTTGCCCTCCAGATGGTGAATGACTATGCCCGTGATGTTGAGGAAGACAAACGTGAAGGTAAATATAATCCTATACTTAGCCAAAAATGGGATTTTGCTGATATCAAGGCGAGACTGTTATCTGAATACTACAGCATAGAATCAGAGGATATTGATGATATCATGTCGCTGTCCGAGAGCGGTGTCCTGCTTTGGGAGGACTGGCAGCATGAAAACCAGCGATGATCTTCCTGTCTGAAAAAAGAGTGGAGTAATGTAATGAAACAAGCTGTCTTTAAACGTGTGGGATTAATATATGGGGCAGTAGGCCTGTTAGCCTTTCTCCTCAATTTCGTCAAAAACGTATTCATCGAATCCAATCCCATAAAGGATCTATTCTGGATGAACTATACCTATCTGGGATTTGGGGTGCTGTTCATACTCATGTCGCTTGCCAGAAAAGAGCTGGTTCAAATCAGGATGCGGAAATACAGCTTCAATATCAGCATAGAGCGGGTGAGTACCATGCTGCAGTTTGCTGTTATGGCATTCATTGCCGCATACTCCATTCTCCTGAAGCATGATGATCCGTACAGCCTCTCCATGATGATGATTGCCGGGCTGATGGGGCTGAAGTACCGTATCCTCGGCAAGCGCAGTTTCATCGCATACATCGTGCTATTTGCGGCCCTCTTCGAGTTTTCGGCTGAACGGGCAGGGGTTCCTATCAGGGGATTGTATATCATCCTCTTCAGTGCATTTTTCTTCGGGATCGGTATCATCCTCTACCAGGATGAGCTGACGAAGCAGTTCGCCCTCACCAGGAAGTTTCATGAGAAGCTGGTATTTCTGCAGAAACGGGTGGACAGGATGGAGGGAGAGACCATCGATATCTCCAGCATCAATTTCACCAACCGGGAAGTCGAGATACTGAGGAAACTCTGCATGAACCAGGGATCAAATCAGGATATTGCAGATGCATTCGGCATCAAGGAGCATACGGTCAAGACGCATATGCGCAATATCTTTGACAAGGCCGGTGTGGATGACCGCCACCAGCTGATTGACCTGTTCAGGTATAATTTCATCACCAATGATGATGAGCAGTGATATCGGAGGGAAAAACTATCTTAACGCATCTGCTGCGCGATCTGCGGCCAGCTGGCCGCAGGCCCCGTTAATTCCCCTTCCCCTGCGGTAGCGGCGGGTTACCCTGATTCCGGCCTGTTCAAGGGCATGGCAGAATTTTCTCACCACCTTTCCAGACGGCTCACGGAACGGCAGCTCGGCAGCTGGATTCCACGGGATGATATTGACGATGCAGTCAAGCTTCCGGGCAAGTGCGATCAGCCCTTCGAGCGCTTCAGCCGAGTCATTCAACCCCCCGAGCAGGACGTACTCGAAGGTGATGCGCTTGCCGCCGTTCTGCTGGTAGTAGCGTACTGCCTGCTGCAGCTCGGCAAGCGGGTAGGCGTTGTTTACCGGCATGATCCGGGAACGCAGCTGATCTTCGGCCGCATTGAGGGAGACGGCAAGCCGGACCGGGATCTCGAGGGAGTCGGCCATCGCCCTGATGCCGGGTGCGATTCCGCAGGTGGATACGGTCATCTTTCTTGCCCCGATGTTCAGGCCCTCCGGATGGTGGAAGATCCTGATTGCCCTGAAGAGGGCCCTGGTATTCTCCAGGGGTTCTCCCATGCCCATGAACACAATATTTCCTGGCCTCCCGGATATGCCTGAGAGGTGGTGGAACTGCTCCACAATCTCTGCTGCCGTGAGATCCCGCCGGAAGCCCATACCGGCTGTCCTGCAGAAGGTGCAGCCCATGGCACAGCCTGCCTGCGAGGAGAGGCAGGCTGTCCTGCGGTCCTCGTCATCTGTCAGCAGTACTGCCTCAATGACCTGCCCGTCACGCAACTCTATGAGAAGCTTGACAGTTCCGTCCGCATCGGTACTCTGCTGAAGGATGCGGGAAGTCATCAGTCGTTCGCCGTAGAGCGTTGCGAGCTCCTCTTTGAGGTGCTTCGGGATGTTGAGCATCTGATCGTAGGAGCTGATACCCCGCTGGATCCACTTGAAGAGCTGCTTGCCGCGATAGGAAGGGACTCTGTAGAGGGTAGCGGCTATCTCTTCAGGCAGGAGTCCATAGAGGGTTTCGTCATTAGGATGATATTTTTTCGATAAGAGATGTGACATACATGTTATGGAGTCCGAGCTCCTGGTATCTGTTGAGAATCTGCAGAGCCTTTGCCTTGTAGCCCTGTTCCAGATAGCAGTTGGCTGCTTCTATATATAGTCGGTGATTGCGTTGGTCCTTGCGGATAAGGTTTTCAATCTTTTCAAGGGCCTGGGAGTACTCCCCGTGCTCCTTGTGAATCATTGCAAGTCCGAGGATGGCATAATAGTCAAAGCCGACATCAAGGGCCTTGAGGTAGAACTCCTCTGCCCGGTCATACTGCTTCAGCACTCTGAAGGCATCCCCGGCACGGGTCAGGATGACTTTGTTGTCAGGATCATTCTGCAGGATCTTGAGCCAATAGATCAGTGAATTTTCGTAGGCTCGCATGCCGCGGTAGCAGTCGGCGGTACCGAAGAGGGCAAAGAAGTTGTTGGGGTCCTTCTTCAGGGCTTTCAGGAAGTAGACGAGTCCCTGTTCAAACGTCTTGAGCTTACGGTGGCAGTTGCCTATGGAGGTCAGGACCCTGATATCGACTGAATCGGGATGTTCATTGTAGATGGCTTCCCAGTATTCAAGTGCTTTATCGAACTCCTGGAAGTCGAAATAGAGATGTCCGAGCCCGATTCGCGCATAGGAATTTGTGGGTTCGATGGCCAGCACCTGCTCATAGGCCTCCCTGGATTTTTGGAAATTCTTCTGTTTGCGGTAGGCATCGGCAACCCTGGTGATAACGGTGACATTGTCAGGGTCCTTTTCAAGGTAGTGCTGCCACGCCTCTATGGCGGCGGGAAGCTGCTTCAGCATCTTGTAGCAGTCGGCAAGCCCGAAATAGGCATAGTTGTTGCCGAGATAGTAGGCAAGGCAGGTTGAGTAGTAGCGGATGGCCTCCCTGCACTTGTGCCGCTTGCGGTTGATATCACCAAGTCCGACCAGGGCGTAATTGTTGGTGGGATACTTCTCGAGGATCTGATTGAAATAGGTTTCAGCCTCAGTTACCCTGTTCTCTTTCAGCAGCTGATAGCCTCTTCGTGACAGCTGTGAGATTTCATTGATCTCCTCAGCTGACAGAGATGATGCTTTCTCGTCGTCATCCTCAGGGTTGAATAGTATCTCTATATCATCAATTCGCTTCATTGGTTGGTAATTCCTTGCATGATAACGTCCATTCTATACTAATTCAAACAGTTATGTAAACTAGAATCATTGTAACATTATTATCCGCCCCTATTTTTTCCGGATTCAGC
>CAZSBC010000081.1:2229-14563 GCA_964605195.1 uncultured Spirochaetales bacterium | reverse complement strand
CAGGATCACCGATCCCTATCTCAACATTTTCCGCCGGTTCCCCGGCATGCAGCGCGGGGTGCTTGACTTCTCACCAGTCTTGGCAATGATCGTTCTGGGTATTGTGAACAACATGTTCACCATCCTGGCCGACCAAGGCCGCATCACGCTCGGTATTATCCTGGCACTCATTGTACAGGCTGTCGGTTCGGTACTCTCCTTCTTTATCACGATTTTCATCATCCTCTTCGCCATCCGGCTTCTGCTTGAGTACCGGCAGACTCCCAACAGCATCCAGTATATTTCGATTCTGGACAATCTGCTCAGCGGCATGCAGTCCCGTATCCACAGGCTCGTCTATCGGGGAAGAGAGATCCCCACAAGGAACCTGTTGGTAAGCTCGATCATCACCTTCATTGTGGTGCAGATCCTATTCCGGATCGTTATCAAATGGCTGACCGGCATCTTCATCGATTCGCCCATCTAGGCAGCCTCAATGTATCTCCGGGAATTGACCCAATCTGTTCAGGAGCTCAAGGGAGTCGGCCGGGCAATTGCTGCCTCCTATGCTGCTCTCGGCATCTACTCCTGGAGTGACCTGCTCCTCCACTTCCCGCGTACCTATGAGGATAGAAGCGTGCAGGTACCCCTGATTGAGGCGCTTTCGGGCAAGACAGTCAACAGCATCATCACCGTCCTCGGTCATCAGTACATTGGCAAACAGCATAACAGGACCCTGAAGGTCCTCATCAAAGATGACACGGCTACGGCATCACTGCTCTGCTTCGGACGAAATTTCATGCATGACATGCTCAAGCTTGGGCATCGGTACCACCTATACGGACAGTTCAGTGAGAAGTACCACGAGCTGCAGGGCAGTATCTTTGAGATCGAACCGTTCCATGAGGACCGACCGCCGGTAAAATTCGGGATGATCCTGCCGATCTATCCCCTGGCCGGCAAGCTCAACCAGAATATCCTCCGACGTAATATCAGCACCCTGCTTGAGCAGCATGTCTTGAAACTGCAGAACGAACTGCCGGAATATCTCCTGGAGAGGCAGCAGCTGCTGGCGAAACCGGAAGCCCTGCGCCGTATCCATTTTCCCGAGACCCTGGATGCTGCCGAAGGGGCCCGGCTATCCCTGGCATATGAGGAGTTCTTCTATCTCCAGCTCATTGTGCGCCGCAGGGCACTGAAGAGAGCGGGGAGCGGTAAGGCACCCCGTTATCAGCGAGCAGCCAGCCATACCGACGCCTCCTCGCTGGCCGGGCGGCTGGTCGCATCGCTCCCCTTCTCGCTCACTCCCGATCAGCACACTGTACTGCAGGAGATCACCGATGACATCCTCTCTCCCCGACCGATGGCTCGCCTGATCCAGGGGGATGTCGGGTCCGGAAAGACCCTGACGGCCTTCATCGCCGCCCTGCAGGTTATCGAGACAGGCGGCCAGTGTGCCTTCATGGCCCCGACCGAGCTGCTTGCCCGGCAGCATGCCGAAAATGCCGCCCTGCTGCTCGATCAGTTCGGTGTACGGCTGGCATACCTGACAGGAAGCGTGCAGCGTTCACAGCGGGACAATATCATCAGGGCCCTCTCGGACGGTGAAATCGATATGATCATCGGCACCCATGCCCTTTTCTCCCGGGATGTCCGGTTCCAGAGCCTCAGGCTGGTGATTGTCGATGAACAACATCGCTTCGGCGTGCTGCAGCGGCTTGCTCTGGTCAGCAAGGGGAAAATGCCGGATCTGCTGCTGATGACGGCGACCCCAATACCACGGACGCTGGCCATGACGGTTTTCGGCGATCTTGATGTATCGGTAATACGGACCATGCCCCCGGGAAGAAAGCCGGTGATCACCCATCTGGCCAGTGAAACGAGCAGAAAGCGCGTCTATGAGGCCGTCCGGGTGGAATTCAAGCGCGGCCATCAGGCCTACTTTGTCTATCCGAGAATCGAGGAGACTGGGAAGTCGGAACTGCGGGATGCAGAATCGATGTTCACCTACCTGACTGAGAAGATCTACCCCGGGATACCGGCGGGACTTATCCACTCACGCATCGAGGAGGATGATAAGCTGGCTGTCATGGACCGTTTCAGATCGGGAGCCCTCCAGTACCTGGTATCGACAAGCGTGGTGGAGGTTGGTGTTGATATCCCCAATGCCACCTGCATGATCATCGAACATGCTGAACGCTTCGGCCTTTCGGGGCTGCACCAGCTGCGGGGCAGGGTCGGCCGCTCTTCCCTGCAGTCTTATGCCTTTCTTATCTATTCGGCCGAGCTGAGCAATACGGGAAAAGAGCGACTGAGGGTGATGAAGGATTGCAACGACGGTTTCGAGATTGCCGAGAAGGATCTGGAGATCAGAGGTCCCGGTGAGTTGGCAGGGATCCGGCAATCGGGGTTTCTCAGGTTCGCCGCCGCGGATCTTATCCTCGATCACGATCTGCTGCTTACCGCCCGCTCAGATGTCGATATCCTGCTAGCCGATGATCCGGGGCTGCTCTCGGTGACCCACCAGATGCTGCGGGAAGTGCTGCAGCAGTGTCCTCCGTTTGCCGAGGAGCTTACCGAAAGCTAAATGCAAGATATCAATACCCCAGGGCAATCGGCTTATCTATGGCAAGCTTGGGATCCAAGGCAATTCATGCCTCCGCCCAAAGGGGCAAACGCAGTACCCCTGCAGCGGTATCTCAACCTTGCAATCCCGGCACTTGCTCGGCAATGGAGCCATCAAGATGGTTCCGATCCTCTTCTCTCCGTTTGGGAATTAAGGCTATTCGAGATTGTCGGAGAACATCAGCGAGCTGAAAACCAGCAGGCCATTGAACAGCACATCGTCATTGAAATCGTATCGGCTTGAATGGATCACCGGCTGCTCCTCGCCTGCCCCGAGCCAGAACATACAACCGGGAACCCTGTCCAGATAGAAGGCAAAATCCTCGGCTCCCATGGTGTGAGTTGCTGCGGGTATATAAGCTCCCGCTCCCAGCACCTTTTCCACTGCACCCTGCAGCTTCCTGGTATGTTCGGGATCGTTGATCACTGGGATATGGTAGCGGCGGGTGTACTGCAGGTCATACTCCATTGCACAGCTCTCGGCGGCATTTCGGACAGCCTCAGTAACCGCTCTCTCTATCTCAGAGCCGAGCTCCTTCTCTATGTAGCGTACCGTTCCCTGCAGGACTGCCTCCGAGGGTATGACGTTGGAGTTAGCTCCTCCCTGGATTGCACAGACGGAGATCACGGCTCCGTGCTCTTCTGCATATCGCTGATGGAGCGCTTGCAGCCGCATGGCGGTATCGGCTGCAGGGATGAGGGGGTTGTTTCCCTTTTCGGGAGTGGCCCCGTGAGTACCCCGGCCGAGAAACCTGACAGTAAACTCGTTGGCGGCAGCAAAGAGGATCCCCTCCTTGGATGAGACTGAGCCTACCGGAAGCCCTATCCAGTTGTGCAGGCTGTACACGTCCGCAAGACCGTCGCAAACCCCCTCCTCAACCAGTCTGGCTCCCATACAGACCTCCTCTTCGCCCGGCTGGAAAATGAATCTGATGGTATGGGGAAGGTATTTCCTGAACTTGTCGGCAATCATGGCCGCCCCGCAGAGCAGGCTGGCATGACCGTCATGTCCGCAGGCATGCATGATGCCGGCATGCTGGGAGGCATATTCCAGTCCGGTCTCCTCGGTAAGCGGGAGAGCGTCGATATCGGCACGCAGTCCGGTAACATGCCCCGGGTCCCTGCCGGGTATCTCAAAGACCAGATCCGTTCCCAGCTTGGCCTGCCAGTAGATGGGGGTAAGGGCATCGCACTGCTCCTTGATTCTGGCCCGGGTCCGGTACTCTTTCCCGGCCAGTTCAGGACACCGATGCAGTTCATGGCGCAGGGCGGTGATTTCTGGGATGATCTCCAGTATATAGGTTGTCAGCTCTTCTCTTGTCAATATCACATTGTCTCCTTCGATTTCGTCAGCTGCAGCAGCAGAGCCCGTCCCCGCTTCCCGGCA
The DNA here is from genome assembly GCA_964605195.1 of uncultured Spirochaetales bacterium. Lineage (GTDB taxonomy): Bacteria > Spirochaetota > Spirochaetia > JABMQR01 > JABMQR01 > CAZSBC01. Next base: position 10,572 of record CAZSBC010000081.1, on the reverse strand, counting down.
GTTTCAAGGATTCCGATCCTGCGCAGCAGCCAGGAGAGTTTAGTTGCCTGCCCGATACTCATTCCGCTCTGCGCCGCTAGCTCCCGGTGCGTGAAGAGCGGTGGCATATTCGCCGGTAATAGTAACGCATATCTCTCGACGCTATCAAGTACCAGCATCTCTCCGATCTCAAGCAGTTCCCTGCCCCTGATAGCCACGCCTCCCCTTCTCCAGCTGCCGCTGCCGTCATCAACGCGCTCCTCCAGGATGCTTACCAGCACGAGTTCAACGGAGAGACCCGGATGACCGATCAGTTCTGGGATCCGCATCAGCTCTATAGCGGCATGGCCGTAGTTGCGTCTCTGCGGGGAGTTTCGTTCGCGCACCACTGTGGCACCATCTGCTGCAAGCAGGCGGATGCGCTTGCTTACGGCAATGGGATGGACAAGTCGGACTCTGTACCCGTTCTCAAGCAGGCGGGCAAGTTTGTTCCGCAGGCTGGAGAAGTTTGCCGTCTGGATCTCGATGATCTCCTCAGGGGTAATGACATCGACGATCGCTCCGGCTACCTGCTGCTCGGTGCGGCCGCCGCTCATCTCGGCGTAATGCAGCTTGAGTGCTTCATGCAGTTGTGATTCACGCAGCTCTCCAATCATCGTACCATCAGCATACCACAGGAGGCCGCTGGTAGCAAACGCACCGGCAGCATGGGCGTGCTTCCCGCTTTTTACCAGTAACGGGATAGCAGCAGTATATGCTATACTGCAGTATGCGGAACAGAAGAGTCCTTGCAATCGGAATCCTAGTGCTCATAGCAGCAGCTCTTATCTCCTGCATGCTGCAGCCCTACTCTGGCGAGGGCTATTATCATGCTGTTCTGGACCGCATGGCTGCTCTGGCTGCAAGCGAGGCAGTGCTGGTGACTGAAGAGACGATTCTCCCCGATCCGCAGCACCCCATCCGGCTGCTCAGCATCAAAGTCCCCAATGGTGCCGATAAACCCCGGGTGCTCATTACCGGGGCCATCCACGGGAATGAACCGATTTCCGCTGAGGTTGCTTTCAGGCTGGCTGAATACCTTGCTGAATCCTTCGGCACCGACCAGGGGATCACCGACCTGCTGCAGGAGCTGGTTGTCGATGTCATCCCGGTGGTCAATCCCTGGGGAATGGTGCACAACTCCCGTCTCAGTGCCAACGGCACCGATCTTAACCGCGACTTCGGGTATCCAGATCCGGATCTGCCCCCAGATGAGAGGCAACCTCTCTGGCTCCATCCGTGGGATGCCTCCTCCGGGTTCTCCTCCCCGGAGAGCATAGCCATGCGGGCATTATGTGAAGCACGCAGCTACCTCTTTGCCGTTCATGGCCATACCGGAGCTGAGAATATCAACGTGCCGATGGATTACCTTGCCCTGGAAAAGAGGGATACGGCCTTCTCCGACCCCGAAGACTATATCGAAACCTACATACCGATATATCCCCTGATGATCTCTGCCGCAGAGCAGTATGCCGCTACTCTCCGCGCGACAGGACGTACCGGTTTCTATGCTACAGAGGGGGCTGACTGGTATTTGGCATACGGGACCTTCAGTGACTGGCAGCTGGGGGCCTTCGGTACGCCGGGTTTCACCGTTGAGTACACGGACAGTCAGAACAGTCTCTCCGGGGCCGACAGGGTCTGGGCATACCACCGTGATGCACTTCTGGAGCTGCTGCTGCTGGCAGGCAGCAGAAGACAGGGATGGACTGACGATACAGCGGGAAACCCAGTCTCAACCGTTATCACCGCCATCAGGAGTGCTGACGTTCAGTCGCGGGATCCCCTTGATCCCACCCCGCTAACGATCAGTACACGCAGTGCTCCGGATACCGGCTTCTTCAGTCTGCTGTTACCTGATGGCTTGTGGGAGCTCACTATCCCGAACGATGAATACGTATTGCGACTGGAGGAGTGATGACCCTGCTCTTTTCATGGCAGTTCTTGTCAAAGGGACCGGGAATCACTATGCTTGAAGTGATACTGCCGTAGAAGGAGGAGCTGCATGCGCATTACCGGTGGGAAATACCGGGGAAGGAGGATTGTCTGTCCCCCCGGAGTCATCAGACCGGCCATGGACCGGATGCGTGAATCGCTGTTCTCAATCCTTGGGAATCTTGAGGGTATCTCATTTCTTGACCTCTTCTCGGGTTCCGGGCTGGTGGGCATCGAGGCGGCCTCCCGGGGAGCTGAACCCGTACACCTGGTGGAGATGGACAGGGGCAAGAAATTGACGATTACACAGAACCTGGAGATGGTAGAGACAGAACACCGGCTCTTCCTGATGCGGGTGGAGAAGTTCATCAAGCTGGCAAGACGCCGGTACACGATAGTCTATGCCGATCCCCCGTTTCCGATGCCGGGGAAGCAGAAGCTCACTGCCGCAATAAGCGATGCCGGGCTGGTTGCGCAGGAGGGGCTGTTCATCATCCATCACCCTGCCGAGGAGCAGTGGGATGCTGCCATCGGTGCATTCAGCTGCACTGACGTACGCACCTACGGCCGTTCGGTACTGCGGTTTTTCTCCTACCCTTCCCCTGGAGCAGCAGATGATCTCTGACAACATCTACCAACAGCGCTTTGATCTGCACACCCATCATACCGATCCCTATCTGCGGGCCAGGATGCCCTTCTACTGCCGGGCCATTCAGGAGGGGGCTGCCAGACATGCCCTGCTTTGCGGATGTGCGAACGAGGATCTGGAACGGCAGGGCAAGAGCTGGGTGCTTTCTCGCTTCAGGCTGGAAATTTCACGGTATCTTGACTGGCCCTCCTCGTTCAGCCTACAAACCTGGATACAGGAGCCGTTCAGGTTCTTCGCACCACGGGAAGCCCGGGGCGTGGATGATGCCGGGGCCGAGCTCTTCCGTTCAATGGCCTACTGGGTCATTATTGACCTTGCGAAACGTCGTCCGGTGCGCTCCGATGCCCTTACGAACTACATTTCACTGTCTGAGAACCGTTCCTTGTGGTCCAAGACCGTTCTGGAGAAACTGCCTGCCGTGGAGTCGGGACCGGAGGCATCCATCTCCACCCCGCAGATCATGTACCGGGACATCGACAGTGTGCGGCACATCAACAACATTGCCTATATTGAGTGGATTCTCGACTCCTTTCCCGCCGACCATCATGCCGAGTTCCTACCCGGGGAATTCGAGATCAACTTTCTCTCCGAGTGCTTTCCCGAAGACACCCTGCAGGTAACCACAACAGCTGCTCCGGATGATGAATCAGCATGCAGCTGGCTGCACCGGATAGAAAAGCTGAGAACCGGCAAGAGCCCTGTGGAGGTATGCCGTGCAAGGAGCCGCTGGAGAGTCCGGTAAATTCCGGTACCCGACAGAACTCATGCAGCCAGCGCTATGGGTTTTTTCAGGTGTATGGATAAAAAAGCGATCCATTTAACATAATTCTCATATTTACACAATCCGGGTGAGTTGGTACTATCAGGGCATTATGAGCATAGTAAACCAGATTCTCGCCATAGCAGGCAGTTTAGGGCTCTTTCTCTTCGGGATGAAAACCATGAGCGAAGGTATCCAGAAAGCTGCCGGAAACCGTATGAAGTCAATACTGCGCTTTATGACCGGTAATCGGTTTGCGGCAGTATTCACCGGGCTGGCCATCACTGCCATTATCCAGTCATCATCGGCTACCACGGTCATGGTGGTGAGCTTCGTCAATGCCGGGCTGATGAATCTGGTACAGTCCATCGGGGTTATCCTCGGAGCGAATATCGGTACAACGATCACCGGCTGGATCGTTGCCATCCTCGGTTTCAAGATCAAGGTGACTGCCTGGGCTATCCCGGCAATCGGTATCGGATTCCCTTTCCTCTTCGTCAAGTCCCTGAAGCACCGTGATGTCGGAGAGGTCCTGATAGGATTCGGCCTCCTCTTCCTGGGGCTGGGATACCTGAAGGACTCAGTCCCTGATATCAGCCAGAACCCGGAAGCCCTCTACTTTCTTACCCATATCACTTCGGGGGGGTTGGGAACCACCATCCTCTTCATCATAGCCGGCACCCTGATTACTATCATTGTCCAGTCCTCTTCAGCCTCAATGGCGATCACGCTCACCATGGCCTATCAGGGGTGGATCAGTTATCCGCTGGCAGCAGCCATCGTGCTCGGACAGAATATCGGGACCACCGTTACTGCCTATCTGGCATCAATCGGTACATCAACCACGGCAAAACAGGCCTCAAGGGCCCATATTCTCTTCAACTTCCTCGGTACGGTCTGGGTAATCATCCTCTTCAACCCCTTTCTCAGACTGGTAGACAGTATCGTACCGGGTGATGTATATGGCGCAAATAGTGCCGTCCTGCTACCGGCACATCTTGCCATGTACCATACTGTCTTCAATGTCATCAACACTATTCTGTTCCTGCCGTTCATCAACAGCTTTGCCAAACTCGTTGAGCGGATCGTCCGAAGCAAGGAATTGCCGGGGGAGGCGAAGTATACCTTCACCTACATATCCTCTTCAATCCAGGATACCCCGGAGCTCTACCTGATAACGCTGCAGGATGAGATTCACAAGATGGCCCTCCTGATCTCATCAATGTTCAAGCGGTTTTCCAATGTATTCAAGAATCCCGACCAGAAACTGGGGGAAGAGGTCAAGGAGCTGAAGAAGATTGAGGAGCGGTCCGACCAGATGCAGCATGCCCTCACCGGCTTCATCAATGAACTGGTGAAGGACAGCCTGAACCCGATCAGTGCGGGAAATGTCAACGCCCAGATGCGTATAATTAATGAACTCGAAAGCATCGGTGACAGCTGCTTTAACCTGGTGCTGCTGACTGAGCGCAAGTACCGGGGAAAGATCCTCTTTCCCGAGAAGGCGCTTGCTGGCTGCTATGGCTATCTGGAGCTGGTACAGGAGTTCATCGATTTCATCACCGATCACATCAACCGTCATATCAGCAGTTCCGACCTGAAACGGGCTGTCGAGTACGAAGAGAGAATCAACGAGACCCGCAACGATATCCGTGACCGGGCCCAGGCTCGTCTGGTCAAGGGATCACACGAGGTTCCCGCTGAACTGATGATGCTTGATTTCAACCGTCACCTCGAGCATATCGGTGACTACTGCATCAATATTGCCCAGGCCCTGGATGTTTACAACTGATCAGGCAGGTCGCTGCAGGGCTACTGTGCGCTAGGGGCTGAAAAAGCGTACGGTTCGCCCCGTCAACCGTTCCAGCTGGCACGCTATCCTATCCGACAGCATCGCAACGGCTTCCGCACGCTTGTCATTGGCCGTCCTTACCCTATTCAGCCCCAGGTTCCCGGTAGTCCCGGTGGAACGCCGTTCACTTATGGCCTTGTCGGGGTCTTCCTGAGCTACGGCATCAAGGCTCGTACCCACCTGCCGGTAGGCATCCCGGAAACTCGCTCCCCCCTTCACGGCTGCTATGGCCTCATCGGTGGCAAAGATCTCAGGGGTGAAGGCAGAACGCAGGGCATCGGCATGGACCGTTAGCCTGGCAAAGCAGAGCTGCATGATTCTGATGGAGTGGTACGCTGAGAGAACACCCTGCATGCAGGGCTCCTTGGTATCCTGGAAGTCCCGGTTATATCCTGACGGAAGCGAACGTATGATACTCTTCACCTGCACGGCAGCCCCGCTGGTCCGGGCAGAGCGGGACCTGACCAGCTCCAGCACATCGGGATTCTTCTTCTGCGGCATGATGCTTGAGCCGGTTGTCAGCTCATCAGGCAGGCTGAAGTAGCCGAACTCGGGCAGGGAGAAGAGGATGAGGTCCTGGGCAGCCTTGCTCAGGGTCAGGGTGATATAATCAAGGCTGTCAAGCAGCATCGCCTCGAACTTGCCTCGTGAGTTGTTGGCATAGAGGACATTGTTCTGCACGCCGGCAAAGCCGAGCAGTTCTGCCGTCTGCTCCCGGTCAAGCGGCAGCGGGACCCCGTAGCTGGCAGCCGATCCCAGGGGGGACCGGTTCAGGATAGGCATCAGTGCCATGAGGTGATCGGTCTCATCGGAGAGCTCCTCGGCAAAGGCGCCGGCCCACAGTCCCACCGAGGAGGGCATGGCAATCTGCATGTGCGTACGTCCGGGCATCGGGACAGCGGCATGGCGTTCGGCAAAGGCGGTGATCTCCGCTGTCAGCTCACTGGCAGCCTGCGCGCACTGCAGAACAGCGTCCCGCATCCAGAGCCGCAGGGCTGTCTGCACCTGGTCGTTGCGGCTTCTCCCGGTATGGATCTTCTTGCCGCTCGGGGCGCGCCCGGTGAGGAACTCTTCGATGGCGCTGTGGCAGTCCTCATGCCCGCTTGTCACCGAGAAAGCTCCCTGCTCCTTGAGGTCAATGATCTCCCGCAGCCCGGAGAGCAGCTCCTCCCTCTCAGCTTCGGAGATCAGCCCGATTGCAGCGAGCATGACGGCATGGGCCATACTCCCGACGCAGTCGGCTGTCACAAGATCATTATCAAGTTCCCAGTCATTGCCTATGGTGAACTTTTCGATCAGCGAATCGATTTCATATCCCTTGTCCCACAACTTTGCCATACCACGCTCCCCTGCAATCGATGCATATCCGGCTTACCGGCTGTCATCTGCTGCCGTCCATTATAGACTGAGAGGAAGACTGTTGGTCAAGGGAGCAGGAAGCGGCTTTAATCGCGTCACAAGGGGATGGGGAGAGTATCAGGAACAGGTATACAGTCAGGCTCTCCGTGATCAGCCGTTCGGCAGCAGCATCACCTTTCCCACATCCCCGTCACCCTCTGTCAGCAGCTTCATCCCGTAGGTGAACTCTTCAAGGGAAAGGGTATGCGATACAAGCTCCCTGACCCGGACTTTTCCGCTCTTCAGCATTTCAATTGCCTGATAGGAGTTCCTCTCGGATGTGTAGGAGGATACTATCCTCAGTCCCTTGCGGAAAATAGTGAAGGCATCCATGGTCACTGTATCCTGCTGGTTGGGAACCCCGAAGAGGAGGATAGATCTGCCCGGACCGGCAAATTCGACAAGTCTTCCCATGATGGCAGTTACACCGGTGGCATCTATCACTGCATCGTAGCTGTCCCGCTTTAGATCATTGATATTGTAGAAGATATGGTCTGCTCCAAAGGAATCTGCCGAATCTGCCCTGCTGCGGTTCCGGTCAACCACGCTGACAGAGGCGGCCCCAAGGTGCTTCATACACTGGAGCAGCAGCAAGCCTATCGGTCCGGCACCGATCACTGCCGCGTTCCAGCCTGGCTGGAACGAAAGCTTCTTAACGCCATGAATCACGCAGGATAGCGGTTCTACAAAGGCTGCCTCCTGAAAGGGAAGTGAGCCGATAGAAAACACAGCCTTTTCCGGAGCTTTGACATACTGGGCCATCCCACCGGGCATGGTCACTCCAACGGCCTTCCAGTTATCGCAGAAATTGTGACGGTTGGTCAGGCAGAATACGCAGTTATCACAGGCAATATTCGGTTCCACGGCAACCCTGTCACCGGGCCTGAAACGTCTGACGGCACTTCCCACCGCCTCTACCGTCCCGCTGAATTCATGTCCCGGAACCACCGGATAATCTCCAAGGTACTCCCCGTGATAGATGTGGATATCAGTTCCGCATACACCGCTTGCCATGACTTTGATGAGCACTTCACTGCTGTCAGGTACCGGAAGGCCTCTGTTTTCGACTACTGCGTTCAGGGGCTCCCGTATTACTACCGCTTTCATCTCACTGCCCTCCCGTCTTCTGGTATACCCCGTGCTCAGCTGCCGCAGCAAACATGGCAATCACGTTTTCCGGGGGTGTCATGGCCTGAATGTTATGACAGGGAGCAAAAATGAACCCGCCTCCCGGAGCCAGGATATCGATGATCCGCTTCACCTCATCCCGCGTCTCTGCAGCAGTGCCGAATGGTAGTGTATGTTGCGTATCTATCGCTCCCCAGAAAGTGATATCCTGCCCGAACTCCCGCTTGAGGAGCACCGGATCCATTCCGACAGCCGTTGTCTGTACCGGGTTCAGCACCTCATAGCCTGCATCGATGATATCGGGAATGAAGTCGAAGACCGCCCCGCAGGTGTGCAGCGCAGCCTTAGCTCCTGTCTTATCCTTGACTAGGTCAACAAGCTGCCGCTCCCTGGGTTGTATCACTCTGCGGTAGAGGTCGGGTGAAATCATGGGACCATCCTGAGTACCCAGATCTCCCCAGAACTCGACTATATCAAGATGCTCCCCAACCGCATCAAAGAAGCTACTGTACCGTTGCAGTTCAATTTCAAGCACTTTATCCAGCAGCTTTTCGAAGTAGGATCTGTTTATGTAGGCATCCATATAGAAATCTTCCATGCCCC
>CAZSBC010000081.1:0-2219 GCA_964605195.1 uncultured Spirochaetales bacterium | reverse complement strand
GATGCTCCCCAACCGCATCAAAGAAGCTACTGTACCGTTGCAGTTCAATGTACGGGGCATGGAAGATTTCGAAGTAGGATCTGTTTATGTAGGCATCCATATAGAAATCTTCCATGCCCCGTACATAGGTGGCCTGCTCAAAGCATCCGGCGAGCGAAGTGCATACCGCTTTCCCGGAATTGCTGATTCCATCCCAGTTTCGGATCAGTTGTTCCCGGGACAGAATATCTGCCGGATCTGGCCAGGTATAGTCGGTAAAATCCTTTTGTTCCCCACTGAGGGGAAAGGCAACCATGTCATAGTAGTGGCTGGAAGCGGGGCGGGCCCAGGAGATTCCCCACTCATCGACAAATGCATCCGTCCCCTTCTCGAAGGGGTTGCCCGAGGGGGGGCTGTTCGGGAAGAGATAACGGGTATCGATGTTGAATGTTTCCAGGATCTCCTCATCGATCTGGGCAATTCCCTGGCAAATCTCCTCGATACGTATCGGGGATTGCACCCCAAGAAGTTTCTTTACCCCTTCCAGGGTCATGAAACTGATTCCTGACTGCCATCCTCCAAGATCTATCGGAATTCTGTCCGCCTCTCTGTGGTTCAGTGCACTGAGCACACGTTCCCTGCTGCTGTACATTGATGTCTCCTTTGTGAAACGCTACTGTAAAATAGGTGAACTCATACCTTCAGAGCTTTTCCCACCAAACCCCTGTTCCGCTGGATGCTGTCAAACGCCACTGCAAGAAGCAGGACACTTCCCTTTATAACCATCTGGGCGAACTGGCTAACATTCAGCAGTATGAGCCCGTTGCTCAGGACTCCGAGGATCAGCAGTCCAGCCACGACATTCGATATTCTCCCGACTCCACCGACAACACTGACACCTCCCAGGACGCAGGCAGTCAGAACCTCAAACTCAAAGTTCTTTCCGGAAAGCACCTGGCCGGAGTTGGTACGGGAGAGCATTACTATTCCGGCAATACCGGAAAAGAGGCCTGACAACGTGTATACGAGATATTTCACCCGGGTGACACTGATCCCGGAAAGGTTTGAGGCCTCCTCATTGCCACCTACTGCGTAGAAGTATCTTCCGAAGTAGGTCCTGTTCAGGATGAAGGCACCGATCATAAGAATGACTATCATGATGATCACCGGGATCGGGATTGGTCCAAGATACCCCTGGCCGATTACTGTAAAGGATTTCGGGAAGCCGAATATGGGCAGTCCCCCGCAGATAATTGATGCGACACCCTCAAGTATGATCATCATGCTTAGGGTGACGATAATGGGTGGTATCCGGATGTTGGCAATGACCCACCCATTGAAGAACCCGATTGATGAGCTCATGGCTAGAGCCAGGAGACATGCAAGTACCGGATGAACTCCGGCATTCACCATCAGCCAGGCAGTTACAATATTGACCAGTGTTATCTGTGAACCGATGGAGAGGTCGATCCCCCCAAGCAGCAGGGCAAAGGTCATTCCCACGGCTGCTATACCCATCATGGAGATCTGTCTGGCAATATTCAACAGATTGGCAGTCTTCAGGAAACTTGGTGATGTGACGGCAAAGAAGACCACCAGCAGGATAAATACCAGGAAAATTCCATATTTTTTTAACTGCTTTTTGAGATTATCCATTATTCTGTCGCTCCTTTATCTTCACTGTCCACAACTACTGATGCCAAGCTCAGTATTCTCTCCTGGCTGAACTCGTCCCTGGAAAGTTCGCCGGTTTTCCTGCCCTCTGAAAGGACAATGATGCGGTCAGACATACCTATAACCTCTTCCATCTCTGACGAGATCATGAGGATGGTCTGTCCCTGCTCGACCAGAGAGTTCATCAGTTTATAGATTTCATATTTGGCCCCGACATCAATACCTCGTGTCGGTTCATCAAAAATCAGCAGGTTAGGTTCTGAGGCAAGCCATTTTGCCACAATGACTTTCTGCTGGTTTCCCCCGCTCAAGTTTTTTATTTTCTGATAGAGGTCGGGGGTCTTGATCATGATGCTCTTCTTGTAGAGTTCAGCCTTCTCCCGCTCGACTTTCCTGTTCACCACGGTGAAACGTGATATTCTCGGAAGAATGGCACTGCTGATATTCTCCTTGATATCGAAATCCAGCAGGGCGCCCAGCTTTTTCCGGTCTTCCGGCAGGAGTGCTATTCCATTATCGATCGCACGACGAGGTGACTTGGGTCTGAACTCTCTTCCCCTGAAGGT
>CAZSBC010000080.1:0-14573 GCA_964605195.1 uncultured Spirochaetales bacterium | reverse complement strand
GGGCAGCCCCTGCCACGGCACTGAGCGCCTCCATCTCTATCCCGGTTCTCCCGGAGCACCGGGCGGTGGCGGTAATCACGATATGGTCGCTATGCATGGAAAAAGTGATATGGATCTCATCGATGATGATCTGATGGCAGAGCGGTATGATGGAACCGGTCTGCTTGGCCGCATTGATTCCGGCAATTTTCGCTACCGTCAGTACATCGCCTTTGGGAAGCTCTTTGTCACTGATGGCCTGGATGGTTTTCGGGTTCAGGGTTATTTTCCCCCTGGCGACAGCGGTCCTTCGGACAACAGCTTTCCCGGACACATCCACCATCCTTGCCTTTCCGTTGGTATCTAAGTGTGAAAACTGCATTCAGCCTCCTATGGATTGCATATCCCTGTTTGTGCAGGTGTAGCCCTGAAGTGGTTTGCCGCGGATCGTCTTTTCGATTGATGCCGTGATATCGGAAAAATCCACCGGTATCTCCTCCTCCCCGTGCAGGCACGATTTCAGGAATCCGTCATGGGTAAGCCTGATCCTGTTGCAGCTGCCGCAGCGCGGCGGCCGCTCATAGACCGGTTCGTCAACTTTTGGCGCAAGCAGCGAATAGTGGCGGATTCTCTGGAGCGAAAGGCCCCGGTCCCTGCAGAAATCCTCCATCTCGGCTACCTCGTCTGCCCCGGTATCATCACCAACCACCATATTGATCTTGATCCTGTCAAAGCCTGCCCTGACAGCGGCCTCAACTCCGGCGACGGCATCGGAAAGCTTTCCCCAGCGGGTTATCCGATGATACTTCTCGGGATCAAGGGTGTCGATGGAGATGTTGAGGCTGTCCAGCCCGGCCTGCTTCAGGGAAGATGCGAACTCGGGCAGCAGAATTCCATTGGTGGTCATCCCGAGGTGCCCAACTCCCCCGATCCCCCTGATCATCTTCACCAGGGTGACGACACCGCGCCTGACCAGCGGCTCCCCGCCGGTCAGCCGGAATTTCCAGAACCCGAGTCCAGCCGCAGCTTCCACAATGCGTGCGATCTGCTCGAAGGAGAGCAGCCTGCTGTGCGAAAGCAGGGAGACCCCCTCCTCACCCATGCAGTAGGTGCACCTCAGGTTGCACTTGTCCGTGATTGATATCCTCAGGTAGTAGATACTGCGGTTAAAGGAGTCTAACATTGACCAGCGTCCCCTCTTCCAGCTGCTTAACCCCGGGATTCATAAGGATGATCCCCTCTGCCTCCACCATAGCATTGAGGTGTGAGGAGCCTTTGTACCGTACCGGAAAGACCTTCTGCCTGACGGGATTGTCCATGAACAGATAGGAGGCATCCTCGTACTGAATCCGTACCGGCCTGAATTCAAGCCGTTCGGTATCACGGCGTGAAATCTTCTCCGCAAGGATCCCCTGACGAACTGGCGGACGGTAGACCGTGCCCATCAGGTGGTGGATGACGGGCCTGACAAGCACCTCGAAGAGCAGGAAGGAGGAGACGGGATTGCCCGGAAGCCCGAAGACAAAGGTGTCTCCTCTCCTGCCGAAGAGCGTGGGCCGACCCGGCTTCACCAGGATACCGTGGATCATGATGTCGACACCGAGACGTTCGAGCGTCTCGGGAACGTAATCAAAGGAGCCCATTGAGACGCCGCCGGAAAGAAGCACCAGGTCACAGGTTTCAAGCGCCTCTGCCAGCACCTCCTCATGGATCCTGCGGTCATCGGGAATGATACCGAAGGAGACCGGCAGTGCTCCGGCCGTTACAATCTGGCCCTTCAGCTGGTACCCGTTGCTGTTATAGATCTCCCCCGGATTCAGGGCTGTTCCCGGCTCCTTCAGCTCGCTGCCGGTGGTGAGCACCGCAACCCTCAGCTGCCTGTGTACCGGTACCCGGTCGATTCCCGAAGCTGCAAGGCTGCCGATGTCCCCGGGGGAGATCTGCTTAACCGGGAAGAAGGGATCGCCCCTCTTCAGGTTCTCTCCCCTGTAGATGATGTTCTCATACGGTTCGGGTGTTGTAATACGCATGGTATCCCCGGAGGACTCGGTATACTCCACCCGTACAACCTTGCCGGTCCCTTCCGGTATCATGGCCCCCGTCATTATCCGAGAGCAGTATCCTTTTTTCACCGGCTGTGTCGGCCGCTCCCCTGCAGCCAGCGTCTCAAGGACAGTGAACTCCTGGGAATCATCACCTGCGGCAACAGCATATCCGTCCATTGCGGATTTATCGAACGGGGGGGAATCGATTGGGGAGGCGATATCCTCTGCCGAAAAGCGGCCAAGGGCTTCCTGGAGCGGAATGACTTCAGTTCCAGTTTTCACATGCTGGTTCAGGACCAGCCTGACTGCATCCTCAAAGCTCATCAACGACTTGTTCACGCACCGCCTCCTGTCCCGGGATTCCTGAGAGAGAGTTAAATATATCAGGTAATTCCCGTTATGTCACCAAATGTGATATGCGGAAGATGAAGGCTTTCCGGGTTCCGTTTCCCCGGTGCAAATCCTCAGGTTGAGCTGATGTATTTTACACGAAATTCATGATACACTGAAATCGTGGAGGATAGAGATGAAAAATGTAACGATTTCGTTACCGGAAGATGTGGCACAATGGGCAAGAATATGGGCTGCAAAGCACAACACCAGTGTATCCAGAATGCTTGGGGTGTTCTTACAGCAGAAAATGGATAATGAGAAAATGTATCAGCAGGCAAAGCAGGCCTTTCATGGCAAAGATCCAAAAGTTCTGAAAAAACGTACAGAGACCTATCCTGACAGGGACAGTCTGTATGAACGGTAATACCTTTGTAGATACAAATATCCTTGTCTATTCCCGGGATGCTTCCGAGCCGGAAAAGAATGCAATTGCCTTTACGGTGCTGCAGGAGTTATGGGAATCACAAACGGGAATAATCAGTATTCAGGTCTGCAATGAATACTACGTGACAGTTACTCAGAAGCTTGATCCTGGTCTGAGTCCAGATGAAGCGTGGGATGATGTAATTATGTACGAATCCTGGAAACCGGTACCGATAGATATGAAAACACTTCATAAGGCTAAAGAGGCTCAACAGTTGTATCAGTTATCCTGGCGGGACTCGCTGATTGCAGCTTCAGCTTTCATCGCCAATTGCAGCAGGATTATTTCCGAAGACATGAATCATGGTCAGGAGTATTTTGGGATTACTGTAGAGAACCCGTTCAACGGAAAGTTGCCCGAACCGCAACATGCAGAATAACAGCCAATCTGCTTTGCGGGATAAAACATGACCGAAAAAGTCCTTGCATTTTTTCATGCAGCCGTATAAGATGCCTTCAACCGGGAGAGGCAGTAACTGCAATCCATGGCACAGACCCTGACAGGTAATATGAGGGGTCTGAAACATACATATCCCAAATTATTTATGGTAATCCGAGCTGAAATGCCTAAACACCATCAGGCGGTGCAGGGCATGAAGCCGATAGGGTTCTGCAGGAAACTGCTTTGCCTTCCAATACTTGAAAAGGAGCGACCATGAACACACTCAGGAAAGGCCTCATCTTCGGGGCAATTCTGCTCTTCAGCCTTGCGCTCATTGCAGCTGAAGGGAGTCCGGATTCTCCTGCACCTACAGTGCAGTTACAGTCAGAGAATCTTCGCATTACGATGGCTTCAACCACCAGTACCGACAACTCAGGTCTCTTTGGTGCCGTGCTTCCTCTCTTTGAGGAGCGAACCGGGATCGGGGTGGATGTCATTGCCGTGGGAACCGGAAACGCCATAGAGCTGGGAAGGAACGGAGACGTTGATCTCATTCTCGTCCATGCCCGGGCCCTTGAGGATGCCTTTGTGGCAGAGGGGTACGGCGTGAACCGCCGGGATGTCATGCACAATGATTTTGTCATCCTCGGGCCTGCCGATGACCCGGCAGGCATAGCCGGACTGACCGATGGAGCCGAAGCACTTACGAGGATAGCAGCTGCACAAAGCGTCTTCGTTTCGCGGGGCGACAACTCGGGAACCCATGTCAAGGAACAGTCGATCTGGAGCAGCGCCGGCATTGCACCGGGCGGGAACTGGTACCGGGAAGCCGGTCAGGGCATGGGAGCTGTCATCACCATGACAAACGACATGAACGGCTACACCATCGCTGACAGGGGCACCTTCATTGCCATGGAGGACTCGATCGATCTCAGGGTGCTGGTGGAGGGGGATCCGATCCTCTTCAACCCCTACGGGATCATTGCCGTAAACCCCTCCGTTCATCCGCATGTGAACTACGAAGCGGCGATGCTGCTCATTGCCTTCTTCACCTCAATCGAAGGGCAGAAAGCAATAGATGATTTCGCGAAGAACGGGCAGCAGCTTTTCTATCCCGATGCCGTAGACCCGGCAGTTCTCAAATAAGGATTACCAGCGCTATGGAATCAGCACCGGTCCGGGCACTTGAACTGCTTCTGTCGCTGGACAGGGAAATTATGCAGATCGTCTCTGTATCGGTGCAGCTGGCAGTCAGCTCTACGCTGCTTGCATCGGTGATCTCCATACCGCTGGGCATCCTACTCGGATTTTCCAGGTCACGGGGTGCCCGCTGGGTTCAGGTGGTGTTCAGGAGCCTGATGGCTGTTCCCACCGTTGTTATCGGACTCTTCGGGTACTCCCTGCTTTCACGCTCAGGCCTCTTCGGATCCTGGGGAATGCTCTTCAGCCCCGGAGCAATCATCTTCGGGCAGACGCTGCTGATCATACCGATCATCACCTCCATGACCACCGGAGTAATACAGGCCGTTGATCCCACCCTGACTGAGACCCTGCAGACCTACCGGATAACCGGCATCAGGAGAAACCTCATAATTATCCGCGAAGTGAGAATCCAGATTCTCCTGGCGGTCATATCAGGTTTCGGGCGGGTAATAGGTGAAGTGGGTGTGTCAATGATGCTCGGAGGAAATATACGATGGTACACGAGAACGATCACCACCTCCATAGCCCTCGAGACCAGCAAGGGTAATTTCGAGCAGGGCCTTGCCCTCGGCATTGTGCTGCTGATCATAGCCCTCGGTATCAATATCATTCTCCATGCGGGGGTGAAGCGTGAGCGATAGATTCTTTCTCGAGATTGATCACCTTGCATTCTCCTACCAGAAAGATATCCCTATTCTCAACATTCCGGCTATGCGGTTTGCATCCGGCAGGGTGTCGATCCTGCTTGGCGGGAACGGGACGGGGAAGACCACCCTGCTGAAGCTGCTGGCAGGAATTCTCACGCAGGACAGCGGTACGGTTACCGTTACCGGCAGGGCCATGGAGCGGCTGGATCAGACACTCTATATTCATCAGAACCCCTATCTCATCTCCGGCACAGTCGAGCAGAGCATGCGGTATCTTCTCCCGAATCATCAGAATCGCGGGCTGAAGAGCATGGAGTCGATACTTGCGGAGAGCGGGCTTGAGGGTTTCTCCCGGAAACATGTCCACAAGCTCTCGGGTGGTGAGAAGAAACGGATAGCCCTTGCCTGCGGGTTGTCGGCTGATCGCAGTATCCTGCTGCTTGATGAACCGACTGCCCATCTTGACCATGAGAGTATCCTCCGGCTTGAAGGCCAGCTTCAGCGCCTGAGGGAAGCCGGCAGGATGGTGATCATAGCCACCCACAACCGGGAATTCGCCTTCCGCCTGGCAGATACTGTCTGGCAGCTGGAAGGCGGCACACCCGAGATGCTTGATTACACCTACCTGCGCGGGGAAATAACGAGGACGGATGAGTACTTCAGCTATTTCACCCCTGCCGGCAGTACGGCTCCGCTGGAACTCAAGGTAATTCAGTCAGGCCAGGGCATTACCACTGCAGTCCTCGACAGCCGTGAGGTAATTCTCTCTCTCCATCCGATAGAGAGCAGTGCCAGGAACTCCCTGAAGGGAGACATTACTGCCATTGAACATGAGGATACACTCTCCATGATCACCGTTGACTGCGGAGTGCTCCTGAAAGCTGCCATAACCAGGCGAGCACTCGAATCCATGCAGCTTTCAGAGGGGTCTGAAGTCCATGCCGTGTTCAAGAGCTCTTCGGTAAAGCTTTTCTGACAATATTCTATATACGTACTTCTGTCGCGAACCGGCAATGTGTGGTATGGTTACTTATGCTTCAGGGGTACAGCAACCCTCTGAAGCCGGTTTGGATGAGTAGATGAATAAACGTGTGATGATCCCTCTATGTTGCATATTGGTATTCCTGATGGCAGGTTTCTCATCCTGTGTTCTCTCCGGGGATAAAGATCCATCTGATCCGGCAGGGACAGGGGAGGCTCTCTGGACAGTCATGGTCTGGCTTGACGGGGACAATGACCTGAACCCGGAAGCGATCGTCGACTTCCATGAGATGGAATACGGGCTCCATCTTGCCCGGACATACGATCCTGACATCCTCGATAAGCTGCAGGTTATCGTCCAGTATGACAGCAATGCCGAATACAATACGGCCTCTTCCGAGCACGGCAGATACCAGGTGCAGCCGTCAGGCACTGCTGCCGATGGCAGTACTGACCTCACCAACATGATACAGAGCATTGATGAACCCAATATGGGATCTGCGGCGGAACTTGCCGATTTCATCGACTTCTGCAAGACAGCCTATCCGGCTGAGCACTATGCCCTGATCCTCTGGAACCACGGCGGCGGCGTGCGCTCCATCAGAAAAGACTCAACAGGGGACATTTCAAGGGAGATCTGTGAGGATCAGACCGATGATGACTACCTCTATGTCGGAGAGATCAAGGATTACCTGGACAGCTCCCACAGCGTCGATTTTCTCGGCATGGATGCCTGCCTGATGGGATTTCTCGAGGTTGCCTATGAGTTCAGGCCGGGGACCGGGGATTTCGGTGCCGATGTCTTGGCCTTCTCTCCGGCTGCCGAACAGGGAGACGGCTGGGAATATGAGCGCATATTCAACCGCTTCAGCGGTTCAGGCCTGAATGAAAGCAGTGCCTGGGGGTCAGATCCCTGCTACGATATCGATACAGTGACAGCTGCTGATTTTGCCGGGATAGCGGTAAAGGAGTACGGGGATGCCTTCAGCAGCTCCGGTCTTGAGGACCAGACCCTGACGGCAGTGGACCTGCATGAGATAGCAGGTGTGAAGGCTGCGGCGGATGGTTTTGCCGCCACCCTGACAGGCTACCAGAGTCAGATTGAGACTGTCCGGGGTGCGGTCGGAGAGGGAAACCTGTTGGCCTACTTCACCGAGAGCAACCTGGGAGAGTGGATTTCCTATGCCGGTTTCGACCTCTATGAACTTGCGGAGCAGGTGAAGGTGCTCAACTTGGATGCAGCAGTGAACAGTGCCGCAGATGCCCTCATGGCCGCGGTGGATACTGCCGTTATCGCCTCCTGGGCCCAGTCGGGCTATGACTCCTCCTATGATACCGGATTTGAGGCCGGGAAGAACGGCCTGGCCATCTTCTTCCCGGACGGCGATGCCATGTATCAATACCAGGAAGAGTCACATCCCTACTGGCAATACCAGCACTGGTACAACGGCGTATCGAACAGTGCCTACGATGATTGGTGGAATGATCCGAACTACCTGCCACAGTATGGGGCCCTTGACTTCTGCACCAGTGACGGTGACGGGATCGTTGAGGGGTGGTTCGAGCTGCTGCAGTACTGGTTCAACCCCGCTGATACCACACCGAACAACTATAACCCAAGCCCGCTAGAGTGAAGGAGGACCAGTAATGAAACCGTATATCGGGTTCCTGCTGATTATGACAGCTTTCTTGCTGCTTGTTTCCTGCGCAACTCTGACAGATGCAGCAGCTGCGGCCACGGAGACACAGCCTGTCCCGCTTCCCCAGGAGGTCGGAGCAGCCGACGTTGCTATTGAGACCATCGTTGCCAGGGTTGAAGTGACCAGCCCCGGTAATGTTGTCCTGGTTGCGGACTGGGACTCCAAGAGCAGGAAAACCTATGCCGTTGCGGGTGACATGGGGGAGGTGCTCCGGAATATGGTGGATGAAATCATCGAGGCCGAGGTTATCTTTCTCGAGAAGAGCGGCTGGTCTGGGTCCCTGGTCGTGGTCAGCATCAGGTAACCGGATCCTCCGGATAACCGATTCTATAATTTATTACCGTTTTTCAACGCAGGTGAGAGACAGGCTGCCTGAAAATATTGTACCTTTTAATGGATGATGCAATGAAGTATATGCTGCTTGCCCGGCGGGAACTGCAATGAGTACCAGCAAAAAACGGAAATACCCCATCCTTGAGGGGGCCATTACCCCCACGGTAATCAGGATGACCCTGCCCTCCATAGTCGGGATGCTGGGCATCATGATCTTCAATATCGTGGATACCTATTTCGTCGGCCAGCTGGGATCGGTGGAGCTGGCAGCCATCTCCTTTACCTTCCCGGTCGTCATGATTCTCGGCAGCCTGGTCCATGGTATCGGAACGGCCTCGATGACGCTCTTCTCCAAGGCGGCCGGGCAGAATAATTTTGAGAGAGAGAAAGTCCTGGCCACCTCCACCCTGACCCTGGGTTTTACCATATCGATTGTCATGTCCATTCTGGGATTCATACTGATACAGCCGCTGTTCACCACGATGGGGGCCGACGCCCAGCTGCTGCCCTATATTGTGGAATATATGACAATATGGTTCATGGGAGCAGGGTTCATGGTCATCCCCATGCTCGGTGATTCGATTCTTCGGGGCCTGGGGGATACCTTTACCCCTGCCTTTGTCATGATGACAGCGGCCCTGCTCAATATAGTGCTCGATCCGCTGCTGATCTTCGGGATAGGCCCCTTTCCCGCCATGGGCATCCGGGGAGCAGCCCTCGCTACGGTAGTATCACGGGGGATGACGGCGGTAGTCTCAATCCTCATCCAGGTATTCCGCGAGCACCTGCTTACCTTCAGGGGACTCACCTTCGGCAGGCTGTGGGGAAGCTGGAAGCAGCTGTTCCATATGGGCCTGCCCAATTCGGCAGTGAAGGCCATAACCCCGCTGGGTACCGCCTTTTTCACCGCAATACTGGCCAGGTTCGGCTATCAGGTGGTTGCAGGCTTCGGTGTGGCGACGAAACTGGAGAGTATATTCCTGGCACTGGTAAATGCCTTTTCCATAACCACCACCGTCTTTGTCGGGCAGAACCTTGGGGCTGGCAACACAGCCAGAACCAGAAAGGGGATCCGCACCATAGTTACCCTCCTGTTCGGGTTGGGGCTGAGTGTGGCCGTCTTCTTCTTTGTCGGCGGGAAGTTTCTTGCCTCCCTGTTCAACGAGGATCCTCTGGTGAGAAGCGCTGCCTCAGCCTATCTCAGGATAGTCCCAGTCGGGTATGGCTTCTTTGCCGCTGTCCAGGTATCGGCATCGATACTGAACGTGTTCCACAAGCCCTACCTGGCCGGAGGAGTCTCCCTGGTGCAGATCGGAGTAATTGCCGTGCCGTTATCCTTCCTGCTCTCCCTGCTCTTTGGAGCTGCAGGGGTATTCGCCGCAATCCTTTCGAGTTTCATCATCAGCGGGCTGCTCTCTCTGGCGGTGGTCCGGAAGTACTCGGGAATCTATCTTCAGGATACGTCAGGGCGGGTTCTCGGCAGCAGGCAACAGACATAATCAGGTATACGTATCTGCAGTGCTCTCAAGGTATGATTTTCACTGTCTCCTGCTTCTCAATGAAAGTTGGTAATCCGTACTGTTGTGTGTTAGAATTGTACACGGGGCTTATATGATTACAATACATGCACATACCAGTAACAGAATAAAGCGGGTCGGTATCATGATGATACTGGTGATAGCGGGTATCGGCTTTCTCACGGCTGAAACTTCCGAAGGCCGTCAGGTGCTCGTTGAAACGGTGAAGGGACGGACCTACCTCGCCTTCCCGGTGGATGGAACCCCTGTGGTTGCCTCAGGGACGGTCGGATCGGGAAACTTTGCATTTGAGCAGCATGAAGACCTCTCTGACGTGAACATACAGGACCTGCTGGCCTTTGCGTATGAAGGCTCCGAGTATCTTCTCCTGGGATATATTACCGACGGACTTGCCTATACAATTCTGTCGGAAGATGACGGCAGGACATTTGCGGAACCTGTCCATGTATACAGCATAAGCAGCGGGCGCGGCCAGCCTGAATCCCTGTCGCTGGATTTCAGCGAGAGAGGGGAGGTGGATGCAGTGTCCCACAAGTACTGTGCTGAGCCCGGCTGGCGAAGCGCGGATTATCCCGATTGGGACTACGCCTACTACTCCATGGATTTCCCCTTTGACCGCTACGGCAGCCAGGGAAGCGTGGACAAGGATGGGTCGGACCGGAATATCGAAAAAGACAGCCCTGTCAGTTTCACAACCGATATGCTCTCGCTCCACGGCAATATCTATACCACCTACTGGGATCTCAATGATGCCGAATGGAACTATGCGGTAAGTGCCGATTACGGGCGCAGCTGGCGTTCGGCACCGCTGCCGTCAGATGCTGTGAAAACTGACCTGGCTGTGGACCCGGTTGATGAGGATACGGTGTTCGTTGCCCTTCTGCGAGATGACAGCGTTGCGCTGTACCGCTCATCGGATGGTGTCAGCCGTACTCCAGAATTCGAGCACATCCTGGAACAGGAGTCCGTCAGTGATGCCCATCTGGCCTGCACGGCAGACAGCGTACTGCATCTCATATACCGCAGCAGTGCGGATAACACTTACCATACAATAAGTTCTACTGATTACGGGGAGAGCTGGGACGCACCCCGGCTGCTGGGCACGTCTCTGCCTGGTACGGACTGGGAGTATGACAGTGCCGTTGAGGGCAATACCCTCTATTTCTCCTACATCGACGGGGAGGGTAATCTTGTCTGCACCGGAATAGCGCAGAATTCCCTGAGCAGCGCAGTGGTGTATCCCGACCTGGTCCCGGTTGCAGAGGAGATACTCATCCCCGATGAGGAGGGTTTTGTCGTTCTTGAACATGCAGAGGATCTCTCCGGGGTACAGATGGCTGAGAGTGTCCTCATCCTGTTCCCGGCCGGCATGGGCGGGCCGCACGATATCATCCAGCAGAACCATGACGAGCTGCCGCTCTATATGGCCCTCTATGACATCGACAGCAGCATGGAGGAGCCGCTGGCTGAGAATGTCGAAGGGAACAGCCTGATCCCGACGGTATCAGCCAGCCTTGAAGAGGGGTCAGTCTATCTGCTCCTGCTTGGGGCCCTTGAAGAGGACCAGCATGGGGAAACAGCCCTGATTTCGATTACACCTGCCATGGAGTAACTCCCCGCCACAACATCTCACTAAATGATATGTGCAGCGATGTATCAGGAAAACCAGCCAGATCCATCCTGTCCTTACGGCCTGTCGTGAGCGTGAAAGGAAATTTCTGAAAAAATCGGTCGAATTATATCGAATTCTTTGTTATAGTGGGAAATACATAGTTTGAACCTATCCAATTTCCTCTGGTTAGTTTATCGAACCACCATTAATGCAATGCCTGTATTTGCAAAAACACGAAAAAAGGAGAATTTGATGATTCTGTATGTACAGTTTGGCCTCTACCTTGTCCTGATGCTTGGAATCGGTTTCTATTCAATGCGCAGGACGAAGAACAACAGCGACTTCATTATCGGGGGGCGTACCCTGGGACCCTTCACCACGGCGATATCTGCCGGTGCATCGGACATGTCGAGCTGGCTGCTGCTCGGGCTGCCGGGAGCCGTCTTTGCCGGCGGCCTGGTTGAGGGCGTCTGGATATCACTCGGGCTGGCAGTTGGGGCCTATCTCAACTGGCTGATCGTTGCCGGCCGGCTGCGTTCGCTCTCGGAGAACCTCAACGCAATAACGCTGCCCACCTTTATAGCCAAACGCTTTGATGATACAACCCCTATTCCTAAACTTGTATCAACCATCGCGATCATCTTCTTCTTCACGCTCTCCGTCGCCTCGGGACTGAAGGGGGGAACCCTGCTCTTTGCCCACACCTTCGGGGCAACCGAGCAGTCAGCGCTGATTATCACGACTCTCGTCGTTGTGGGATACACCTTCCTCGGAGGCTACCTGGCAGTCTGCTGGACAGACCTGATCCAGGGGCTGCTAATGGTTTCAGCCCTTCTTTTCTGTGCCCTGCTGGGATTCTTCGCCATAACCGGGCAGGGATCTGAGATTGCAGCAGCAAACCCCAATGCCTTCAAAGTCTCCACCGGCTGGATAACGGCCCTCTCCCTGATGGCCTGGGGCTTCGGCTACTTCGGACAGCCCCATATCCTGGCAAGATTCATCGGGATCAAGAATGCCGATGCAGTTAAACCTGCAAGGAGAATCGGCATTACCTGGATGGTCATCTCCCTCATCCTTGCCTGTGCAATCGGGCTGATCGGCATCGGGTTCAATGCCGTGCATCCGCTTGAGGGTGTGTCGGGACCGGACGGGAACAGCGAGAGGATCTTTCTGGCACTGACTTCGGCGCTCTTCCATCCGGTATTTGGGGGCCTTGTGCTGGCTGCCGTGCTGGCTGCCGTCATGTCAACGGCGGATTCCCAGTTGCTGGTACTCAGCTCTTCGCTGACCGAGGATATCCCGGTAATTGCAAAGCTCAGCGGGAAAAAACGCGAGTGGATAAGCCGATTTGGTATTGTCGGCTTTGCCCTGATTGCCTTCCTCATAGCCATGAATGATTCCGGGACCATACTCAACATGGTCGGGTATGCCTGGGGCGGGTTCGGGGCGGCTTTCGGTCCCCTGATTATTCTGGCAGTAACATGGAAGCGTATGACAAAGTGGGGCGCCCTGGCAGGCATGGTCGTCGGATCGGTGACGATTTTTGTGGTCAAGAACTATATCAGCATAGAGGGAGAGTACTTCTACGAACTGCTCCCCGGTTTCATCCTGGCACTGATAGCCATTGTGGTTGTCAGCCTGCTGACAAAGGCACCGTCGGAACAGACGATGAAGGAGTTCGACAAGACACAGGAACTGATGAAGTCAATCTGACACGCTGGACATACCGTCGTATCCGACGTGAAAACTGGTGCAGGCGAACAGTACTCAGGGTATACTAGCCTATGGAGGATATACCGATGAGCACGTTCCAGCATATGAATTTCATAGTCAATTACAACAGGGCCGATTACAGCTCCCTGCACTTCCCTGATCATGACCGGCAGGTCCTGCGGCACCTTGCCGGGGAGGTGGCTGAACTTGCCGCACACCCCGACATGGAGAGGAAAAAGGCCCTGTGGTACGCCCACAACGCACTGGAGACAACCGAACCGGTCCTGCTCTGCGACCCGGAAAACGGGTGGAGCGAGATCATCACGAATGATATGCTGCTCTGCACCAACAGCATAGCCCGCCACTGGGAAACCTATCTGCGCAAGCTGGTCTTCTGGGGTGATGAGATGGGTGATGACTTTGTGGTGGAACCCTGTTTCGATGTCCCCCATATTTTCCGGGAAACGCCATGGCGAGTGGGTGGGGATGATCGTGTCCAGACAGACAAAACCTATGACAGCGGCGGCGGGGCATACCACATCGACACCATCCTGGAAAACTATGAGGAGCAGTTCGACAGGATTATCCAGCCGCAACTGCTGATTGACTGGGACCTGTCAGGGAAGATGCTGGAAATCGGGCAGGAGCTGTTCGGGGATATCCTGACAGTCAGGCAGAAAACGTGGTGGTTCTGGTCGTTCGGGCTGACCGATGAGTTCGCCTTTCTCCGGGGCATGGGCAACCTCTTCACGGACCTGATTGATGTGCCTGATCAGGTGCACCGCCTTATGGATATGCTCTGCAGCTATTTCTCAAGACGTTTCGATTATCTTGAGGAGCACAACCTCTTATCGCTGAACAATGACGGCACCTATGTCGGTTCGGGGGGAATGGGGTTCTGCAGGGAGCTTCCGGGCGAGGAGTATGACGGGACGGTGCGAACAGGGAACCTCTGGGGCCTCAGTGAAAGCCAGATTACCGTCGGGGTCTCACCGGAGATGTTTGCCGAGTTCATCTTTCCCTACCAGAAGCGCCTGATGGAGCGCTTCGGGCTGACCAGCTACGGCTGCTGTGAACCGCTTGATGATCGGATTGAGATCATCAAACAGGTCAAGAACCTGCGCCGGGTATCGGTATCGCCCTGGGCGGGCAAGGAGATCATGGCCGAACGACTGGGACGCGATTATATCTTCTCATCAAAGCCGCAGCCTGCATACCTGGCCACACCGGTGATGGACAGGGATAACGCAGAGAAAGAGGCGAAAGAGATTCTGAGAACTGCCCGGAACAGCGTTCTGGAGATAATCATGAAGGATAACCATACGCTTGGAAACAATCCCAAAAACCTGACAGACTGGGTTGCCATGGTGCGTAGCCTGATGCAATGAAACAGCTGCAGCTCAGGATGGTGCCGAACGGGTTGTCCTGAAACGTTCTCTCGTGTATGGTGTGGTGAATGCCTTCGGGACTGCTCCGGAGTAACGATATCCTGACCATATACAGGGAAAGGTTGCGTGGAAAAAGTACTACTGACACTGGTTCTCCTGATTGCTGGGAGCGGGACCGGATACATACTGCAGCGGCTGATCAGCAGCGGACGCCTGATACCATCCATACCTGTAAG
>CAZSBC010000079.1:0-14689 GCA_964605195.1 uncultured Spirochaetales bacterium | reverse complement strand
GTTCACCCAAGAATGGAATGTACGTAATTGGCCTTAGCATGGATATTCTTGACTTTTCCTCTTCTTGTACATTACCATTGGACAATGAAGACTACAACTGCCCCCTACTTCTCTTCGCAGGTTATCAGCGCAAAACGTTTTTATCGTCGCTATAATGCTGAAGATACCCAGGGTATTCATGTAATTGCTGCCGGTTTTGAGCGCTGCCAACCTGGATATTCTATACAAAGAGATAATTTCCCGTACCTGGCATTGGAGTTTGTTTCCGACGGCAGTGGGGAGTTGCTGCTGGAAGGGAACGCCATGCATCTGAATCGGGGAGTACTCTTTGCCTATGGTCCCGGTATCAATCATGTAATTGACCGGATTGCACCACCGGGACTGGGAAAATACTTCATCAATCTCACCGGATCAAAAGCTTCCTCAATGGTTGCATCAGCCGGGTTTGAAACCGGTGATACTATCCAGATAGCAACCCCGGGTGAAATTGAGCCGCTGTTCAATGAGCTTATCAGGAACGGGCTAAAAGACACATCTTTCAGCGACAGAATCTGTCAGGCCCTTGCAGAGCTCATCCTGCTCAAAGTTCGGGAGAATACCCTGCCCTATCAGGGTCGCAGCAGCCGTGCCTATCAGACCTTCCGGAACTGCCGGGACGCTATTGAAGCGCACTATCCGGTACTCAACAGTCTTGAAGAGGTGGCTGGAGAGTGTCACATCGATTCAGCCTATCTCTGTCGCCTCTTCAGGCAATTTGCCCATCAAAGCCCCTACCGCTATCTGATCCGTCTGAAGCTGAACCGGGCTGCAGAGCTTCTTCATGATCCGTCGGTACTCGTCAAGGAGGCTGCAAAGGCAGTAGGCTTTCAGGATCCCTTCCACTTCTCCAAGCTCTTTACCAGGGCATTCGGGGTATCTCCGACAGGTTACAGGGCCCTCTATGGTATGCCCGGCAGCATAGTTTGATTAAATTCCCGGACATTTCTGCCTAAGCCTTTTGCCGGTGCTGCACAGCTGAACTCAACACTGATCTTTTCTGTTTCAAAAAGAGGCGAAACAGGGTATGTTTACACATGAACCGAATCAACACATACAAGCTCCAGCTCTGCGGGCTTTGTCGGGAACTTCCCATACTTCCGGTAAGCGATTCTCTCGCAATTGCAAGCTTCGTCATACTCGGTGATACGCAACTGATCGAGGCTGCCGCAGAAGAGCTGGTGAAAAGAGTTGCCCATCAGCTGGATTCCAGAGAGATGCAGATAGATTACCTGGTCTGCCCGGAGGCAAAGGCCGTACCTCTGGCCCATGCCATGGCCAGGCTCATGGGGCTGGATTATATCGTGGTGAGAAAATCTGTGAAGGCATACATGCAGGATCCCCGGATGGTCTCAAGCTCTGCCATAACCACAGCAGGCAAGCAAAGGCTTGTTCTGGACGGAAGGGATGCAGATGCCCTGGCAGAGAGAAACGTCATCATTGTTGATGATGTCATCTCTACCGGAGGTTCCCTTCAGGCAATGGAACAACTCCTTGCCCCCCTGAACTGTAGCATTGCAGCGAAAGTGGCTATTCTGCTTGAAGAGGGTGGATACCGGGGAGATGAACTCATCTATCTGGAGAGGCTTCCGGTCTTTCATTCCTGACAGCAGCACAACCCTTTTGCAAACTTGCTTCTGATCACCCACTTTTTTAAGGATATTAACAATTGTACGGTCTAAATATTGAGCTCACCCTGTTGTGGTGCTAGAATAGTTGAAGAGATGATGAGTAATGACATCTAAATCAGCAGTCCCGCACCGGTTACCTCCGACCTGACACGCATCTGTATGTCTCATCAGTTAAAGGTCATCTCTGGAGGCTATTATGGTGAGAAACAATTATCGAACACTGACAAGTTATCTCCACTGCTGGAGATGTATCATCTTTGCTCTTTTCATTCCCCTGCTGTTCACCGCCTGTATACCGACTCCTGAGATTTGGGAAAACGGTACGCTCAAGGTCAATATAACGGGAGCTGATGAACACAACGGGAAGTACTTCCGCTACACTGCCACGACCTGGCTTCCGGCTGATAAGCGCTCCCTAGAGGATGAGGCTTCCATAGCCGGAGCTATACAGATAACCGGCGGAGGAGTCTCTTTCTTCATTAAGGATCCCGAGAACCCTGAGAGTAACTACATCTTTAAGGGTAACAATGTAGTCGATTTCTACGGCTATATTGATGTAAGCAATTCAGGCACGGAGGAGGGTGGTATCGATATGACTCTTGATGAGATGCTGAGCAGCTTCCGCTCCATTAACATCAACGGTAATATTGTCATAGACGCCCGCTATCCCGATGACTTTCATCTCTCAGAGAGCGGAAGCCCCGGTTTCTGGATAGGTTCGGATGCCGGAGGTTTTGCCCGCGATGCCGATAAAGATCTCGGGACGATTTCGGGAGGCACAACCGATACAGTTGAATGCTCCATACAGAATACCGGTATAGCCCTCCTGACGCTTACCGGGACACCCTTCGTATCATTTATCGGTACCGACAGCACCTACTTCTCCGTTCCAGCACAGCCTGCATCCGGTTCGATCGTCCCGGGTGACTCGGTGCCCTTCACCTTCGCAGTTGATGCACCGGCTGAATCGGGGACCTATTCTGCAGTGCTGACCATTCCCTTTGATGATACCCTGTATGAACCAGGGGATGAATCACCCTTCACTGCAACTATCTCTTTTACCGTGCCCTGACAAGTGGTCGGATGTGAGAGGTATTGCCATGCCGTGTTTTTTCAGGAAGAGAGTATCCGGGTTGTCAGGCTGGTTGTTTCCCACGCTGTTCACTGCTGCTGCAATGAGTCTGCTGATCCTCACTTCAGTGAACTGTTCCCTCTTCGTCCCGCAGGACGGATCACTCCGCCTTGATTTCACCGGGCTCGAGGGGATAATCGGGGCAGAACTTCATTACAGGGTGACAACTGCAGACTCTCAGGACCAACCCTGTGAGGCTGAAGGAGTGATCTGTTCTTCATTCACCATCTCACGGGGAACGCATTCGGTTATCATCAACGATATTGCCCGTAATGCAGCTCCCGAGGAGACTTACCGCTCCTTTGCCGGGGGAACCCTGCTGTTCGTTACCAGCTGGATTGATATGGACAGCAGCGGGGGAGATCCGATCGGAGGTATGGATTATGAGATCAACGGCACAAGAGAGGTTAAGATAGCTGATGACACGGTTATGACGCTCTCCTATCCTGCCGACTACCGCCTCTCAGAGAACGGATATGTTGAAGTCGCACTC
The DNA here is from genome assembly GCA_964605195.1 of uncultured Spirochaetales bacterium. Lineage (GTDB taxonomy): Bacteria > Spirochaetota > Spirochaetia > JABMQR01 > JABMQR01 > CAZSBC01. The sequence goes on along the minus strand of CAZSBC010000079.1, from coordinate 11,397 downwards.
TATCTTGATGAAGGCCAGACCATCGGAAATCTTGGAACAGCCTACACTGGTATTGCATGCAACTACACCATCAGGCTCAAGAATCGCGGTACCGCCGTCATGCTGCTTGATGAGACCGAACCAATCACCCTCTCGGGCCTGAATTCCCCGTTCTTCTCCATCTCCGGGAACCTCGAGGAATTTTCCATCATGCCGGGTGCTGAAACACCGTTCACCCTCACCTGCTATTCGGACCCAACAGGAGCAACTCCAACGGGGTTTAAGAGCGTCATCTTCAGGCTCCATTACCGCGACCCGCTTGCTGTTCCCTTTCAGCTCACCTTCACCGTCGATGTGCGGGAACCGATCCTTTCCCTCCCCAAGACCGGGCAAAGTGTGAGCTATGCTCCGGGAGATGACGGGGACCTTGAGCGGGGGGTTGCCTGGCCGGATCCTCGCTTTGTTAACAACGAAGACGGAACAGTATCGGATACGCTCACCGGCCTCATGTGGCAGGCAACTCCCCCGGCACCCTACTACAGCGGCTACACCTGGGACTGGGCCGTGGATACCTATGTGAATTCCACGAACAGCGCAGCCCTCGGCGGCTACAGTGACTGGCACCTGCCCAATGTCAACGAAATGTACTCCCTGATCAACGCTTCATACCCGAATAGTGCCTCCTGGCTGAACAGCATAGATGGATTCAGCGGGATATCAGGGGATAAATACTGGCTCTCAACTCGCAGTTACTACTCCGGGTATATCTACCCCATGGCTTACTTCATGGAATTCGGGGACCGGACCATGGGAAGGACGAATATTTCTGCTATACCCTACTGCCTGGCCTGGCTGGTAAGGGAAGAGGGCGATGGAACCGTTGCAATCCCGAAAACGGGTAAGAGTGCCAACTACAGGCCCCATGATGACGGCAGTCTGGAGCTGGGAACCGCGTGGCCGTCACCCCGCTTCATTATCCTGGAGGATGTCGTGTTTGATGCTCTGACCGGGCTGATGTGGAAACAGGCGCCCTCCTCCTCTGCACTGACCTGGGAATCCGCCCTCTCCTATGCCAATGATCTCGATCATGCCGGGTATGATGACTGGAGAATTCCCAATCTCTTTGAGATGCGTTCCCTGATACACTACGGAGTTGAATCCAATGACAGCTGGCTGGCAATGCAGTTTGCTGCCGAGGTGCCTGATCTGCGCTTCTGGTGGACTTCCACGACCGCCGTAACCGATTACGGCAGTTCCATGGCATATGTGGTCTATATGAACACGGGAACCTGCGGACCAAAACTGAAAAGCGACCTGAACTACTGCTGGGTTGTCAGGGATGTGTACTGATTCCTGCGGATCACAGACAGCTTCTATCGCCCCTTTTCTGTCGATTTGTCTCTATATCCGCATTCTGTTACATATGTTACCGACTTTGTTACCGCATCTGCTTAGGGTATGTTTATAGTGGATGAATACGCATAACCGGATGTGATCCGGTTGCAATGAAAAATACAGAATAGAGGGAGCAAGTTATATGGGTGAAGCAATTGCCAACAATACGAGCAAAGAGGAGAAACTACGTGAGATTATCAGGAATCTCAATGAGGGCAGCGATATCAAGCGGGTAAAGGCGAAGTTTGACAGCCTGATCCGTGATACCAGTCCCGAAGAGATCGCCAATGTGGAGCAGGCTCTGATTGAGGAGGGAGTCCCGGTCGAACATATCCAGAAACTGTGCGACATCCATGTCCAGGTATTTGATGATGCCCTGAAGAAGCAGGGCAAAACAAAGGTGCTTCCCGGTCATCCGGTACACAGCTACCGGATGGAGAACAGAGAGCTGAAAAAGCGGCTGCGCGGGTTGAAGCGAGCGACTGCATCAGAATTTCTCGCCCAGCTGCGGGATGTCAAGCTGATTGAGCTGCACTATGTGCGAAAGGAGAACCAGCTCTTTCCATACCTTGAAACGGTCGGTTTCACCGGCCCGTCCAAGGTGATGTGGGGGAAGCATGATGAGATCAGGGCTCTTTTCAGGGAAATTGAGGTAGATTTCCGTGATGGTGATGAGAAGGGCGTTAAACGGCAGACCAAAACCCTTATAAAGGCACTGAAAGGAATGATCTTCATGGAAGAGCATATTCTCTTTCCCACCGCAATTCGAAAACTGCCGCCCCAGGCATGGCCTGCCATCAGAAAGGGAGAAGCTGCCATAGGATACAGCTGGATAGAACCTGGCAACCTCTGGGATGCCAATATCGTTGCAGGAGGTATTGAAGCTGCAGCACCTGCAGAACTGGCTGATGCTACCGGTGAAACAGGACAGCAGGAGCCTTCCATCCCCCTCGACACCGGGGCATTGACCGCTTCCCAGATTAATCTCCTGCTGAAGAACCTCCCCTTTGATGTCACCTATGTGGACGAACAGGATCGCGTGGCCTACTATTCGGAGGGCAAGGAGCGGATATTCCCGCGCAGCCCGGGAATCATCGGCAGGGATGTGGCCAACTGCCACCCCCCCAAGAGCGTCCATATCGTTGAAAAAATTGTGACTGCCCTGAAAAGGGGTGAGAAGGATCAGGCAGAATTCTGGATCCGGATGCATGGTAAGTTCATCCATATCCGCTATTTCCCGATCTTCGATACCGACGGTACCTACCGGGGTATCATCGAGGTCAGCCAGGAAGTATCGGGTATCCGCTCCCTTGAGGGTGAGCGAAGACTTCTGGACTGGTAGATGAATCCCTACGTTACGCTTTCGCTGGTCGATTACATCCAGCTGCTGCACAGCGGGAGGTTGGAAAAACCTCTTTTTGCGTTCTATGCCGAGGAGCTTAAAACCTGCACCCCGTTTGCAGTGGCTGTCGCCCTGGATAACCTGATCATCCGGTACAGAAATATTGAAGATGTTGAGGCAACTATCTCCAGATTCATACATGCGGCCGCAAAAGGCCTGGATTCGTATGAGCAGCCAGTGTTTGCCCAAGAGAGTATCTTGAGGGAGCTGGCAGGTGAAACTGCAGAAATCAGAGCCCAGCTGAGTAAGCTTAAACGTGTGTACAAGCAATCTCTTCCCGATCTGAAATCAGGGGATACGGCAGCAAAGTCTGCTCTTAGGAGGGAGATAGAAGCCCTTGAATCCCTGAAGGCCCATTACCTGAAGCTGCAGAATGAACTCTTCCCTGCCCTGGAAGCTGCAGGTGCCCCGGCTCTCTGTACCAGGCTGATGTGGTACCTGCAGGATGCTATCTGGCCGCGCAAGCGGGAGTGCCTGCTGCTTATGGACGCAGATCAGTGGGAGTGGGATTACAACCGCTTCAACAGCAGTTACGGGCAGTTGTTCTTTCGTATCAGCTCCCTGCTTTACCGGGAGGAGAGGATACTCTTCCCGGTTGCCAGCAAATTCATGTGACCCAGCCGTGTGCCATAGGCAATAAGAGACAACTCTGCTTGAAACCCGATTGTTCATTTTGTGCGGCAACAGACTGTAGGACCACTCTTACAGCCGCCTGTCAAACGGAATCTCAAATAAAATGTAAAAAAAATCACTCTGTATGATACATAGCTTCTCATTCAGCCTGCCCTGATAGAGTCTGTGCAGCCTGCTGATGAGCAGCTCAGGTATAAATCTGGATATGGGGTTGTTTACTGTGCGGTTTTGTCATTGCCGGAGATGCCTTCATAGGGTGCGGCAGGTTGAAATTTTCACGAGTGGTATTTGAATGCACTCTCCCGTACACTGTTTTTTATACAGACAGCTAACTTTACGTCAAGAAACTGATCTATACCAAAATCGATCTTTGGCATATTGTTGATGCACCTGGATCCTCAACAGATATGTGGTTTTGAAGGAAATAGTGATGAAATGGACATATTATACGCTCCGATCGCTTGTGGAATCGGTAAAGATGAGGCTTCCCATGCCCATGCTCCAGATCGGGGACAAGCTTGCTGATGTGCCGATCATACAGGGAGGGATGGGCGTAGCTGTCTCTCTATCCTCACTCAGCTCAGCCGTTGCAGAGACCGGGGGAGTAGGAATCATTGCTGCCAATGGTGTGGGCATGATTGAACCGGACTACTTCAAGGATGGACGGGCTGCGAATATCCGTGCCCTCAGGAGTGAAATCAGGAAGGCCCGTGCTACCACAAAAGGGTTGATTGGCGTTAATATCATGGTTGCCCTGCAGGACTTTTATGAACTGCTTACGACCGCTATTGAGGAGAAGGTGGATCTGATCATCATGGGGGCAGGTCTCCCCGTTAAGAACATGCCGGTCAAGGCTATGCGTGCAGCAGGAGTTCAGGCGGTACCTATTGTCAGCTCAAGGCGGGCGGCAAAGCTGATATTTTCCATGTGGAAACGGATATACCAGGACGTGCCCGATGCTGTCGTGGTTGAGGGACCAAAAGCGGGGGGGCACCTCGGAGTTCCCCTTGAGGAGCTGAATAATCCGGACTACTCACTGGAGCAGGTTATCCCGGAGGTTGTTGCGGAGGTTTCACCGTATGAGACTGAATTCTCTAAACCCATTCCGGTCATTGCAGCCGGCGGGATATTCACCGGGGAGGATATCTACAACATCATGAAGTTGGGAGCATCCGGGGTCCAGATGGGTACCCGGTTCGCGGCAACTGAGGAATGTGATGCTGACGTCGCCTTTAAAAAGGCTCTCGTTGACTGCAGGGGTGAAGATATCGGGATCATAAAAAGTCCGGTGGGACTTCCGGGCAGGGCCATAGTCAATGATTTCCTGGTCTCCACGTCGGATAAAAAACGTAAATTCTCCTGCCCCTGGCAGTGCCTGGCAGGCTGCCGGGCCGAGGAGTCCAACTACTGTATCTCCATGGCATTGAATAATGCCCGGCGCGGACACCTGAAGAGCGGGTTTGTGTTTGTCGGTTCCAACGCTCCGAGAGTTACCGGGATTGAGACGGTTGCCAACCTCATAGCTGAACTGAAGCAGCAGTATTTTACTGCCCTGTTTGCCGATAAGCGCCAGTTACTGCATGAGGCGGCTGAGAAGTTCAGCAGGCTCAAGGAAGAGTTCCAGAATTCGGAGAACAGACTGAAGCTGCTGCGAAACCGCATCCCGCAGGGTCAGGGCCTGGACCTGAAGGCTGAGATTGCCAGGGTCAGCGAGAAGCTTGCTTCACTCCGCAATGATATGAGGCAGTGCCTCAAGCGAATCGTCTCCCTGCCGGTTGCATAAGTTCTTTCAGTAAGTTGATTGTGTCAACCTGGGGAAAATCGGGCATACACAGCCTAGATTAGAATCCGTGGAGCAAGCCCTAATGAATTCAAAATGACCGGAACATCAGATGATTACTGTATTGATAGAGTCGGCCTGAATGGTTACATGGGCTGACTTGCCAGCAATCCGAAGATATAGGCTGTGATCCTGTCCGGCACTGTTCATGATCACCAGCACAACACTGCTGTCAGGGTTCTTCCAGGCTGTCATCTCCAGCTCGCTGCTGAAGGCTGAACAGCCGATACGATATGCTCCAGGCCGGATATATCGACTGAAATGGCCGATGTAGTAGTAGGAGAGCTGCTTCTCATACTTCCCGTTTTTCGTATCCACCATGATCGGGGCGGCACAGAGGTTCTGCACATGGTTGGGTCCCCCTGAGGTATCAAGGGCAATATTCCAGTCAAGCCATACTTGCATGCCATGGTTGAGATCCCCGATAATATGGTGGCCATACATCCTGGCATGCTGCAGGGCAGCGGCCTCAGAGAAGTGGGCAAACTCAATACAGCCTTCAGAGAAGATCAGGAGGTAATCGGGATATTCAGCATATACCATGCTCACGTTCTCAAAGTGGTCACCACTGTACCAGTGAAATGAGACAGCGCCCACCTCATCTTCGACACCATTGGAGCACACTTCACGGACACGTTCGAAAGCCCGTTCCCGGTTATGATCCCAGACTGTTATTTTTACATCGGTAATCTCAGCTTCCCTGAGGGCCGGCAGAAGATATGAGTGGATGAAATCCCTCTCTTCCTGACTGCTCCAGAGGCAAGAGTCCCAGGTCTGCACGGCATTCGGTTCATTCTGAACGCCGATCACCGCCACATGAAAACCTTCCCGTTCATACGCTTCAATGTATCTGCAGAGATACTGTGCCCATACCTCACGATACTGCGGGAGCAGCCGACCGCCGCCGTGACGTTGACGGTTATCTTTCATACCGGCAGGCGGAGACCAGGGAACCAGATAGAGTTTCAGCTCCTCCCTACCCTCTCTCCGCAACTGTTCATTGACCTTCCTGATATTCGGCATAATGTATTGCCGGTCATGCTCCCTGAAACTCTCTGCGTCTATGGCAGCACTGCCGTTCTCGAGTATGCAGGAGCTGTAGGTGGAGAGAGAGAAATCACAGCTGTCAATATGTGTCCGCACCCAGCTGTATCCCAGCCCCCCAGATCCGAAACAATCACTGAGGAGTTCGTCGGATATTTCTGCCGGTAGTGCATTGATGACACTCCCGGCAGCCTCGGTCATGGCGGCTCCAAAGCCCTGAAACTGCTGATACTGAACATCAGGATAGACAGTCACCACATTGCGTATGATTGAACTGTCGTCATCTGAGAAACTGCCTTCACCTGTAACCTGTCTGATTTCTTCATCATTGTACAGGGTAGTAACCATGGTATAGCTTTCACTCATCATTCTCTCCCCACAAAATCGATAGTAATCTTCTTCAGCTCTGTCGTATCCCTGACCGCCTTCAGTGTCAGCAGATGCTCTCCCCTGGTGATGCTGAATCGCCTGCCCCCTTTCGGCTGCAGGATACCCTCATCTCCGTCAACCGCTATCTCCAGGGCATGCCCTGGAACAGTTCCCCCTTCCCTGCCCGCCAGTGAAACAGAGATGTGCGCATCTTCGGTGCAGGTGAACCGGTAGGAGAGCGATTCACCTGCTGAAAGCTCAACATAGAGCTGCTGGTCTTCGCTTTGCGGCTCTCCTTCTCTCTGACAGTAATCAACGGAGCCGGAATGGCCATCAACAAAGAGAATTGATATGTGTGATGCATCCTGCAGATCAGCCCCACCCTTTCCCGGGGTCACACTCCGGGCAGTGTCAAAGAACTCTGCGGGGATAGTTATGGGCACTTCCCGCTTTACTGCCCTGAAGACCTCCCGGTTCACCGTCCTCGCCGAGATTGCCGAGAGGAAGGAGTCGAAAATCGCAACTGATTCACTCCCTGAAAGCGGCTCGTTGTGCCTGAGGTATGCGATAATCCTGTCCCAGCCATCCGGCCTGGGAAAGGACAAGGGAGAGTTGTCCCCATCCATCTTCTTGTAAGTCCAGAAGTTCCACGATATATTCAGGCGCTCGTACAGAGAAAAAGCTCCGGTGTACCAGGCAAGCGTATTTTCCCCACCCTCCCCCATGTAGATGGGCAGGTTGAGTTGCTTGCGGAAATCAAGAAAGGTCTTCATGCTCTCTTCATCGGGATTATTCCAGTATTTGTGAAATTGGAGTACGCAGTTATCATCAATTGGATTACAGCTCAACTCATCAAATACTGACCAGTCGTTGGCCCAGTGCACCCCTTCCAGTATGATCAAATGCCTGGTATCCACCTCCCTGATCGCCTGCACTATACGCCGGTAGAGCGGCATGAGACGGTGGTTATAGCCATTGAACCACTCCGGTAACGGTTCATTCATGAGATCATACCCTGCCACAGCCGGCTCCTCAGCATACCTTGCTGCAAGCATCTGCCAGATGGTCACACACTGGTCCTGATACTCCCTGCCGGTAAAGAGATCGGGATGATCATTGGCACTGTCATCTATATTCGTACCAGTCTGTCCTCCGGGGGCACCATGCATATCAAGGACAAGATATACTCCGTGTCGTTTACACCAGGCGAGGCAGCGGTCAAGATGTCCTACCATCTCCTGGTTGAAGACCAGGGAACCGTCAGGGGCCTTGTCGATCAATGTTCGCGAATTGAAGGGTAGCCGTACCGAGTTACAGCCCTCCTGCGCAACCAGCGCAATATCCTCCTCCGTGTAGTAGGACGCAAAATAGCTTTCCCAGAAATTTCTTGCATACTCCTCTCCGCAGAGATTTCTGATCAGCTCCTCCATCCTCCGGGGACGATCGCAGTCGTCATAGAGGCGCCACATATACCCTTCAGGCAGCAGCCATCCACCCAGGCCAAATCCCCTGAGCAGCACATTCTCCCCCGCCTCATTGACAATTTTCTGTTCGTTACACCGTAACCATGATACTCTTTCAGGCAACATGCTCCTCCTTTTCTTCTTCATAGCCGGTCATCACTAGCCCTTGAGCGCACCCTCGGCAATCCCGGATAAAATCCGGCGCTGCAGCAGGGCATAGAGAATAATGACAGGCATCACCGTCAGTATCAGGGCACTTAATATGGCAGGCCAGTCACTTGAATATTGTCCGAACAGCATGTTCGTTGAGAGCAGCAGCGTGTAGTTTTCCACCCGCTGCAGCATGATAAGCGGCAGCAGGAAGTCATTCCACATCCAGAGCGTATTCATTATGCAGATTGTGGCTGTTATAGGGATCAGCAGCGGGAACACCACGAACCGAAAGGTTCCTATGAGATTACAGCCGTCGATGTAGGCTGAATCTTCCAGATCCATCGGAATCGATTTCACGAATCCATGATACATGAATATGGCCATACCGACCCCAAGTCCGGTGTAGATAAGTCCCATGCCCAGCAGGGAGTTGCTGATATGCATGAACTGCGCGATCCGGTAGAGCGGTATCATGATGGCATGGAAGGGAATCAGCATGGAAAACACGAACAGGGCAAAGAGCATGGTGCTCAGGCGGCTCTTTATCCTGCACAGAATCCATCCGGCAAGCGATCCAAAGAGCACTATGCCGCTTATCCCCAGGACTGCGATGATCACGGTATTGATAAACCCCCGGAGGTAGTGCATCTTTGAAAAGCTGCGCTGATAGTTATCGAGGCTCCACTGCTGCGGCAGGGCCAGAATATCGGTAAAGAGCTCAGCCTTTGTCTTGAATGAATTCAGCAGTGCCATGAGGATGGGGAAGAGGGTAAAACAGGCGAACACCACCAGCAGGACAGTTACCGATACCTTCTTAAGAGACACTCTCGTACTGCTCATCATACCTCCTGTTCCCGGCGTTTCATCACCGAAAGCTGTATCATGGTGATGATGAGGATCACGGCAAAGAGGATGGTCGTCTTGGCTGTTGCATACCCGAAGCGATTGCTCCTGCCAAAGGCCTCCTGAAATATATTCAGTGCCACCACCTGGGTGCTTCGTCCGGGACCGCCACCTGTCAGCGCATAGACGACATCAAAGACCTGAAAGGCATTGTTCAGCGTTATGAAGAGACAGATGGTGAACGCCTGTCTGATCATAGGCACAGTAATTGAGAAGAATCGCCGCAAAGCCCCGGCCCCATCGACGATGGCTGCCTCATGCAGCGTCTTCGGAACCCCCTGTATTGCCGCGATGTAGATCACCATAATGTATCCGACACCACCCCAGAGAGCCACAGTGACGATGGCATAGAAGGAGTACTGGGAATCTCCTATCCAGGACTTGTCAAAGAAGCTCCATCCCCAGGAGTCGGAGAAGTGATAGAGGACCCGGGTAAATATGAAGTTCCACATATACCCCCCGATGATCATGCTGATCATGTTTGGAAGGTAGAAGATGGTTCTGAATACCCCCTTACCCTTTTTCAGGCTTTCAATGAATGCTGCCAGCAACAGAGCTGCCAGGTTCATTGCAATGACAATCCAGACCACATATTTCAGGGTGAATCTCATCGAATCCCAGAAATGGGGATCTGCAGTGAAGATTTCTCTGAAGTTCTCGAAGCCGATGTAGCTGGATGTGGGATTGATTCCATTCCAGTTGGTCAGACTGTACCAGAGTCCCATAACCGAAGGGATCAGCTTGATCATCATGAAGGTCAGCAGGGCTGGAGCACTGCAGATGAGTATCCAGAAATTCCTGCCTTTTTGCGCTCTATAATTCATACAGATAGTCTCCCCGGTAAACTGCCGCGCACCTGTGCGGCGGGCAGCCGGTTCCCCCGCCAGGGGAGGAACCGGTACCTTCAATGTACGCCGATTGATTTACTGCGAAGTCTGGTTCCTGGCCTTGTTGGCAGCCTGGAACGCGTTATCCATTGCTTCTATGAATTCATCTTTTGTGATATCGCCGATGTAGTAGCTCTGCAGCAGCATTCCCTGCTCAGAGGTTACTGCGTTTGGTAATACAAGATCTTTATAGGCCCGGCCGGCAGCGACATAGGCGGATGCATCCTCGGCCCAGGAGAACTGTTCAAAATTATGCACATCAGCAACCGGATTGAACTTCAGGGATTTGTATAAGGCTGAAGAATCCTCCTCATCCAGTATGTAGTTTGCAAGCTCAAGCGCGATCTCCATCTCAGGTGTCTCTGCATAGACTGCCAGGGATGTGGTGGTTGCCAGGTTCACCCTTGTGCAGTTGGTATCCTCATTGACCGGAAGGGCTCCAACTCCAATGCGGATATCCGGGTTCACCGAAAGGATTGACTCCGCGCTCCAGGTCCCCTGGACAAACATAGCAGCCTTACCATTGGCAAAATCGGCAGCCCCCTGCTGGGATCCGGTTTCCATAGCCCGGTCTGTGCCATTCTGCATGATAATATCAATGATCCCGAAAATATCGGCAACCTCGCTGTAGGACCCTTCATCATTGTACATGCGCTCTACCCAGTCCGGCACATTCCCGCTGACTTTCCCGCCGAGGGAGAGGGCAGTCATCAGCTGAGGTACCCACTGTTCCTGGAATGCCAGGATGAAGGGGGTAACCCCATTGGCATTGAGCGTATCAACCACTTCCTGCATCTCAGAGAGGGTATCGGGAGTTTGCAGTCCATATTCTTCGAAGATATCTTTATTATAGAGGTATCCCCATACTGTGCTTTCGAAGGGAACGGCATAGACACTGCCGTCAATTGACACGGTATCCCGGACATCGGGGTAGAGTTTGTCGGCAAGCGGTTCGTTCGACAGATCTGCCAGATACCCTGCGGCATGATAGGTCGGCATATGGGCTGATGCGTGCAGGGTGAACAGATCCGGTGCGTCATTTGATGAGAGGCGGGTCTGCAGTATGTTGATATACTGATCGGAACTGGGCATCTCCAGGTTTATCTCCACGTCGATACCCTTTTCTTCAAGCATCCTGGCAGAAAACTGATCCAGATAGGCCTCCATCTGGTCGGTAAAGCGGGGGAAACTCATCATGACATCCAGGGTCACTTTCCTGGGGGCTGCAGCTTCTGCTTCACTGCTTCCCTGGGCAACCAGAGACGAAACAGCAACAAGCACCATCAGAATGAAAATGGTAATTTTTCTCATTATTTTCTCCTTACACAT
>CAZSBC010000078.1:13920-14892 GCA_964605195.1 uncultured Spirochaetales bacterium | reverse complement strand
GTACAGTGCCGGCGGCTCTATGCCGGCCCGTCGGAAGGCTTCGGTTGTCTGGTTGTTCAGGGAGCCGCAGCGTATTGGAATATAGGTGCTCTCGGGATCCACCCTGCTTTTGAGGAAGCTGTAGCAGTACGATGCCGTTGTACAGTCCATATCGGGATTCTGGTGTCCTGTCACATAGATTTCGCTCACAAGATCCTCCGGAAATAGTTTTCTCTATAGTAATTTGCCTGCATGATAATAGCAACAGCTCTCCTGATGGGAAGCGGTCAATCAGGTGAGGTTCTGTCCTGCAAGCCATTCAAGAAACTGACGGATGGCAATCTCCCAGTAATCCCAGGTATGGGCAAAACCATCCTCCTCGATGTATGTATGGGAAATACCGGCTGCTTCAGCAGCTTGATGGAAAGTGCGGTTGGACTGCAGCAGGAAATCCTCGGTACCACAACACTGAAACAGGGCCGGGAGCTCCCGCTTGGTATCCTGGGACATCCTGTGCATCGTGCCGGAGAGATCGTTTATGCTGCCGGGAACATCTTCGAAGGGCCCGAACATCCGCTCAAACTCGTCAGCCCGCCGGCCGGCAGCCTGCAGTCTGTCGAGGATATCTACTGCTCCGGAGAAACTGCCTGCCGCAGTAACGCTCCGTGGTTTCTGCAGGGCCAGCTTGAAGGCGCCGAACCCTCCCATGGACAATCCTGCCACATAGTTATCGGAACGCCGTTTTGAGAGGGGAAAGAACTGACGGGCCCTGGTCATCACCTCCCGGCTGATAAATTCCCAGTATCGGCCGCCAGAAGCCATATCGGTATAGTAGCTGCGGGCGGCATCGGGCATGACTACTGCAAGACCGTACTCCTGGGCATAGCGCTCAATAGCCGTGTTGCGGATCCAGGCGCTGTCATTGTCTGAAAGGCCGTGATAGAGCCAGAGGACCGGATAACTCCCCCCCGGCGCATGCACCTTTTTCCCGAT
>CAZSBC010000078.1:0-13910 GCA_964605195.1 uncultured Spirochaetales bacterium | reverse complement strand
TGCATGGAGGTCTGGTACTGGAGTACCTTTGAGAAGAATCTACACGTTATCAATGCCATGGAAGCCTCCAGATGCCTGATCTTATCTCTAATGTACGAATTTATTGGGAAATCGGCCAGAGTGTCCTGAAAGCTGGCAGACGGTCGGGGGATTGTCAGCGCAGAGTAATCTGGATCTCCTTGAGCATGCCGAGGATCTGGGTGAGGTGCAGCCGCTCCTTTTGCGGGTATACACCTTTCTGGTAATCGTAGCGAAGTGATCGATAGAGCTCTTCCCACCTGGTGGCTACATGGGACATGAAATGCTCCTGCACCATCTTTCTGGTATTTTCAGCAAGGGTTTTATGCAGGGTGGTGTCCTTGAGGATTTCAGAGACTGCACAGGCCATTGCATTGCTGTCACCCTTTGGAAGCACTCGTCCGTTAACTCCATCCTTGACGAGATCGGGTATCCCCCTGACGTTGAACCCAACACAGGGGATTCCGTTGACCTGGGCTTCAAGAATGGTCATCGGCTGGTTTTCCGTTTCAGAGGCTGTCACGAAGAGTCTGCAGGCAGCGAATACGCCGCTGCGGATCAGCGCATCATGCGGGATGCCTCCGGTGAAGATGACACGCTTGCCGGCAGGATGTTCGGCCGCCATCTGCTGAAGCTTTTTTCGCTGCGGTCCTTCACCGATTATCAGGAGCTGGGCATCCGCAACAGTTTCGGCCACCTTGAAGAATACATTGAGCAGGGTAGTCATATTCTTGTCCTGAGAGATCCTTCCGAAATAGAGCAATACCGTATCCCCGAGGTTATATCGCTTCCTGAAAGCGGCAACCTCGCGGTTATCGAAGATGCCGGGATCAATCCCGTTTGATATCACGTGAATAGCGACCCTGCTGCCGTTGGCCATCATCTCCCTGCGGGTACTCTCTGCCGGAGCCGTGTTGATGTCGGCGGCATTATAGTAGAGGTTTGAGTAGTGCCATACGCTCTCCTCCTTCACATCAAAGATACGGCCGCGTACAAAGTGGCGATAGTTTGAAGGATCGGAGATGAATGTATGGAAGGTACCCACTACCGGAAGGCCGAGGGCACGTGCGATGTTGATCCCGACGAATGAGACGGTAAACGGGGTCATGAAATGGATCACCTCAATCTGCTCGTTCTTCACGATCTCACGGATCCTGGGGCTGAAGGGAGCCGACCATTTGAAGTTCTCGTAGAAATGAGCCCTGATTGAAGCCACCGATTCAACCCTGATATTCGGGTAGGTGAAACTCTCTTTTTTGGAGCCGGGGTTTACGATAAGCACAAAGTGGCCGCGATCAGCAAGGGCCTTGGCAAGATTGATTGTGGCCGTGACCACTCCACTGATCATCGGCAGGAAAGAGTCGGTAAATATGGCAATCCGAAGCTTGGCATCTGCTGGTTCCATCGGAAAATCTCTCCTGAATACGGAAATATGCATACATCCGGTCAGATCAATCTGTGATCAGATCACTTTGTTATTGTACCGACAGAGATGCTCTACTGCAACTGAGAATATGCATATGAGCGCGAATAATGGAAGATTGCCATTATACATGAGAAACTATAATGACAGGGAACAGTGTGTAATGGTAGAATCATCCGATCCATGCAGATGTTACCAACTTCAGGAGGCGAGTAATGAGCGGTGCTGATGATATACAGCTGACAAAATATACCAGGTTTGCCGGGTGCGGAGCAAAGCTCGGGCCGGGACTTCTTGACAAGGCTCTCTGCGGCCTTTCCCAGCCCGAGTATCCCGAGCTGATTGCCAGCTATGAGACGAGTGAGGATTCGGGTATCTATCAGATATCAGCGACACAGGCTCTGATACAGACAGTTGATTTCTTTCCTCCCATAGTTGACGACCCATTTGTTTTCGGGCGCATAGCTGCAGCCAATGCCCTCTCTGATATCTATGCCTGTGGAGGGACGCCGGTAACGGCGGTAAGTATCGTGGGCTTCCCTAAGGATACCATGGAAATCGAACATCTCAGGCGGATTACCGAGGGGGGGCTCGATGCCCTTGCCGAATCCCGCACCGCCCTGGTCGGGGGTCACAGTATCGATGACCGGGAGCTGAAGTTCGGGTTTTCTGTCACCGGACTGGTTAATCTTGAGGATATCCTGCGAAATAACAGTGCGGTTGCAGGAGACCTGCTCTTTATCACCAAGCCATTGGGAACCGGCACCATCAACACCGCCTATCGGGCGGGAAGGGCACATGCTGATGCCTGGGATTCGGCACAGAATGCCATGAGCGAGCTGAACAGGGCAGCTGCAGCATGCCTGAAGGGAGTGCCTGTTTCTGCCTGTACCGATGTTACCGGTTTCGGGCTGATAGGGCATATCTGTGAAATGATCGCAGCACAGGATATCGGTATGAGCATTCAGCTGGATGCCGTTCCGCTCCATCCCCATGTGAGTGAGTATATTGAAGCGGGCTTTGTTCCCGGGGGTACCCTGCGTAACAGGAAGTTCAGGTCCTCGCATATTGATAACCTGGAAGCCTGCACTGAAGGAGAGCTGAACCTGCTCTTTGATCCGCAGACATCGGGCGGGCTGCTCTTCACCATCGCACCAACGCACTGTGGGGTCCTCGAGGAGCGCTTCCGCACCGCCGGGACAACACTCTGCTGCATCGGTAGTGTGACAGCACGAGCTGGAGTTGTTGAAGTGATCAGGTAGCGTATGAAGAAATCCTCAACTGCGTTTGCCGGCCACCCTACGATCGGCAGCCGAGAGGATCCGCTTGCGTATCCTGATTGATTTCGGGGTCACTTCGACAACCTCATCCTCACGTATGAACTGGATGGCCCGCTCAAGCGTCATGGGGAGAATGGGTGTTAGGGTGACCGCATCATCTTTTCCGGATGCCCGCATGTTAGTCAGCTTCTTCGTCTTGCAGGGGTTTACGTTGAGGTCGTTGTTCCGGTTATGCTCCCCCACGATCATGCCTTCGTAGACCCGCTGCCCCGGAGTGATGAAGAGCGTGCCGCGCGGCTCCAGATTGTAGAGGGCGTAGGGGACAGCCTCACCCTGACGGTCGGCAACCAGGGAGCCGGTCTGCCGGGAGGGAAAATCACCGCGATAGGGTTCATTGCCTGTCACGTAGGAGTTGAGCAGTCCCGTTCCCCGTGTATCTGTGAGGAACTCATCACGGTATCCGATCAGTCCCCGTGATGGAATGGTGAACTCCAGGCGGACACGGCCACTCTCATGGTTCACATAGGAGTACATCAGCCCCTTGCGCTTGGAGAGCTTTTCGGTAACAATTCCCGCATACTGCTCTTCACAGTCAATGAACAGATGTTCAATCGGTTCGAGTTTCCGTCCATCCTTGTAGTAGAAGATCACCTCGGGTTGGCCGGCACAGAACTCGAAGCCCTCTCTTCTCAGGGTCTCCATCAGGATAACCATCTGGAACTCTCCCCGTCCCTTCACCAGTATTCCCTCGGATCCTTCCAGCTCCTCAATGAGCAGTGAGACGTTCTTCAATGTCTCACGACGCAGCCGTTCCCGCAACTTGCTTGACTGCACCTGGGTTCCCTCCTTCCCGCTGAAGGGGGAGTTGTTGGCGGTAAAACGCATGGAGATGGTAGGTTCATCTATGGTAATGCGCTTCAGGGCTTTGGGATTGGATGTGTGACAGATCGTATCCCCGATATGGACATTCTCTATCCCGGAGAGGACGATGATGTCGCCCGGTTCGGCCTTGTTTGTGTCGGTAAGGGTATTCCCGCTGTAGACCTGCAGATGGGAGACGTTCAGCGGTATCCGGCTCTCATCCACACCGAGGCATACCAACCGCTCCCGGGAGCGGATAGTTCCGTTGACCACCTTGCCGATTGCCAGCCTTCCAAGATAGTCGGAGTGGGAGAGGTCCGATACCAGCATCTGAAAGGGTTCTTCAGGATCGTACTGCGGCCCGGGTATCTCTTCAATTATGGCATTGAAGAGGGGCCGCAGGTCGCTGCCTGCAACAGCTATGTCGGTAGAGGCTGTCCCATCCTTCCCGACGGCATAGAGCACCGGGAAATCAAGCTGCTCCTCATGGGCATCGAGATCTATCAGCAGATCGTAAATCTCATCGAGCACTGCGGCGGTCCGGGCATCGCGGCGATCGATCTTGTTGACGACAACGATCAGCTTCAGTCCTGCCTGCAGGGCCTTTCCCAGCACAAACCTTGTCTGGGGCAGAGGCCCTTCGGCAGCATCTACAAGCAGGATGGCACCGTCGACCATCGAAAGGGCCCGTTCCACCTCCCCGCCGAAATCGGCATGCCCGGGGGTATCGAGAATATTGATCTTGGTCTGGTTCCAAAGTATCGAACAGTTCTTGGCCGCGATGGTGATACCCCGTTCCCGCTCCAGATCCATGCTGTCCATGATCCGTTCGTCGTGCACCTGTCCGTCCCTGAATACTCCGCTCTGACGGAACATGGCATCAACCAGGGTAGTCTTGCCATGATCTACATGGGCTATGATCGCGATATTCCTGATGCCGCTGTTTTCTGCTCTATGTTTCATTTCTCGTCCTGTTTCGGGTATGCATCAGCTGTCGGTGAGAGGCTGTATGCCAACAGGACAATACCCCATTACGGGTCGACAGTCCAGTAGCTCCCCTCCCAAAAACGTGATTATCATAATATCTGCCGCGGATGCCTCAGAAGCTACAGTTCTCGAGCATCCTGCCTGTCAGACGGTATGAAACAGTGTCACATATCTGCTCGACAAACCGCAGATTATCGGGATCTCCGCTGGCAAGACCGTGTCGCAGCATGACCGGTAGAATTTCGCTATCGAGAGCTCCCCGATAGGTTGCCAGCAGATCTTTCTCGGCGGCATGACCGGTTAGGACTACCACATCAACACCGCCTTTTTTCAGTATGCCGGCAAGATCAGTGTCCCTGAAGCTGTTGGCGTGCACCTTGTGGATGAGCGGTTCTTCCCGCCCCCTTTCAAGCAGGTCGATAATCTTGCAGGCTTCGCTTCCCGCTGTCGTCCCGGAGGCAGCATCTTCATGCAGCACCCAGATTAGGGGGGCTCCAGCTTGCCTGAAGTATCCTGCCACCTCCCTGATATACTCAGCAGCAGCCGTCATTGAAGCAGTGCTCTCCCCGGAAAACGAGCCGCTCTGCATCCCGATCACGAGTAAAGCCGGTTTCACTGATATCCTCCCGCAGTGAACGGGCCGTAAGGTATCCGGTCCCAGTTCCTGAAATAATCTCAGACTTGTTCTCTTTTCAGCATACAGAACAGTATAGACTACGGATCTCTCCTTTGCTACACTTTCAGGGGGGGGTATTATGGCAGACACAGAGCGACCGATAGTACTGTTCTGGTTCAGACGGGACCTGCGATTGGTGGATAACCGGGCCTTTTCGGTTGCCGTGGAGCAAGGTCTTCCGATCCTGCCTCTCTTTATCTTTGATCCGGCCATCACGGCAACGCTCCCTGAAGATGATGCCCGTATCTCCTTCATCTATGATTCTCTGCTGGTGCTGCAGAGGGAACTTTCTGCAGCCGGCGGTTCATTGCTCGTTGAGCAGGGAGTCCCCGAAGAGGTTATCATGCGGCTTCTTAAGCGGTATCGGGTTACTGCGCTCTTCGCCAATGAAGACTTTGAACCGGCTGCCGTGCAGCGCGATGCTGCCGTGGAGCGCCTGCTGAAGGACCGGGATATCGCATTCATACGCTTGACCGACCATGTGATCTTCAGGCCGGATGCTGTCGTGAAGCGGGACGGGAATCCCTACACTGTCTTCACCCCCTACCGTAATCGGTGGCGTATGCACCTTGATGAGGTGGGCCTGGAAACGTTCCGGATACCGGACCACCTTTCCCTTCTGAAGGGGCACTCCCCAATTCCACCTCTTGAACGGTTCGGGTTCCGATCAGCTGCAATCGCTCCGGAACCGCTCAATATTGCAGCGATAGCCGGATATGGGGATGCTAGGGACTATCCTGCCCTGGATAGTACCTCCCGGGCCGGTCCCCATCTGCGGTTCGGGACGGTGAGTATCCGGAGACTGGTTGAGATTGCGGTTTCGCAGCAGCCTGAGTTCCTCAATGAACTGATATGGCGGGAGTTTTTCATCCAGATCATGTACCATTATCCCCGCTCGCTTACCAAGAACTTCCGGAGTAAGTACGACGCCGTTGCCTGGAGGTCAGACGAAGCTGATTTCGAGCGCTGGTGCAGCGGGCAGACCGGATTTCCCATGGTGGATGCCGGCATGCGGGAGCTCAATGCAACCGGGTATATGCACAACAGGGTTCGGATGATAACGGCAGGCTTCTTCTGCAAGGATCTGCTGCTTGACTGGCGCCTGGGAGAGCGTTATTTCGCGCAAAAGCTGCTTGATTATGAAGCCTCCTCGAATGTGGGCAACTGGCAGTGGGCGGCGGGTACCGGCTGTGATGCGGCGCCCTATTTCCGGGTATTCAACCCCCTTACCCAGCAGAAGCGGTTTGATCCTCAGGGCAGGTATATACGAAAGTGGGTTCCTGAAATTGGCACCGGATCATATCCCCAGCCCATGGTAGACCACAGCTGGGCAAGGAGACGGGCGATCGATGTGTATGCATCGGCAGTAAAGAGATAATGCCCAGCCGGCCTAGGCTGTCCGGTAGGCGACAGAGACTGCTCCGTCCCCGGCAAACATGGCAATGACCGGGGAGACCGGGACAATGAATTCTGGAGCTATGCCTGTGGCTGCCTGTATGAGCTCGGCTGTCTGTTCGGCGAGGGCCCGGTCACGCACATAGGATACGGCAAAGGAGGTGATCCCAGAGGTGTGGTGAGCGCGTTTTATCCGCTGTATCACAGAACTGATGCTACCGACCTTGGAGAACTTGACTCCTTTGATGGTACCACCGCCCCCTTTCGTAAGCCCAATTATGGGGTGCATGTGCAGCTTCCTGGCAATTGTACCGAGTCGTCCGCTGATTCTTCCGCTGCGGATCATATGCTCGATATTCTGGACGCTTACCAGAATCTCTGTCCTGTCGCGTTCCTGCTCAATAATTGAGACAATTTCGGAAGCCGGCACGTTGTCGGCTGCCATCCGGGCTGCCATGAGTGTCAGGAGCCCCTGAGCCGTGGCATTCTTCCGTGAGTCGATGATGTGAATGGGGTATTCCTGCTCAAGCAGCCCTTCGGCTGCAAGACGGTAAGACTGGAAGGTCCCGCTCAGTTCAGCTGCTATGGAGATGACAATGATCGATTCGTAGTACTCGGAGAGATAGGAGAAGAGTGTCTGCATGCTCCCGACACTGGCCATGGATGATGTGGGAAATTCGTCCTTCTCAGCAATTCTTTTCACAAGAATGGGATTGTCTATTGTCAGCCGGTCGAGGTGGGTCTCGTCACTGAAGAGTATCTGCTGGGCAATTGTCTGGATACGCAGCTCATCAAGCATCGCTTCCGGGATGTCGGCGGATGAGTCGGTGACGATGACCGTTTTCGAAAGCGGTCTGTGGACGGTAAGATATTGCCGGTGAATATCATCAACCTTCTTTTCATCCACAGTGCCGAACGGGGCGATGGCATCAAAGAGGCCGGCAGGGTTGTCGGTATGCTGGTGAACCCGTACGTTGCCGTCGAACTCACCGATGACGAGCGAATCCCCCTTGCCGTGCAGTCTCTCCCTGATATTTTCCACACCTGCTGTGACATTGCGAATTATAGCCTCAGTGCAGAATCTGCCCCCCTTAGGCTCTTCAGCTGCGCTGTGATCATGGACAGGCAGCGGCAGATCATGCTTCGGCAGGCTTGCACTCTCTGGAATTTCACCGCTCCTGATGAAGGCCGTCACACCCTGCAGCAGCGCCACGAAGGCCTTCGCGCCGGCATCCACCACACCGGCCTTCTTCAGTACCGGCATCTCATCGGTGGTCTCCCGCTCTGCCCGTTCGGCCGCTCTGAGCCCCCGGTGCAGCAGCAGTGGGATGGTGAGAATGGATTCCATGGAGTGGTTCAGTTCGAAGGAGAGTTTGCGCATTACCGTGAGGATCGTTCCCTCCACCGGCGTATCAACTGCCTTGAAGGCCTGTTTTGTACCGGACTGGATAGCCGATACCAGCATTTCACGTGATATCCTGTCACTGGAGTGAACAGCTAGGTGGAACCCTTTGAAGAACTGGGCAAGGATCATCCCGGAATTTCCCCTGGCATTGAAGAGAGCCTGTTCGGCAATCCGGTGCATCACCGTCGATACCGACGGATGTGAAGGGACCTTCTGGAATACCGAGGCAAGGGTATGGGCAATATTGCTTCCCGTATCACCGTCGGGAACCGGAAAGAGGTTGATAGCATCTATGTTCCTGCGTTCCCGGAGGAAATTGTGGTACCCTGCCTGCAGGGAGTTGTACAGTAATGTTCCATCAATACTCTGTTGCATAGTAGCTCCTGATCAGCGCTTTCTGCTGAATCTGCGTTCATTACCGGTTATCAGCCGCTGAATATTGCTGCGGTGGGCCCAGATCACCACTGCCGCCGTTCCGGTGAGGAAGACAAGCAGCGGAAGCGAAAAGGCAATCACCCCCAGGTACGCCAGCAGCAGCATGAATACCGGCAGCAATCCCACCGCCAGCAGGGAAGCCAGCGATACGTATCCTGTCACAGCAGTTGTCAGCACAAACACCGGCAATGCCCAGGCTGCTCCAACAGGGAACAAATAAACCACCGCACCGGCGGTAGCGGCAACTCCCTTTCCTCCCCTGAACCCAAGGAAGGGAGAAAAGACGTGCCCGAGAATCGCCGCAAAACCGACTCCGTACAGCAGGGCGCTATCAATGTCTGGAAGGTTCTCAGCAGCCAGCAGCACTCCGACAACCTTCATGATATCAATGACTGCTACAGCCAGACCCCATTTCATCCCCAGCACGCGGGCGGCATTGGTTGCCCCCGAGTTACCGCTGCCCTCCCTGGTGAGGTTCCTGCTCTTGAGCCTGCCGGCCAGATAGGCAGTCGGCAGGGATCCGGCCATGAAACCGGCCAGAAGTGCCAGGAGGGGAGGAACTGCCTGCATAGTCAGGAGAGGTTCCTTCTGGTCGGCAGGGGTATGATGACCGATGTCTGGACCATATAGCGCCTGAACTCGGGATCACTGCCGTAGCGCTCCTGCCAGCTTTGTTCAACCAGCGGGATGCCGCTGACAAAGAGCAGCAGGATGGAGATGAACAGTGGCCCTCCAAGGGCTCCCAGCTTGGGTCCCAGCGGCAATGAGCCTGCAAGGAAGAGATAGAAGCCCCACCAGAGCAGGATCTCGCCGAAGTAGTTGGGATGCCGTGAGTATTTCCACAGACCCTCCATGAGAAGTCCCTTCCCCCCCTTGTTCTTATAGAGCTGCTTCTGTCTGTCTGACACCGCTTCGAAGATAAGGCCTGCTGCCCAGATGACGATTCCGGCAGCTGAGGAGATGGTGATATCTCTTACGAATCCATAGGAGTGGTAGAGGGTCAGCGGAAGGATGACGATCCACACAGTGACTGTCTGGAGAATCCAGAAGGCTCCGAAGCGCACAAAACTGTCACGCTTGTCATCAAAGCGGTGATCAACTCGTATCTTGAGGATGCGTCCAAAGAGATAGAGGCCGAGCCGGAGAGCCCAGATACCGACCATGGCTGTTGCCAGGAGAGGGTGCAGGCCCCCATCGGAAGGATAACGCAGCATGAGAACCACGGCAGCTATGAGAAAGCTGAGGCTGTAGGAGAGATCGGTAACAACATCTGTCTTCAGCAGGGCTGCAAATATGAAAAAGAGCATATTTACTGCCAGTATGAGGAGAAAACTGAGCAGCAGCGGATTCATCAGCGATACCTCCCTCAATTTTTGGTACTTATTTCAATATAGTCATGATGGCGGAGGAAGTAAATGGCAGCAGCCGGGTTGTTTCGTTTCCCGCTCTAGACTTGACGGTAGCATGAGGCTGACAGTATTATAGCAATATTGGTTTATTACTTTGTATTACCAGAACGTGATACATAGGGGAGGTTCCCGTGAGCAAGAAAGAGGAGATAATCACCTTCAAGGTGGATGAGGCTCTTGCAGCTGCTCTAGCCGGTGTCGAGAACAGATCAGCCTTTATTCGTACGGCAATACTGGAATCGCTTGGTAACAGATGTCCGGTATGCAGAGGTACCGGCACGCTCTCGTCGGCCCAGCGCCGGCACTGGACCCGGTTTCTCGAACATCATCATGTCAAGCAGTGTACCTCCTGCAATGCATCAATCCTGGTCTGTGATCATGAAGAGGAGGTGTCCAGATGAAACTATCCCGTTTTATAAGTATCCTGACCATGCTGCTGATTTCTTCCGCGATGCTCTTTGCTGGCGGAGCGGAGGACAGACATGATAAGTATGGCGAATACGATACGATTCCGCTGATTGAGCCGGTAGATGCTCTCTCACAACGTTCCCTGAAAGTTGTCGCAACCACCAGCATCATCGGTGATGTCCTTAAGGCTGTGGCCGGGAATCACGCGACCATCTCTGTCCTGATCGGGGCCGGTGTGAATCCGCACGGCTACCAGCCGAATCCCTCCGATTTCAAGCGGATTGAGGAGGCCGATATTGTATTCATAAACGGTTTTGATCTTGAGGAGCAGCTGCTTGATGCCGTCACGGCAGCGGCTACCGGGTACGTTGTCCCAGTTTCGGCAGCAATAGAATTACTAGCTTCTGAGGAAGGGGAACATGAAGAGCATCATGATGAGGAAGAGGAGGACGGGCATGATCATGGAGGCGTGAACCCCCATGTCTGGTTCAATCCGCTGTATGTCGCAAGCTGGACAGAGGTGATGGAGGATGTGCTTTCACAGGCCGATCCGGCCCATGCATCCGATTACAGCCGGAATGCGGGGGCATATCGAAGCGCCCTTATGCAGCTTGATGGTGAGATTGAACTGCTCCTTTCAGGTATCTTCCCCGAACGACGGAAGCTGATTACCGACCATGAGCTGCTGAGCCATTTTTCAGAGCACTATGGATTCGAGACGATCGGAACGATCATACCGGGAACCTCCACCGGTACCGAACCCTCAGCCCGTGATATCGCCGCGCTGGTGGAACTGCTGAAAAAAGAGGAGATAACAACTATCTTTGTCGGTGAGACCGCGACTGCAGATCTGGAGAAGCTTGCCAGGGCCATATCGACAGAATCGGGCACAGATATTGCTGTTGTACCCCTCCTGACGGGCGCACTTGCCAAAACGGGATCGCCCGGTGATACCTATATCGGGTTCATGCTGGAGAATTCCCGGAGAATTGCCCAGGTCCTGAAGGAGTGATCGTGAGCAAGCATAACCATTCCCATTCACTGCTCTACGGCGGCAGCTGCACCATGCCACCTGATGAGCAGCAGCCAGCCCTCGATATCAGGAATCTCTCCTTCCGGTATCCCGGTGCAGCAAAACTGGCCCTGAAGCAGATCACTGTCACGATCGCACCCGGGGAACGGGTTGCCCTTGTCGGCCCGAACGGTTCGGGAAAGTCCACCCTGCTCAAGCTGATTCTGGGGCTTGAACCGATGCAGAGCGGGAGTATCGAGGTCTACGGTCATCCGGCAACCACCTGCCGGCACCGGACAGCCATCGTCCCCCAGCGGGCAGCAGTGGACTGGCAGTTTCCCGTCACAGTCCGTCAGGTTGTCCTCACCGGCCGGTATGTGCATCTTGGCTGGCTGAAACGGGCTACCAGAGCGGATCAGGAGGCCGTGGACAGGGCTCTGGAGCAGATGAAGATCACCGAACTGGCAGATACTCAGGTGGGAGAGCTCTCCGGCGGGCAGCAGCAGCGGGTCATGTTGGCCCGCTCCCTGGCGCACGATGCCGACCTGCTGCTCCTGGACGAACCGCTGAACCATACCGATATCACCACACAGGAGCTGATCTTCCATACCATAGAAGATATTACGGCTCAGGGTAAGACTGCGGTGGTCAGTACGCATGATCTTGGCATTCTCCCCGTTCACTTCTCACGGGCCCTCTTCCTTGATCATGAACTCATTGCCGACGGTGAGGTTGAAGAGGTACTTACTGCGGAAAACATAGCCCGGGCCTACGGTTTCGAGTTTCACAGCAAAGAGGAGCAGGGCGTATGATTGCCTGGCTAACAGAACCATTCATGTATGCATTCATTCTACGCGGTCTGCTGGCAGGCATCCTGGCTTCGCTTGCCTGTGCTGCCTTAAGCCCGTTTGTTGTCTGGCGGGGCATGTCCTTTGCAGGGGATGCGGTGGCGCACTCAATTCTTCCTGGCATCGTCATTGCCTATATCTTCGGCTTCAGCTATATCATCGGAGCCCTGGGAGCCGCTATCGTGGCCGTCATCGGGATAGGGCTGCTTACAAGAAGGCAATCCATGCGAGAGGATACTGCAATTGGCGTGATCTTTGTCGGCCTCTTCGCCCTCGGCATCCTGCTGCTCGGCAGGATATCGACATTCCAGGACCTGAACCATATCCTCTTCGGAAATATTCTCGGGGTAAACCGTACCGATCTCATTTTCATGCTGATCGTGACCTTCGTTGTGCTCGTCGGGGTGGTGCTGTTCTACAAGGAGCTGCTGGTAACGAGTTTTGACCCGGCCCATGCCGTTGCGATCGGGCTCTCCCCGGCAGTTATCCGATACGGGTTGCTTGGGGCCGTCGCGATCACGACGGTCATTGCCGTACAGGCAGTAGGTATCGTGCTTGTGCTTGCCCTGCTCATTACTCCGGCAGCTGCGGCATCCGCACTTGCCAAGAAGATGAAGCACATTATGCTGCTTTCGGCAGGCTTCTCCCTGCTCGCGACAATCATTGGATTCTATCTCTCCTACTACTTCGATGTCGCCTCGGGTCCAGCCATCGTACTGGTACTGACGGCAATATTCATTCTCTGCTGGATCTTTTCCCGATTGGTGGAGAGAAAGAATAGGCTGGACACCACAGGGAGATAACAGGCAGAAGATCTTCAGCGATCCATTGCTGAAGCGAAGCTGTAGCATTTACCTGAAAAGATCCGGCAGTGATAATGACTTCCCCTCCGCAGTATAGTAGAATTACGCTGGAGTGGATGGTATGAAGTGGTACTTTCCTGCAGCCTGTATCGGCCTCCTCCTTATGCTACCTTTCTATTATCTCTCCCTCAACCACTTCTGGATGGAACGAAGATACGGTACCAGACGCGGAAGAGAGATTGGTGAGTTGCTTGGCAGGATATCGGGATGGGGGTTTTTTCTCTTCTGGTTTTCCCTTTGGATAGTTCCCCAACCGGGGTACTCTCTTCTGCCCGACAGCAGTACTGCTCTATCCTGGAAAATCCTGTGGTGCAAAACCAATATTCTGCATCTCCTGCTCTCTCTTCCCCTATGGATAGGAGCCTGGTATTTTGGCCTGGCGGGAGTCTGCAGGACAGGGCTTAAAACTGCTGAAACGCATCGTACGGAGACAATTGTCACCAGCGGTGTATATTCCTGCCTGCGGCATCCCCAGTATTTTGGCGGTCTGTTGGCTCATGCTGCCTGCTCGCTGCTGCTATCCAGCCTCTATGCGGCAATTGCTTTCCCGGCAGCCTGTCTGCTGATATATGCAATGGCAAAAACAGAAGAGTATTTCCTGGTAAAAGAGTTTGGGAATATTTATAATGCCTACAAACGGCACGTACCAATGTTCATTCCCAACCCGGCAAAATGCCTGAAACATTCCAGGAAAACAGAGTGACAAAACCACAAAACCCTGCAGGTTGGGATAATTCATACGCAAAAAACATATGATTACAATACAAGTGATCAACCCTTCATGTGTTCAGATGACGTGGGTAGCTGTTAAGAAGATCATCAATAATCAACAAAAAAATCGATAATAGAACCAATATTTCCAGGATATAGTCATCATGCTGTTCTGGTAT
>CAZSBC010000077.1:14649-14908 GCA_964605195.1 uncultured Spirochaetales bacterium | reverse complement strand
GCTGCAGATGCCTGTTTCATTGCTTGAGGCACAGACTTCCCCATAATAATTGATGCTATATAATACCCAAAATAGGTATCACCAGCTGCAGTAGTATCAACAACGGGGACTTTTACCGCAGGTTCATAATAACGACACTGACCTAACCCGAAATATGATCCATCTTTTCCGGCTGTCAGGATAACATGAAGATCTGGATATTTCCCTGTCAATGCATTGACCAGTGCTTCATAATCACCGGTGGTACCAGAGAGTTCCC
>CAZSBC010000077.1:0-14629 GCA_964605195.1 uncultured Spirochaetales bacterium | reverse complement strand
AATCAGTGTATGAACAAGCTCAATAGGCCAATTTGTTACAGGCTCATCAAAAGGAGCAGGATTCAGAAAAATCTTCATATTCTTTTTTGAAGCTTTGTACAGAATTTCCGACATATTGTTTATTTCATTCTGAACAATGAGAAAGTCATGTTGATTGAACGGTTTTAATGCAGTGTCAATATCAGCAGAACTAATGCTCCTATTTCCACCTCCTTCGAGAATTATCGAATTTATTCCTTCTGGAGTTAACTGGATAATCGCTTTGCCAGTTGGTCCATCATACAACTGCACCAAATCAGTATTGATACCATTATCCTGCATCATTTTA
The DNA here is from genome assembly GCA_964605195.1 of uncultured Spirochaetales bacterium. GTDB lineage: Bacteria > Spirochaetota > Spirochaetia > JABMQR01 > JABMQR01 > CAZSBC01. The sequence goes on along the minus strand of CAZSBC010000077.1, from coordinate 14,301 downwards.
AGTACCCATGTTCCATCATGTCCGATCTTGCCTGCATGCCATACATCAACACCTGCACGAGCAAGAGCAATAGATTGGTTAGCCCCCTTTCCTCCAGCATTGATTGTACTATCCAAACTTGAGAGTGTTTCTCCCGGTCGGACGATATGAGGGATCGTATATACAATATCTATATTGATTGAGCCAAAATTAAGTATTTTCATCGTAAACCCTTCAGTAACTCCATAATAGCATATTAAAACATATAGATATAAAGTAAAGGTACTAAAGTACTGGTATTTTCAAGGTATCTTTGTCACACAAACCTGCGCAGTTACGGTTATACTAATGGAGGCTGCATGGCTATCCCAGCCGAGACCGCACGCTGTTATCTCATCAACTGCATCATGGTGCCCTTACCACTATGATACTCCCCAGTAGCCCCATGCCGGCAAGTAAAAATTCTGTTCACCGAAAAACTGCTCGGCAGCCTTGATGATGCTGTTTTTCTCGCTGCGTTTCGTCCTCTCCTCCTATTTGATAACCCGTGTTAGCATCGCATAATGAGGATGTGCTCTACCAATGAGGGTCCCACGATCCTCCTCTCAACCAGCCGGTTCGATAACATCAGGGAGCGGGAGATTGTGGCGCAGATGCTCCTCAGGAAAACGGACGGGATCATCATAGCCACTGCAGCCCCGTTCCCGGGCACAATCTTCGACTACTCCCTATCGGGCAGCTTCTCTCCAGGCAACTGCCCCTTGTGCTGGTGGATCGCTATATCCCAGGGATAGCGGCAAGGAGTATCGTCCAGGCAACCGAGGAGCTGCTGGCGCAGATCTCCGGGCAGTCGGCTTATAGAGGGGAGATTATCAGGGTGCGGTGATCGCAGGGTATCAGGAAATATGGTGAGAACAGTGCATGGTTTCCTATAATGGTAAGTTCCTATGATATGAAAAAGGAATTAGATATCAAATTGATGGCAAAGCTCTATCAATTACATGATTACTATAAGAGACAGAAGGCAGGCGATCAGTATCCCTGAACCGTGAATACCGGATCCTATTTATAGCGTATCTGGCTGTTGATGATTCGTACCCTAATTTTGCCTCTTTCCAATACGCTCATAGGCACTCACCATTTGGGCAGCGCGGTGACGCCAGTCATACTCCTTCACGGCAACTGAGCGCAGGACATCTGTGTTCTGACCGGATCTGCTGAGAAGTACCGTAATATTCTCAATGATCTGTTCAATCCTGACTGCCGGATCGAGGGGGATCTTCATGTAATCGGTCAGATCCGTACCGATAACAGGCTCCAGCTCATCCACACCGTCCCTGAATCCGCTGAAGTAGCTGACAACGGGAATGACACCGTTTGCGAGAGACTCCATCAGCACCAGCGGATAAGCCTCAGGCACTACCGACGGGAATACCGCCAGGTCAGCGCAGGGGAAGAGATACTGGAGCCGGTCATGGTTGAGGCGCCCGAGGAAGTGGACCCGATCCCGCAGCAGATGGCCAGTCTCAAGGAGGGAATCCTCAACTCCCGGCTCCTTCAGGAACTGCAGCACATCGTCCCACGCCCCGGTCAGTTCGCTGCGGTCAAGGTCCATGCCCCGCTCAGCCAGGGCATGCAGCAGCCTGATGTTACTGCTGCCCAGTGCATGCACCAGGGCTTCAAGCACCTCCCGGTAGGCCCCTGCTCCGACAATCACCATCTGCGTATCGGGAACATCTCTGAGGATGAACGGCAGGGCAGTAAGGAGGCTCTGCAGCCCCTTTCCGGCGGTAAAGGCTCCCACAAAGAGCAGGATATGCTCCTCCCAGGGAATATTCGACAGCGTGGCGTTGAGATTTTCATCGGGGAGGGCATGATCATAGGCATCCCAGTAATCACGTACCGCTTCGATATCCATTGCATCGAGCCGCTGCCTGAGCTCCGCACTCTGTCCCGGCTGCTTACCGCCCCTGCCTCCGGTGGCTACGAGCTTCTCAATATTGTTTCTGCGCTCTGAATGCTCTACCGGCCTGAAGAGCGATGTATCGACCCCCACCCCGACAATCTGCGTCTTTTCCAGGATGGCGGAGCGATGCTCAGGATAGAGGTTGACGATCCGATCCCGGACTTCACGGTTCCCGATGATCAGCCCCGCACTCTCCAGGATGGCATGGAGAGCCGCGTCATAGAACCGTTTATCGCTCTTAACGACATACTCTATGGAGCTGCCGTGGGGATAGATGACCAGCGGCGTCCCGGTATGCCGGCAGGCCTCCAGGGCATCAATCGGCTGGTAGACCAGATGGTTGGCGTGCAGCACATCCAGAGATACCGAGGAGAGGATCCTGTGCAGCACCAGATCGTTCATGGAGTGGTAGGCTGCCAGCTCCTCATCACTCATCGATACAAAGGCCTTCACGTTGCCTTTGCGCTGCTTGTCGGTGATATAGACCGGCCGCACGTCCCCGTAGGGAAGCTGGTGCAGCAGGCAGCGCGGTGCTTCGTTCAGGCTGAAGAGTGTTTCAGATGCGCCTGAGCGGTCCCAGGCAATGGCCCGTTCAATGAAGGGAAGCTGCTCCGGATGCTGCTCACGGCAGATGATATGGACCTCATGTCCCAGCTCCAGCAGGCTTGCCGCCAGGTAGCGGGTATACTCATTGCTTCCAGAACCCATCAGCTCATAGCCGTGATACAGACCGATACGCATACCTTCCCTCCAACGATTCACTGTCTATGGTAATTGTAGCCTGCCCGATGCATTCCTGCAACTGTGGATTGACTTTGCTGTCAGGGCAGATGGTTTGGCTGTTATTGGCAACGGAGGCCCTGCTCCAGTTTCAGGCTAGGGGCTGTCTCTTCCTGATTGTCAGGGCGATGAGCGAGTTCATCACCGCCATCGCTGCCGCAAGGGAAAAGAGCAGTTCGATGCCGAAGAGCTCCCAGACGAAGCCGCCGATAAGTGCTACGAAGATGCTGATGAGATGATCGAGAGAGAGGCCGGTGGTGATGGTAGCCGTGACCTCGTCCCGGGAGTCACTGAGCTCCTTCACGTAGATACTGGCTGCCATGCTGGCATGGGAGATGATGCTGTCTATGATGAATATCACATAAATGAAATAAAAGGCGGTATCGAGGGGAAAGAGGTGGTGGGCAAAGCCGTAGGCAAGGCAGACAAAGAAGAGCACGACCGTATCTCCGACCATGACAGCTTTGTAACCGACCCTGTCAATGAGCTTCCCGATGAGCGGGTTGGTGAATATCGTGATTACGCCGCAGATCCCAAGCAGCGTGGCTATCACCGAGGGGGTGGCCCCGTACTTCAGGATCAGCACGTAGGGCCCGAAGGTCAGGAAGACCTGCTTGCGGGCACCGTAGAAGTTCTGCAGGATGTAGTACTTCATATACTTGCGGTGAAAGTAGATCCGCTGCCGCGATATCCGCTCCGTGCCGCCGCGCAGCAGGAAGGCCAGAAGGAGGGCAACGGCTACCAGGCCGATCACGATATAAAAAGTTATCCGGTAGCCTTCGTCATGGCTTGTCGTCTCAGTAGTACCATAGAGAGCCGCAAAGAGCACCGGTATCCCGAAGAACCCGATGACCTGCCCGATACTGAGCAGGCTGCGCATCAGGCCGAGGGCACTTCCCTCCCTGCCTTTCGCTACCGAATGGACGACTATGGAGGTCCTTACCGGCATGACGATATGCTGCCCGGCACTGAGGATGGTGATGAAGAGTACCGAGACGATAAAACTTGAACCTGCGAGCAGTACCCCGACAATGCCCGCCAGGGCAATGATAAAACCGATCCGGATAATGCCCTGCTCCGGAAGGCGGTAGAAGAGCGCAAGGATGAATACCAGCAGCAGCCCCGGCAGCTCCCGGAAGAATTCAACGATACCGCGTCCTGACTTTGACACTGCCAGGGATTCAGCCAGGTAGTTGTCAAGGACACCCCGGTAGAGAGAGGAAGCAACGGCAAAGAGCAGCATGACCGCGAGGAAGAGCAGGTACTGTCTATTCTTCAGGAGACTCATGGGATGAGAGTATCTCTATTTCACGGATTGATAAAGCCTTTTTCAGGAACAGCCTTAACTATTTATCAGACTGGCTGCCAGCGCTGCCATCGCCGGTCCTGCAACAGCTCAACCTGCTGCAGATCGCAGCGCTGCATCATCTTCAGCGCCCCTTCGTAGAAGAAGTCGAGATTGACCGGATTGTGGGCATCTGAGGAGAGTACGACGGGTGTGCCGGCAGCAGCTATGCGTTTGAGCATCCATTCCGAGGGATAGGGCTCGCTGGTTGCACCGCGGGCCATGCCTCCGGTATTGATCTCAATACGGATGTTGTTGGAGATGACAGCATCAAGCATCGCTTCGGCACTTCGAAGGTAGTACTCCGCCTGCGGGTCAAAGAAGCAGTTACTGACGTTCCGCTTCTTGATCAGGTCACAGTGCCCCAGGATATCAAAGGAGTACCTCCGGATCATATCACCCTGCAGCCGGTAGTATGCATCGACCATGGCCTCGATATTACCACCGAAATTGTCAGCCAGAAGCAGTTCGAACTCCTCCACAGGCCCGTCAATATTGAGATAGCGTCGGGTGGGTTCATGGTACATGCCGTGCACTGAAGCAATGGTGAAATCGAGCCGGTCGAGGTACTCAATGCCGGCAAGCACATCTTCTCGGTCCAGATAGTCCAATTCCATGCCACAATAGAGTTCAATGCGCTCACCGTACACTCTGTTAAGACGTTGGAATTCAGTGAAGTAGGTCTCTATGCCCTCCCGGGAAGCTCTCCAGCTATCTTCCTGATTAAAAATCGGGGTATGGCAGGAGAATCCCAGTGTACGGAAACCGAGTGCAAGTGCTTGCCGTACATATTCCTCCATCTCTCCGTGACCGTCGTCTAGACTACAGTGTGTGTGCAGGTTTGCAGGATAATCAGCGTATTGCATGATGCTACCATAGCCGAATGCACCAGCTATGGCAAGAGCAGCTCTGACAAGAGCCGCTCAGGCAATCCTCTGGAGGAAAAGATTCTGCATCACGAATAACAGGAGGAATGCCAACAGCCCGGCAGCTGCAGGGGTAAAGACCCAGCCGAGACCGATCCGTCCCATGACCCGTATGTTTATATTCCTGCCTGATTTGGCTATGCCGATGCCAAGGACTGCCCCGACAACCGCCTGGGAGCTGGAAACCGGTACCAGCGGAATGGATGGGAGGTGCATGGAGAGCAGCCAGTCACGGAGGGGTACGGATGCAAAGAGGAAGAGCACCAGTGAGCTGGCAAGGACCACGATACAGGCTGTTATAGGAGAGAGCCTGAAGATCGACTCCCCCACAGTTGCCATCACCTTCTGTGAATAGGTCGCAATGCCGAAGGCAATGGCCAGTCCGCCGATAAGAAAGAGCACCTGCTGGGAATCCAGGATGAGATTCGGCAGGATTTGGAGATCGGGGAAAGGAGATGCCGGGACAAAGACCCCGACAACATTGGCAATGTTGTTCGCACCGAGACTGTATGCCCCGAAGGCTCCAACTGCCAGCAGGGCACTCCTCGTGTAGGCATCGAGTCGCAGCATATGGATTGAGCTGTGTCTCAACAGAATCTTGGCAGCAAAATAGAGCAGCATGGCAAAGAGGGCCGCGAGAATCGGACAGAGTATCCATGTCGAGAAAATCCGGATCAGTGTCCGGGTATCCGTGGCATTACCGGTAAAGAGGTTCCATCCGATGATCGCCCCCACTATCGCCTGGGAGGTGGAGACCGGTAGCTTCATCCGGGTCATCCAGAACACGGTGAGTCCCGCAGAGAGGGCAACCACAAAGGCTCCGGGGAGAGCAGTAACCGCTCCGAGCTTACCGAGAGTATCGGATGTCCCCGATCCGCCGACTACCGCTCCGACAATCACGAAGATGCTGCCGACAATCGCTGCCGCCCTGAAGGTGATCATACGGGTTCCGACAGCCGTACCAAAGACGTTGGCGGCATCGTTTGCCCCGAGCGACCATCCAAGAAAGAGTCCGCTGGAGAGAAAGAGCAGAATCACGACACACTCCCCGCAATTTTTTAGATATTCCGCTTTACCGCCGCAACGGAAAGCCGTTCACAGACCGCCTCCGATTCATCTGACACCCCGGCAATGTGCTCAGTGAAGTCTCTCAGCTGCATTTTCTCGGCAAGCCCGCAATCCTTCAGGCCAAATATCTCCTTCTTTATGGCCGACTCGATCGCATCGGCTTCGTGTTCGAAGAAGAAGGTCCTGTTGATGTAGTCGTTGATCAGGTGCAGTTCCCTGAAATAGACCCGGGATGCAAGCACGGTATTCAGCATGGCCTCAATCGAGGCCTCGGTAAGCTTGAGGAATTTGGTGTGCAGTTCCGCCGGGATACTGGGCTGTTCAATGGAGAACTGCATCAGCACCTCCTTGGTCAGGTCTATGATGTTGTCGATATTCTCCAGCAGGCTCAGTACGTCTCCGCGGGAATCGGGTATCAGCATCCGTGAGTAGAGCTTGTATCGGATATCCCGCCGCTGTTCATCCATCTTCGATTCGAGATCACTTATCTGCTCAAGCCGGGCGTTAAACTCCGAAATCCGCTTCTCAAGATAGTCGGCAATGGCAGCCTTGAAGAGCAGGGCTGCATGTTCGATATCATCGAGCAGGGACTCGATCTGCTTCTCCAGTTTTCCGATCTGCTTGAATAATAGCTGCATGGCCACCTCTCTCATCTCATTGTAGCGGGTATCCGCTGTGGAATAAAGGAAATTCGAGCAAATTATCACCCTCTTACATCCTGCCACATATTCTTCATATGGATATGTATTGACAACCAGATCGCCAAGAAACCTTCAGCAGTGTATTTTAACCGGGAGAGCTTGTGAAAACTAGCGGCAAAGGTATGTTGTGAATACACAATGCTATTGGTGCATAATTTTAGTTTCCTTGACCGACTGCGATCGTGAACCGTAGCATCGATAATCAGGACATCTCTTCTGGCAATATCTTTCAAGTAGTATAACTGGGCTATCAATCGCTGTGCGAGTATAGTCGTACACCGCCTCTGATCACTCTTTGTTTAATACAGAAATCGATTAGCCACAATTCCATTGAGAAGAGAATCATCCTTTATGCCCATATGAGGGTGTAAAGCAGAGATTTTCATGGGAAAACAGGGTAACCTATAAAAAGGAAGCCATTGGCAACGGGTACTCCCATAGTTGCAAATGCTCCACACTTTGTAAGTGTTTGAATGAGCTGATGTGGACAGCCATGTCACTGGTTCGATTATGAGAGTGGTTTGCCGTGATCCGTATCGCAGCTGCACACCTTTTCTGGGAATGGAAAACTGTATTGTGGGAATGGGATATCGTATAATAGGAATTGACGGAAAACTGCTTACAGCTTTGGGAGAACGTGGCCGGCGTGCTGGCTGTGGACAGATATAGTGTATAGCCGAAACTGACCGGGGCGATGCCCAAGAATGTTACTCTTCCCACGGGTATATGGCCGATACCCAGGTGGGGTGTAAAAATGAGGTTGTAGGCAGGTGATGAAAACCGGCTGCGAAAGTGGAGGTTTGCCTTATGAAAACAGATAATCCATATAGAACGATTTCAGCTGGCCAGATAGCTCCCTGCGGTATCAACTGTGCACTTTGCATGGCATATAACCGGAAAAAGAATCCCTGCTTCGGCTGCAACGGTCCGGATGATACCAAACCATACCATTGCCGGGAGTGCAGCATTGTGCACTGTGAGCATCTGCCTGCTACGAAGGATGGAATCTCTGTATTTTGCATCACTTGCGAGAAATATCCCTGTCGAAGGATCAGGCAGCTCGACACACGCTACAGAAATCGGTATGGGCTCAGTAACATGGAAAATATGCAGATGATCATGAGAGATGGCATAAATCGGTTTCTTGACTTCGAAAAGGAGAAATGGAGCTGCAGAAGTTGCGGTGCAATACTGTGCATGCATCGCAGGGAGTGTGAGCAGTGCGGAGAGACTAATCCGAGTTTTATTGGATAATTACAGCCAATTGATTATTGCAGCAAATTATCGGGGGAACAGCATATGAACAAGATTACGGCGGCAGCGGTACAGTTCTGCCATAAGGCGAACGACAAACTGTACAATCTCTCGGTTATAGACACATTCTGCCGGAAAGCTGCCGCAGAGCAGGTCGACATTATCATCTTTCCCGAAATGTGCATTACCGGGTACTGGCATGTACGAAATCTCTCCAAGGCAGAAATCGTAGCGTTGTCTGAGCCTGTGCCCAACGGGCCATCGACAACTATTCTCAGGAATCTTGCGGTCGAATTGAAGATGACTATTGGCGCCGGGCTTGTTGAGCAGGATGACAGTGGGAATCTTTTTAATACCTATATTGCGGCAATGCCGGATGGTACATACGCCAGCCATCGCAAACTGCACTGCTTCATCAGCGAACATATGCTGAGCGGTAGCAGCTATACGGTGTTCGATACCCCGTATGATGTCCGAATGGGAATTCTTATCTGCTATGATAATAATATCGTGGAGAATGCCCGTATGACTGCTTTGCATGGAGCGGAGGTGCTTCTGGCCCCCCACCAGACAGGCGGCTGCGACTCAGTAAGCCCGAAGTGCATGGGATTGATCGATCCCCGCTTGTGGCATGACCGGCATGCAGATCCCGGGGCAATCGAAGCCGAATTCCTTGGAATGAAAGGCAGGGGATGGCTGATGCGATGGCTGCCTTCCAGGGCGCATGATAACGGAATGTTCCTGATCTTCAGCAATGGAGTGGGAGAGGATGATGGGGAGGTCCGTACCGGGAACGCCATGATCCTGGACCCGTATAGGGACATCCTGACCGAGACCTGGGCGGCACGGGATGAGATGGTTATCTCGGAACTGGATCCATCATTGCTGCAGAACTGTACCGGGCAGCGATGGATGCAAAGCCGACGCCCGGAATTGTATACACCTATAGCAGTCCCTACCGGCAAGGAGCGTACCACACGAACAGTGCGTTTTGACCTGGAATAATCCTGATATCAATAGAGTATTGATCAGCATATTGTCAATCGGATAGATCGTAACAGGATATCACCGTCCAGCACACTGGAACGATTAAGCTGCGAGCATGGCAGGCTCTTTAAGGTGGTCATATGTTCCCGATCAGGGATTCATATGTACGATTGATCACCGCCTGACTCATCGAGCATGAGGGGTGTGATCGAAACCCCAAACCACGCAAGTCCAGTGCAGGCAAATTGAAAAACATGCATTCAATATATCTCAATTGGGCTACGCCCTGATAAGGGGGACAAAGGCAAACCCGTAGTAGCTCTCGATACTCACCGTATCATCCTCTGCTGCCGGGGAACATACGCGCAGGATCGAGCTTCCCACCGGGATCACCAGCCTTCCCCCAGGTAACAGCTGCTCGACAAGCTCCTCCGGCAGCGTATCTGCCGCTGCTGATACGAGGATGCGGTCATACGTCTCCCCTGGGGTACCGAGTCCCGGCCCGGCAGCCCTGATCTCAGCCTGGGACATGGCATAGCGGGCCAGTCGTTCCTTCCCGTAAGCAACCAGTTCGCGTATACGTTCGAGACCCAGCACAGAGCCCCGCTCTCCGACAATATAGCCCAGCAGGGCCGTAGTCCAGCCGGATCCCGAACCGATATCGAGGATGCGCTGTCCCGGCTCTGCTCCCAGCAAGTCAAGCATGAATGCCACGGTATAGGGCTGGCTGATCGTCTGACCCGCCCCGATGGCCAGGGAATAGTTTCCATAGGCTATTGATAGCTGGGATTCAGGGACAAAGTCGCAGTGGTCAATCCGGGAAATCGCCTCCAGGACAAGGGGATCATCCAGAACCCCCTGCAGCTTCAGCTCCTGCAGCAGATCGCTCAATTGCTTCATACCACATTGTACCGTATAATTTTATGACCGGAAAGGAAAAAGCGGTAAATACGCTTTGATACAGAATAGTGATGATTGCGCTGCAGCCACCGCTTGTGTAGTATGTGGGTATGGAGTTATCAGGTGGGTTCATAGCTGCCGTTCAGGATTACCGTTATCTTATCGACAGGGAGTATCCCCACAAGGCCTCCCTGAAGATCATCGGGGACCGCTACCGGCTCTCGGCCGTGGAGAGGGCCCTGCTCTACCGGGGAGTGCTTTCGACAACCATATCCGAATGTATCAGAAAGAAGCTTATATCTGCCCCACCGGCAGGAAGCCGGATCTATGTGGATGGATACAATGTGCTGCTGACGGTGATGAACTACCTCCTGGGACGGGCACTCTGTATTGCAACCGACGGCCTGGTTCGTGATACCGGTGGGGTGCACGGAACCATCCTGCATCGCCGGGCACTGTTCGACGAAGCGACAGATCAGCTGTTCCGCGCACTGGCGGCAGTCCAGCCTATGGAAGGGACCATGCCGCCGCAATACTACGCCTGGCACCCCAACATATGGATATCATGGTCAAACTTGAGAAGAACTCCGACATTCCCCTGCAGCAGGTTGAATCAGGAATAGTAGTATCATCCGATTCAGTCATAGCCCAGCGCTGCAGAAGCCCGGTCTGGGATACCGCCCATGCGATCATCATCGACAGCTGGAACAGTGCTTCCCTGCTCGACATCTCCTCAATACTTACCTGAATAGGAAACTGTCAGCTCTCTGAAGAACTTTCCCTGACCGTCTTTGCCAGCTCGTTTACCCTGAACTCGATTGAATTGAGGATCCAGAAGACGAAGTGGTTGTACTTATGCTGGCTGTGAATCATCCAGACAATCTTTATGGAGACAAGGAGGATGCTTACCTCAAGGGAGATAAAGGTTGGCATGAAATGGGTTGTAAGCTCCAGGGTGAAGAGCGTGACAATCACTCCAAGGAATACCAGGTTGATGATATTATCCTTCTTGGAGTATTTCGTGCCGCCGATCTCGCCGATAAGGTGCCTGACCCGGTCACGCTCCTGGTTGAACATGTCGAGTTCCTTCAGCAGCTGCTCCTTTTTCTTCTCCAGGTCGGCTTGCTCCTGGTCTGCTTCACACTGTTCCTGGTTGGTAGTACTCATCTGCAATCTCCTCATAGCTGCAATACTCTGCAGTACCGGTTTCCCTCATGATACCATAATCCCCCCTGATGTTGTACCGGTACTGCGGGAGGGCACCCTTGAAAAAAGTGGTACGCTACATTGGGTGCATCAGGAAAAATAGCTTTTGACAGCAACTGTTACATGGAGTAACATGTACAGCATGAACAGTGAACCAAAGAGACTGAAAACGATCAACTGCATCGCATACGGGATGGGGGACATGTACGGCGGGGGCTCCTTCTTCATCATCAGCACCTTCGCCATGTACTACCTCATCGCGGTCATCGGCATGTCACCGATCCTTGCCGGGTTGATACCGGGCCTGGGAAAGGTGTGGGACAGCATCTCAGATCCCCTAATGGGCTACATCACCGACCGTACGAAATCGCGGTACGGCAGACGACGGGTATTCTTTCTCATCGTCATCATCCCGATAGCCCTCTCCTTCTCCCTGATATGGCTCCCGGTCTCCTTCAGCTCCGATTTCGGGCTCTTCATCTACTACTTCCTCGCCTACCTCTTTTTCTACACGACCACCACCATGGCACTGGTGCCCTACTCGGCCCTCTCGGCCGAGATGACCCGGACATTCACTGAACGCAACAAGCTCACCGGTTTCAGGATGTTCTTCTCCATGTTTGCCACGCTCCTGGCCGGACTGCTCGCCCAGCCGCTGATCACTTCCTTCGGCGGCGGTGCCCGGGGACACCTGATGATGGGCATCATCTTCAGCCTGCTCTTTGCCGTACCCTGGATCTTCGTCTTCCTCGGAACCTGGGAGCTGCCGGTGCGGGAGGGGGAGGAGGAGCGCGGCAATGTCTTCGGCAACTTCGCCAGCATGTTCGCCAACCGCAGCTTCCGGATCCATATCCTGATGTACATCTTCGCCTACGGGGCCATGGATATCCTGATGGCCTGGTTCAAGTTCTACATGCTCGACTACCTGCAGCGGGGTAACTTCATCACCATAGGGCTCGGCTCCATCCTCATTACCCAGATCCTGGTGCTGCCGCTCTATATAAAGCTTGCCAACCGTAGCGGGCATGCCCGCGCATACCTGCTCGGTCTCTCCATATGGGCTCTGGCCATGCTGGGGATGGTCTTCCAGACTCCCGCCTCACCGACCTGGCTGCTCACGATAAACTGCATCGCCATCGGCGCCGGCCTCGGTGCCGGCACCCTGATCCCCTACCAGATCCTCCCCTTTGTTGCCGATGTCGATGAGCTCATGACCGGCAGAAAGCGGGCCGGCATCTACTCCGGGGCAATGACGCTGCTGAGGAAGCTCATCCAGGGGGCGCTGGTGCTGCCCGTGCTCGGGCTGCTGCTCTCGACGATCGGCTACCTTGGTCCGATCCCCGAGGCATTCACCGAAGGGCAGCTGAAGCAGGGTGTGATCCAGAGACTTGAGGAGAACAACGATACGGCGGCTGCCGAACTCGTTGCAGGAGCCTACCGCTACGTTGCCGATGACTGCCTCTATCGGCTCGATACCGCTGACCCGGCACAGCGGCGGCTGATCAGGAAGGCGCTGAACAGTATCGACTACAGGGGCTTCGGCGCATCCTCCAGCAGCATTGCCCTCCAGCAGGAGTCGCGCACCGTTGCCGTCCTCAGGGTGCTCTTCTTCGTATCACCGCTCACATTCCTGCTGCTCGGCATCATCACATCCCTCTTCTTCCCCATCACCCCGAAGATACACCGCGTTATGATGGAGGAGATAGCTCGGCTGAACGAAGGCGGCAGCCCTGATGGGGCAGACCCGCTGATCCTGCGGCACTGCAGGAGCGTTACCGGGTACGAACTGAAGGATCTTCCCCGCTTCAGGGGATGATGTGATGTTGTGTGGTGTGGTGTGGTGTAGTGTGTGAGAGGGACTTTTCTTTAGCACGCATTCCCGGTATAGTTGTCCCGGGCAGGAAGCTGCCCGGAATCTATGCTGTCGAGGTACTGATGAACAAAAGCCTGGTTACCAATCTGCTCTCCCTGCTGGTGATTGCCGCAGGCTATTTCTCCCCCTGGTTCGGTTCCCAGATTCGGATGGTGGGCTTCTTCGCCCTCTCCGGTGCCATAACCAACTGGCTGGCAGTCCATATGCTTTTCGAGAGGGTTCCCCTGCTGTACGGGTCGGGAGTTATTCCCAACCACTTCGAGGATTTCAAGCTGGGAATCCGCCGCATCATCATGGACCAGTTCTTCACCGAGGAGAACATTGCAAAGTTCATCGGTAATGCCCTGGAACCGAAGGCCATCACCATTGATGTGCAGCCTGCCATTGACTCGATAGATTTCGACAGCGCCTTTGATGCCCTGACGGCGATGATACTGGAATCTTCCATCGGGAGTATGCTCGGCATGTTCGGTGGGGCCGCCCTGCTGCAGGGCTACCGGGAACCCTTTGAGGCAAAACTGCGTCAGTTCATCCGGGAACAGGCCGAACGGGAGGAGTTCCTCAATGCCCTGAGTCGCTCAATCGGTGGGCAGGAATCACTCCGCTCAGCCCTAAAGGAAAAGATCGATGTCATCGTCGAATCCCGTCTCGACGAACTCACTCCCCAGCTGGTCAAGCAGATCGTTCAGGACATGATCAGGAAGCATCTCGGATGGCTAGTCATCTGGGGCGGTGTCTTCGGGGGCTTCATCGGCCTTGTCATGGCCCTGCTCCAGCTGCAATAGCGCGTCACTCCACCCCAGCTGAAAAGGTGCTGCGCAGCTGTTCAACCCGCTTGCGATTCACTCCCAGGTCGGAATAGCCTACCCTGGAGGCCGAACGGATATGGATTATACTTTCTTCCTCGGGGAAGTAGCATTCCACATCATCGACGAAGCGAAACAGTTTCGACCTGAACTCGGCATGGATATAGAAATCCCCGGCGGTGATGACGGTGCAGCCCCTGCTTGCGGCAAGAATCTCCTGCATCCGGGCAAACGCCTCTTCACGTTCCAATCCGGCAGTGGCAATCGGTTCTATGTAGTGCGCCGTATCAGAGGCCATCGATGATACACAGTTGGGCGAGTCGGGGCAGGGAACGAATGCTCCCTCCTTCATTCCAATCTCAGGCATACTCATGCATCCTCCTGCCGTGACAGTCATGGCGGCAAGAACCATCACGGCGATTATTCTTCCAGTTCTGCTGGTATGTTTCAAATTCTGCATTGGTCGATAGCTGGTGCGGTACCGTTATAACAGCCCGTTTCCAGCACCTC
>CAZSBC010000076.1:0-14949 GCA_964605195.1 uncultured Spirochaetales bacterium | reverse complement strand
GATGGAAATCATCACAGCGATAGCTGCAGCAAGCTGCAGCAGCAGTTTGTGCCGAATCGACAAACCGGCTTCTGATCCGGCCCGTATTTTTCCGTAGTCATCATAGAACCCGATGGCTGAGAAGAGGGCAATTGACATCAGTAGTACCAGAACGGCAGGCTCAAGAAACGCCGAGCAGATCAGTATGCTGATAACGCCTGCAAGGATAAAGAAGAGCCCTCCCATGGTAGGAGTGCCCTGTTTCGCCATATGGCTGCTGGGGGCGTCTATGCGGATCTCCTCACCCAGGCGGTACTTTCTGAAATAGATGATAAACCTGGACCCGAGCAGCAGGGAGATCACCCAGGAAATACCCAGTGCAGCCAACGGGCGCAGCATACGGATGTGATCCATACCGGCTGCAATCAGGTAGTACATGGTATCCTCCTCTACGATGCCATTCCAAGTGATTCCATCAATCGTTCCAGACCCATTGCCCTTGAACCTTTCAGCAGGAGCAGGTCACCGTCATCTACGAACCCCGAGACTGCCCGGTCCAGCTCCTCAAATGAATCGGTATAGAACAGCCTGTTCACAGAGGCAGCGGCACGTACCGACCTGTAGGCCTGATACATCTCTTTCCCGAAGAAGAATGCAGCTTCGGGAGCAATCCTTTGGATCTTCCGACCCACCGTCTCGTGGGAAGTTACCGAAACATTTCCCAACTCCTTCATGGATCCCGCCACGATGGCTTTCCTCCCCTTCCAAGGCAAATCCTGCATATACTGCAGGATCTGTGATGTGGATTCGAGATTGGCATTGTAGCAGTCGTCTATGACGGTGACTCCTCCATGTACTATGCGACTGCGCCCCTGCATCGGTTCCAGCGATGCAAGCCCGTCAGCTATCTGCCGGGGTTCCGCACCCAGATCCCGGGCTAATGATATCGCTGCTAGAGCATTGAGCAAATTGTGGATACCGACATGTCGGAGGTTGAAGGCTCTATCCTCGTACCTGATTCGCCATCCATCAAGCCCCATGTTATCAGCTCCCCGGAAACCCTCGGTACCAGCTCGGCCGAATTCACGAAATTCCACACCTCGAAGATCTCTGAGGTAGCCTTTCCAGATGTTGCCTTCATGTATGTATCCATGTGTCACTCCAGAATGAAATATTTTGCTCTTCTCTCTTGCTATAGTCTCAAGATTGCCGAGTTTTCCTATGTGGGCAGCACCGATGTTAGTCATGATGCTGTAATCCGGTCTGTATATACTGATATGGGAATCCATTTCCCCGACATGATCTATTCCCATCTCAAATATGCCGTATTCGTCATCTTCTCCGATTGAGAACAGGGAGAGCGGCAAACCGATTTCTGAATTGAAATTACCAGGGCTCCTTACCGTCCTGCCGCACTGCTGCAGGATTGCGGCAATCATCTCCTTGGTCGTTGTCTTACCGTTACTGCCGGTAATGGCAACCTTCTTGAGGTTCGGATGTCTTGCAACCCACTCTGCAGCCAGCAGTTGCAGTGCAGTGAGGGTGTTCTCCACTGCGATTATGGGAACTCCTGCTAACCGGCTGCTTCCAACCTGATGGGCAAACTGCTTGCGGGAACCATTTTCAACAAGCAGCACGGCGGCCCCGGCTTCCACTGCCTCTGCCAGGAATCCATGTCCGTCTGTTCGCTCACCCCTGAGGGCTATGAAGAGGGAACCGCTGCATGCACTACGGGAATCAATATCGACCCGGTTGACAGTGGGGTCTGCCGGTGAGCTCTGCAGATAGTGTCCCTGCACAATTGATCTAATTTCATTAGCCTTAAACAATCCTGCCACAGCTCTGCTACTCCCCGACTCCACGCTCTTCAATGACTATCAGCAGATCCTCTACATCCGCCTGATCCATACTCAGTACCCGCTCTGCTATTCCGGCTATGCGATCCGGATTGGAAAGCTTAGCGATCTCGGAAAGCAGCTGCCTGTTTTCATCATGCACATTCAGCTTCTCTCTCCTCATCCCCTGCATTTCCCATTCAAGACTGCGGTTCATGGCACTCTGAGCAATACGGAAATATGCTGCTCCTGCCACCAGGAGAGTCAGCAGCAGCAGAAAGATCCTGTTCATCCGTCCACCTCTCTGCATAGCTCCCCAGCCGATCTACAATTTCTCCGCACAACGGAATTTCGCACTCCGCGAGGCGGGATTTATTGCTACTTCACTCTCTGACGGCCGAACCGGCTTCTTTGTCAGCAGCTTCACCGTTGCTCTCCCCCCGCATTCGCAGCGCGGCGTTTCAGGAGGACAGGTGCAACGCAGTGACAGCTGCTTGAAGAGCTGCTTCACGCGCCGGTCCTCAAGGGAGTGAAAACTGATCACTCCGATACGTCCGCCTGGCTGGAGTGCATCCACAACCTGCCGAAGCACCCGGTCAATACGCTCCAGTTCACCGTTCACCGCAATTCGCAGTGCCTGAAAGGTCCTGGTTGCAGGATGGATTCTTCCATACCGATACTCCTTCGGTACAGACCCGGCAATGATGGCAGCGAGTTGCGCAGAACTGGTAATTGCCTCTTCTGCCCTCTTTCTGCAAAGAGCCGCCGCTATGCGTCGGGAGTAGCGCTCCTCCCCATAGGCATAGATAATGTCGGCCAGTCTGTCCCGCTCATACGTATTGACAATATACTCCGCTGTAAGGGTGCCTCCCCTGTCCAGCCGCATATCCAACGGTTCGTCCTTTCCGAAGCTGAAACCGCGTCCGGAAACTTCATAGTGATAGATGGAGATCCCGAAATCAAACAGCACCGCTGCCGGTCTGGAGAATCCGGGATTGCTCTCCCAGTCAGCAAAGAAGTCATCAAACCAGGTCTGGATTACTGAAATCCGATCCCCGAATGGGGCAAGCCGCTGCCTGGCCCTGCCAAGTATCTCGGAATCCCGGTCAAGCCCGATCACCCTGATGTCAGGAAACTGCTGCAGGAACAGCGCGCTGTGCCCACCCTCTCCGAGGGTCCCGTCTATCAGTAAAGGCTCTCCCGACACGGCCGAGAAAGCGGGTTCCAGGTATTCAACCACTTCATTCTGCAGCACTGAATAGTGAACGGCCGTATACTCAGCCATATCAGCTGCCCTTTCCGGACTGCATCAGAATCTCTCCCAACGCTTCCGAAGCCTCTGCAAAATCCTCTTCACTCGCATCAAGGAAGCTCTCATACTCGGCAACGTTCCAGAGTTCCAGATACGTCTCAATCCCGAGTATGACGGCCTCTTCCCTGCTATTCAGCTGAGCTGACTCACGCAGCAGCGGTGGAATGTTCACTCGGCCGGAGCGGTCAATTTCACAAAGCTGGGCTGGAGCGATAATCCTGCGCTGCAGAAGACGGTTCTTCTTCTGGAACATTGCTCCAGGACCACCGATTATCTGATCCTTCAGGCGGGCATACATCTCCGGCAGCATCATCCAGAGGCTCTTCTCAATACTGCGGGTGATGATCAGCGCATTCCCAGGGATTGAGTTACGCAGCCGGGAAGGAATAAGAATCCGACCCTTTTCATCTATGGTATTTCGATACTCACCAGTCAGCAATGCTTCCACCTTACTACACAAAAGCCCACAAAAATGGAAAATCCTCCCACTTTTACCTACTTTCTCCCACCTCCATAGTAAACTACCAGAGCTGAAAGTCAAGCTGGGAAAAATCTAATTATTGGCTGTAGAATGAAAAAGAACCCCGTAAACACTTAACATACGTTTACTTCAGGGGTTGAGGGATTACCTTTGCAGTTGTTAATGGGTATTCCCGACTGACTACGGTGCTATCTGCCGAAAATTCTGTAGTCGATATCAGGAATGAGATTGCTCTTCTTCTCGGTTCTGGTAAGCCACTCCGTATTGACAGAATTGCGGCACATATTCTCATAGACAAGGTTGAAATTGTGGATATGCTCTTTCAATCGGTGCACGGCATACCCTGCTGAGGTCCCGTGACTGATGATAAACGGCCAGTCGGCAGACATCAGCAGCAGCACTTCCCGGGCAGCATGCTTTAGAAAGCGTCCCTTTAGGGATGTCTGGTCAGGAAAGCGGTCGACAAGTTCAGTCATACGTTGTATGGAACGGTGTATGTGGCGATAAATCCAGTCATTGGAACCATCTACCCAAACCGAAGCATACCCCTTGTTGCCCCAGCTGGAGAGTGCCGGAATTGCCGACTGATTCTCCGGGTACATCTCAAGATATTTTTCCGGGGTAATGAGGTCTATCTGCCTGTTGGCAGCAATACGCCGCAGGACCGTTTCCAGCCACTGTACACCTTCGAACCACCAGTGACCGAAAAGTTCAGCATCAAACGGCAGGGTATAGTATGGCGGCCGGTCCAGGTGCCCTCCTATCCTGTCGGTTTTCCGCAGAATTGAATAGATGAAGTTGTCGGCATGCTCTGAGACGCGCTTTGCAGCATCATCCGGGTTGTATACGTGCTTGTCATTCCCTCGCGAAGTGATTGCCCAGTACTTGAATCCGGTGAATGAGCGAATATTCGGCTCGTGGAGAAATTCTTTGAGATACTCTGTATCAAGATCGTAGCCGATGTCACGATAGAAGTCCCGATACACCCTATCCACCGGGTATCCGTTATCCTCGGACCAAACCGATTGTGAGAGCCCGTAATCACGTCCAAATGCAGAGATACTCTTTCCGCAGTTCAGAGGAGCGAAGACCCCGCGTTTGGCAGGATGATCTGCCAGTGATATCCCATGGGTGGCAGTATAAAAATACCTGATATCGTAGGAGGAGAGTACCTTTTCCAGGCCAGGGTAGTAACCGCACTCCGGCAACCAGAATCCCTTCGGCTTGCTCCGGAAAAATGAGATATGGGACATGACAGCCAACTCAATCTGCGCCTTTACCGCCTGCGGGTACTCCTGGTACAGGGGAAGAAAGGCATGGGTCATAGCGGTTGTGATCAGCACGAGATGACCGCTGTCCTCCAGGCTCTTGAATCCATTGAGGATATTGCTGCGGTACAGCTCGGAAAAATCCTTGAGATTCCTTCGGTGCAGCTGCAGATACATCCCGGCAAGCCGGTTGAATTCTGGCTGGTTGGCAGTACGCTCCAGCTCTTTTTCACCCAGCTGAATGAGCCGCTCGGTATATGCAACAAATCTGCTCTGCAGCAATTCATCAGCGAGCATGGCACAGAGCGTGGGGGAGAGAGAGATGGTCAGACAGTAGGGAACACACTCCCTGCGTAACCTGTTGAGCGTTCTCAGGAGCGGGAGATAGGTCTCAGCGATGGCTTCAAAGAGCCAATCCTCTTCAAGGAACCGGTCATATTCGGGATTACGGACAAACGGAAGATGGGCATGCAACGTCAACCCCACAAGACTCTTATTCATCGCACCCCTCACTCTGATCTCCCTGCTTGACATGTCCCAGTCTACGTACTGGATCTATTGTATTGAGAATCTGATCGATCAGCACATTCTCTAGGCAATATGTGCATCCGTCGGTATATCCGGCCAGGAACAGTTCCATAACAGCGGGATCCTTGCACATCTCGGCATTTTTCAGGAGGTACCCTCCCGGACTCTCAATGGCTGCAGAACGGCTGAGCAGCCTCTCCTGCTCCCGCTCCGCAATGAATATAAGATCCACCTGGTACCATGCCCCCGGTTCGGGCAGGTTGATATACCAGCTGGTATCGGTAGCCGTTACCGGAATCTCGAAGCTGCTCTCTGCCGCTGACGGATCAGTATCCCGCGAGGCGAGCAGATAGACTCTCAGCAGAAACTGCGGGGATGCACACTCCTGAAGCATTGTCTGAAGATCAAACTGGTTTATATCCCAGTAGGCGTAGGCCCAATAGGGATCACGCAGCAACATATGTATCGATGTATTGGGATAATGTTCCGGAATGACATACTCATAGTTGGTATAGGATGTATGCAGTTTCTCACGATAGATATCAAACTTCTTGCCCTTCAGGCGCATGACATCATTGTTCTGTTTTCTGTCGGAGACCTTCTCTTCCCAGATCTCATCAAGTATTTCGATGATTTCAGCACGCTCGAACTGTTCCGGTTCACTGACTCCCTCACTGGAAGCCAGCAACCGCAACTCCTCTATCGTATATGCACTGTACATATCCACTGTTGAACTATCTCCATTTTGCGTTGGCGGCAAGGAGCCGAACCCTCAGGCCAAGAAACCATATTGCAGAAACCAATCCATACATCCGGTTGGATAATCGTAGATAAAAGGATGATTTTAGTCAACACACGTTACCACCATAGCCTGTATGTGTTTTCAGGGTACTGCTGTTCCCAGGTCCTGCCGTTAATTTATTGATTACAGGCAGAGATATGCTATATAGTAGTCTTCATGAAAACCAAACTGATTCTACACGGCCACTTCTATCAGCCACCGCGTGACAACCCTGGGATCGGGAAACTTCCCCTGCAGGCATCAGCCTATCCGGCAACAGACTGGAATCAGCGCATCACCGATGAGTGCTATCGCGCCAATGCCTTCTCCAGAATTGTACGTTTCGATGGGAAGGTTACCGGGATCCGCAACAATTATGAGTATATATCATTCAACTTCGGGCCGACGCTGCTGTCCTGGCTGCAGGATCATGACGGGCAGACGTATGCCCGCATCATCTACGCGGATCAGAAAAGCCGTAAGCTGTGCAACGGTCATGGGAACGCCATTGCTCAGCCGTACAACCATACCATCCTTCCCCTGGACAGCAACCTGACCCGCGAAACCCAGATCAACTGGGGTATTGATGATTTCATCCACCATTTTGACCGCTACCCTGAAGGCCTGTGGCTTCCGGAGGCAGCGATCAACCAGGCTGTAATCGATTCTCTTATTGCTGCAGAGATCAAGTTTGTCGTACTCTCCCCCTGGCAGGCGAAGACCCTTGTCCCCGACAGCGGCACAGCAGTAAAGCTGGGATCCGATCCAGCCCCCTGTCATACGGTATACCGGCTGGAAGGAGCCGGAGGAGCGGTGGCAGTCTTCTTCTATGAACCGAATCTTGCATCGGGGATCAGTTTCGGGCACTATCTCCGGGATGCCGATACCCTCTATGACCAGCTAAAGTCGATCGGCAGGGATATTCCCCTGCTGCATACTGCCACCGACGGAGAGATCTACGGACATCACGAACCCTACGGGGACATGTGCCTGGCTGCCCTGATCGACAAGGTAAAAGCCGGCATTGACCTGGAGCTGACGAACTACGGCGCATATCTTGCTGAACACCCGCCGGAAGGCACGGCACTGCTGAAAGAGGGGGAAGAGCGTCGGGGAACTTCGTGGAGCTGTGCGCACGGTGTTTCACGATGGTACAAGGATTGCGGCTGCACAACCGGTGGGCAGGAGGAGTGGAATCAGGAGTGGCGTGATCCCCTGCGCAGGGCCTTCAGCACTCTGCAGCTGCATATTGAACGGTTTTTTACCGAAGAGCTCGGCAAGATGGGAATTCAGGATGTCGCTGCTGCCCTGAGAAGCTACAGCACAGTACTTACCAGGCAGAAAACGCCTGTGCAGTTTGCCGGGGACCTTCTCGGTCCCGTTCACGAGAGTGAGCGTATCAGCAGGATACTGATGCTGTTTGAGGGGATGAAGTTCAGCCAATTCACATTCACCTCCTGTGGATGGTTCTTCTCAGATATTGACGGTATCGAACCCCGCCAGAATCTGAAGTACGCCCTGCAGGCAGTATCCCTCTATCGACCCCATCTGTCTAAAGCGCTACTTGATGATTTTACCGGTATTCTGAAGCTTGCCGAGAGTAACAGGAAAGAGAGCGGCAATGCCTATGACATCTACCGGGAGATTGAAGCGATTGAGCCGGGCTACTATGCCGTCGTTGCCTACGGAGCGCTGCTAGCCTGTACCGACAATTTACTGCAGGGCAGTATTGCATATGATTACGGGCTGTTTCAGGTAGAGCTTACCCATACAGAGAAACACCTCCTCGACTACCGGGCCGTTGAGCAGTCCACGCTGAGAGAATATACCGGCTCAGTATCGTATCAAGCGGTTGAGCAGGGGAAAATCAGGTTCATGGACAGGACCGGAAAGCCGGAGAAGGTGGTACGGATCGGAGATCTGCCCAAGCGAATCCAATTCGATATGTTGGAGACCTTCATGAGCAGATGTACTTCCAGGAGGATACTCCCCGAACTTGCTTCCGAGCAGCTCCAACGCATGCTTGCATGTATTGATGCTGTCACGCTGCAACACAGTCATGATTTGACCACCTGCTCCTGTCTCATCCATTACTGCCTTGACACAGCCGACCAGCTGCTGAAGAAGATCATCTCACTACGGAGCAGTGAGGCTGTTGAGCTGGTGGGATTCTTATCCCGGTTGTACCGATATATCGGGAAAAACGGCGTCCCCCGCGATATTGAGTGCCTGGCAGGGGAGATTCTCTCTGAGCTTACGCACCTGCTGGATGGTATCACAGTCACTGCTCCCGAATCGGAAAAATCGCTGCAGCTGCTGATAGTGCTGCTCACAGCAGTGTATGAAGCAGAGCTTCCCCTCGAAACAACCAGGCTGCAGGAGACGATCTACCAATGGTTTGAGGCTCCTGTCCTGACAGCAAGTGCATCTCTCGATAGCTACCGGAAGGTTGCAGGATTCGTAGGCCTGTCGGAAGAGCTGTAGAGCACTTACTGCTGCAGCAAGTCCCGGGCATGCTGCAGTGCACTCTCCACGGTCTCATCTCCTGAAAGCATGCGTGCAATCTCACGCTCACGTGCTTCTTCCCCCAACCGGCGAACTTCCGTCACGGTACGTCCCTGCTCTTCATGTTTGCTCACCAGAATGTGCCTGTCTGCCAGTGCTGCAATTGAGGCTATGTGCGTGATACAGAGGATCTGCTTTGCATTGGAGAGGTCGGCAAGATGCCGGCCAACTGCGGCGGCTACACTGCCGCCGATTCCACTGTCAATTTCATCGAAAATCATGGTGGATACCAGATCCTTCTCGGAAAAAACTGTTTTCAACGCCAGCATAATCCGTGAGAGTTCTCCACCCGAAGCTATGTCGCGCAATGGTTTAAGCGGTTCCCCGCGGTTTGTCGCTATCTCGTAAGCGATGCGGTCCAAGCCATGGTTGGGGTAATCAAGCATGGATCCGGAAATCTCACCGGCGGTAACGGTAATGACAAAACGGGCATTGGGCATTCCCAGCTGATGCAGATGGGTATTGACCCTCCCGGAGAGTTCGTCTGCCGTCCTGCGTCGCTGAGCACTGATCTGCTTCGCCATGTCGGCCAGTTCCCGCTCCTTTTCCTTCACAAGCCGCTCAAGCCGCTCCCGGTTATCAAACGACTGGTCCAGTTCAGCCAGTGACTGCTGTGCCGATGCAAAGAATTCGAGCACGTCAGAAAGGGTATCGCCATATTTACGCTTGAGATTCCGTATCAGCTGCAGCCGGGAGTGAATATCATCTATGTGTGCCGGCGAGAAATCTATACGTTCACGGTAATCCCTGAGGGTGCTGTGGATATCTTCCAGCTCAAGGCGTACACTCTCCACCCTGGCGGCATTTTCCTGCAGCTCGGTATCAATAGCCGAGGCCGCATCCAGCTCCTTTTCAGCCTGTTTGAGCATCCTGATAGCGGCACTGCCCATCTCATTCTGCAAGAGATTGAGCGCAGCCTGCAGATGCTCACTTAACTGCTCAGCATTGCTCATCACCTTCAGACGGCTCCGCAGCTCCTCCTCTTCATCCGGCGTTACCGAAGCTGCACCGATCTCTTCAACAGCGTACTCCAGCATCTCCTTCTCTCGCAGCATTTTCCGTTCGGTATCGGCCCGCTCCTGCAATGATTTCGTCAGCTGTGAAAGCTCTCGATGGGAACTCCTGTAGCAGTTCAGGGTACCCTCCAGAGCTCCGTAGGAGTCCAGCAGGACCCGCTGCTGCTGTTGATGAAGTATCCGCTGATGCTCATGCTGACCATGGATCTCAAAGAGTGCACCGGTAAGGTACTGAAGATCCTTCATGGGTATCGGGTCGGACTGCAGGTAGGTGCTCCCCCGTCCGTTTCTTCTGACGATGCGCCTGATGATGAGGGTATTGCCCTCATCCGGTTCAATCCCTTTCTCAGCCAGCCAGGCAGCAAGTTCACTGTTATTCTCTGGCAACGATAAAACAGCGGTTACCACGCTCTCCTCCGCGCCACTCCTGATAGCAGCAGACTCGCCCTTCTGACCAAGCAGTAGGTTAAGGGCACCGATAAGAATCGACTTGCCGGCACCGGTCTCCCCGGTAAGGATATTCAGGCCAGGCGACAGCTCAAGCGTTACCTGCTCGATGAGGGCGTAATCACGAATCTGCAGACGTTCAAGCATTTCGTTCTCCCGACCAGTTAAGTTTTGAGCGGATTACTTCATAGAAATTCCGCTTGTTTGAAAGTATCAGCAAGGCTCTGTTGCGCGAACGCTCCACGGTGATGATATCACCCTCTTTCAGCGGCAGATTGTCCTGGCCGTCAAGCGAGAGGTTGACGTCTGTACGCTGATGTTCGCTCACCTCGATATGGATAACATCCTCCCCCGAGACGACTAAAGGCCTGTTCGAAAGGGTGAACGGACATACCGGGGTTACTATGAGGGCATCCATTTCCGAATCGAGAATCGGTCCGCCGGCTGCCATGCTGTAGGCCGTGGAACCGGTCGGAGTGGAGACAATGATACCGTCTGCCCTGAACTTCCCCAGCAGCGTCTGATTAAGATGCAGCTGCAGATTGACGATATTCGATATCCCGCTGGCTTTGACAACCATCTCATTCAATCCCCGGTTCCTGAAGACCTGCCTGCCGTCACGGGTAACGGTAACGCGGATCATCAGCCGGTGGGAGATGTCAAGCGATCCCGAAAGATACTGTTCGAACGAGTCCTTCCATTCATCCACTGAAACTTCGGTTATGAACCCGAAAGTGCCGAGGTTCACCGGGAGAATTGGAATGGCCCGATCACGGAGCATCCGGGTACAGAAGAGAACCGTTCCGTCCCCACCAAGGCTGAATACCATATCTGCATCGGGAATTGGGGGTGGATCAGTCCTACCGCAGAGCCGGAGTGTCGATACCGCAATTCTCTGCCGGGAGAGATAGGATGAGATAACCCCAACCAGCTCCTCAGCTCCCGGTTTGCTGCAGTTTGCAATGATCATGACATTGTCTACTGTTCGCTTCATCTGACGCTCCTCTTCCTCAGAATGGTCATGGCAGTGTCGTCAGAACCTTGACCAGTGATTTCAGCTGATCCCTAGAGAGCAGCGGATAGAGCGGGAAGCAGAGGGTGCGGAGCATGAACTGGGCACTATTCGGTACCATATCCTGCCGGTAGGTGCCATCCAGCAGATCCAGCACATTCTCTGCAAAGGGATTCACAGCCTCTATCTTATACCGCTGAATGAATTTTTTCACTTCCTGCACGCGTGAATCGATCTGAACCGGCAAGGTATACCCGTTCGGGATACAGGATTCACTCCTCTCAAGCAGCACCCGATGCCTGGATTGCTTCAGGGCATTGATCAGCAGCTCCAGGTACTCATAGCGGCGTTCCAGCAGCTGATCCATAACCTTTAACTGAGCAATACCCAGTGATGCATTCAAGTCGGGCAGAAGTTCCAGTTTCTCCGTATTCCCGAGCAGCGTCTGCAGCTCCTTGTAATACTTCCTCTCCTGGAGCAGCAGTGCGGCGCCACCGCCGGTAGTAATGACAGACTCCTCTTCAAAGGCTGTAATGATCATCGAGGCGTTAGGGGCCGCTTGCAGCCCTTCCCTGCGGCTGCCGAAACCCTGGGAGAGATCTTCAAGTATCGGGATGGTAATGTTGGCGAACTTCTCGTAATCGGGCAGGTTACCGAAGGGAGAATAGATGATGATAGCAGAAATCCCTTCGGAGAGCAGGCGCCGGAGAGAATCATAGGAGATGCATCCTGTATGGGGTTCCACATCTGCAAGCAGAATGGTGCAGTTGAAACGCTTCAGAATCTGGATATACCAGACAGGAGAGAGTGGTGAGATCACCACTTTAGAACCTTCATGCAGGTGCAGCAACTCACAGGCCAGCTCGAAGGCCCTGACATAGGAGCGCAGCACCACGCACTCCTCGCTGTTGAAGCATTTCTTCAGGGCAAGGGCAAATTCCCGGTTCCGGGCACCGGGGCTGATGGCTTCATCAACCATGCTGCTGAGCACTGCATCCATATCCTTCCGTTTCAGTGTAGGTTTGTGTAGCTGTATCATTGTATATATCCAATTCCGTCCATACGTCACGATATTATAGCATGTTGACGCCTCTATTCTAGATAATTTTTCAATGAAGGCACAGGGTATCTGTGCAGTTTTCCGGTAATATCTGCCATCTTGATTAACTCAGCCGTTATGCGTAGAGTGGAGATATGCCAGCACAGATCACCCATTCAGTATTCGGGAAGCGGGCCATGATGGCCGCAGACATTCCCGTCAGCAATGCAGCCTGGTTCAATCTGGGATGTCAGGGACCCGATATTTTCCTCCACAACCAGCGGACACGTCCCTTCTCACTTGCCCTCGGCAGGTTGCTGCACCGCAGCGGCTACGGATCCTTTACCGGCTGGATGCTGCAGAAGATGCGAAGTGAACAAACAGCATGGAATTCACCGATCGGTTCCTACATCCTGGGGTTCATTTCGCATGCCTATCTTGACAGGGCGGCTCATCCGTTCATTGTGTACTATGCCGGATGGGATCAGGACTACCGATACTGCCATCAGTTCATGGAGCGGCTGATTGATATCGCCTACAGCGAATACTGCGGAGAACCTCGACCGGGTTCATATTCCTACCATGAAACGATAGATCTGGGAGAGACCATTCCCGAAGCAATCCTTGCATACCTGCACTATGCCTTCACCTGTTTCCTGCCCACAGAAAGACAACCCGATAGGCTTATCGAGAGAATTTCAAACGCCTATCTCGACACGATGAATTTCCTGAAAATCACTGATCGCTGGGACCATGATATCGTCAGCCGTACAAAGGCTTATGAAAAGAAGAGCGGTGACAGGCGAAGGCTCTCGCTGTTTCATCCCCCGGTAATTCCCGATTCCCTGGATATCCTGAACCTTGCACGGAAAAGCTGGCGACATCCCTGGATACCGGAGTTCTCTGCAGCTGACAGTTTCATCGATATCATGGAACGGACAACTGAGCGTCTTGCTGCAGTACTGAGAGCTTTGCAGCAGCTTACAGCTTCACAAGGACTGAACGAGCACCAGTTCACCGATAAAATCAGCGTATTGATCGGCAACGAAGACCTGAACAGCGGGCTGGAGTACCGGCGGGGACTGCACCCCGAAATCTGCGATCCTCTCCCCCTGACCTCGTTCCTTGACTCTCTCTATCAACAGAGATGATCGTATCAGTCCATTACTGTGCTAAGATCCAGGCCATCACCTCATCTTCAAGGCCAAAGAAGGCTTCCGCATGCACCGGGATAGCCATGTCAGGATAGAGAGCTTCTCCGTTATCACCGGGAACGGTCGTGAAGAAACGGGTTGACCAGGATATCCTGTTACCGGAGAGCAGTTCTATGCTCTCAACCTCCCCGTAGTGATTCGGTCGA
The DNA here is from genome assembly GCA_964605195.1 of uncultured Spirochaetales bacterium. GTDB lineage: Bacteria > Spirochaetota > Spirochaetia > JABMQR01 > JABMQR01 > CAZSBC01. The sequence goes on along the minus strand of CAZSBC010000076.1, from coordinate 1,326 downwards.
CCGCCGGAGGGCTCTCCTACCAGCACCGCACCATAGGTACGCTTAAGAGTAGCGGCATTCATCAGGGCTGAGGAGTAGGTAGTCGCATCCATGACAGTATAGAGCGATACATTCGGAAGCTCATTGGCTAGCAACGCATACAACGGTCGAATCACCGCTGAGTTACCTCCTGCGTTGTTGCGAAGGTCCACTACAAGCTTCAGGACGGACTCCCCTGCCGCCATCTGTAACAGCTCCTCCGTGAATGCTCTGAAGGACTGATCCTCGGCATTGGCACATCGGTTGTAGAGAATATAGAGCGTCTGCTCGTCAGCAAGCCAGGCACCCCAGTAATAGCTGTTAGAGTACCTGAGATAGTGGGGAAGCACAGAACGGTCAGCCGGGTAGGCTTCGTCATAATAGACCACCCAGTCAAGCTCCCTGAATCCGGAAAGTTCCCGGGCAACTAGCGCCACTGCCTCAGCATTCCCATCCTGATATCTGAAGGTCATCTCACACGATCCCATCTCTTCAGTTATACCGGCACCAAAGAGTAATTCCGGGTGCAGGAGCGCCGAGGAGAGCATCTCCCTGAAGGCCCCATCGTTCTCATGCGACAGGACAGGATACAGCGTCGCATACACCGAGCTAGTATCGGAATCTGCATCAGGAAAGAGCGGCATACCATCTATTGCCACCAGCTCTGCCATGGCAGCCTCCCCGGAATCACGCACCAGTCCTCGGTTCTCCTCAAGGGCTGCCGTCACGAATACCCCCTCTTCGGTCACTACGAGGTTGAGAGGGAATGCACGGGTAAAGGGCAGTGCGTACTGCGTATGGCTGTCACCGATGGATGCCACGAATGATGAAATTGCAACCCAGCGCTCCTCATCCGACATCCCGGGGCAGAGAGCTTTCAGCTCTGCTATCCCGGCACTGTATTCCGCTTCACTCAGCGTATGATAAACGTTGATGTGTCTCAATGGCAGTTCATGCTCGAGAAAGTAGATGTCAGCCTCCCAGGGTGAGAGTTTCCCCTCAAGCTCATCTGGCAGGCTGTAGACAGCATCCACTGGGAGCACACAGCCCGCAGACAGCATGACCAGCAGGATTGTGACGCAGCATACCAAAATCCAGTTTCTTCTCATCCGGCAACTCCTGATGCAGATCTCTTGCTGAACAAAGCCTCTATCCCGCGACACGTTCGCAAGCACCTTTGGATGTAGGTAGTATAGAGTATTTCCATATATTTTTTGAAGAGCACACCATAAGAGATGTTATGACGAAGAATAAAAAAAGTCTGGCAACGACCTACTCTCCCACGAAAACGCAGTACCATCGGCGCAG
>CAZSBC010000075.1:0-15179 GCA_964605195.1 uncultured Spirochaetales bacterium | reverse complement strand
TTTCGTTGCACAGGAGCTTATGGCCTATGGGCAGAGAAGCCTCTACAGCTGGACTGGGAGAACTTCTGAAGTTGAATTTCTGCTTCAGCAGGATGATACGGTTACTCCTCTCGAGGTTAAATCCGGCAAGCGCTTATCCCGCACCAAAAGCCTTGATGTGTATATTCAGAAATATAATCCTCAACAAGCGTATACTGTATCGCTGCGAAACTATGAGCAGCACGGTATAAAGACTAATATTCCGCTGTACGCTCTTGCATCCTTTCTGTAATTGGCCGCATGCTCAATCTCCCCCTGCTGGCCTACCCTGTCCCATCAGCTCGGCGACAGCCGGGTTGTAGCGGTGGTCACGGAAGTCCATCTCTATGCGGAACTCCCTTTTGATAAGAAAAGAGAATATGATATCGAAGGTGAGGCTGGAGGTGAGGTATACCCCGTTGAAATCGGCATACTCCTCGATAATGGCAAAGCGCCTGATCATGAAGAAGGGTGGATCAAGCTCACGCTCTATCCGAACCGGGATGCCAAGCTCCCGGTCAATCCAGACAATTCCCTCGGCCTTCGATGAACGGCCTGCTTCCAGGGTGAAGGCATACTTGACGATAGTACGACCGTCCTTCAACTGTTCCGACCCGATCCGGCGAACCGTTACGTTCTCCTGCACGGCTGCATCAAGGGGGTTGAGCATGGCCGCCTCGAAGCGCTCACCACCACTGCTCCCGTCATCCCCTCCCCCGAAGGGAGGACCATCCATCGGCTTGCCGACCAGCTGCTGCTGGTCCTCTATTGCATAGGTCAGCTCTCCGGTATCATCGACACCGATTCGCATCGTCATGCGGGCATGGTTCAGCAGCTCCCCGCCCCCGTTGTACAGCTTCTGCTCAACCCCGTAGGCAAAGGGTACCCAGCCCTCGGCTTCCAGGTAGTGGTCCATTGCCTGCTTCCAGAGCTCATCGGCGGCAGAGATCCTTGAAGGTACAAGCAGCAAGATCGTCAGAAAGAGCAGCAGCGGGAGGAGAGAACGTACGTTATGCTTCTGCAGACCGTGCAGTTTACCCATCAGGACACCTCTTACCCATGATAGCATGGAACGGGCCCCTGCAGGCAGCAGAAACCCGGCACTTCGCATACTTGAAGAAATTGGTTCTCCTGCCCTTTTCTCAGGGAGCTGCAGGTCCTATACTGGATAGAGAGCACGTACTTCAGTATCCACCCAATACACATACCACAACAGCGGGAACAGCAACACAGCTACTGCATGAGGGAGGAGTGCCATGAACGGGAGAAGTAACCATGTCAGCGGTGTGCTTGCCGGTCTCATCCTGCTGCTGGCAGCAGCATCAGGAGGCTGCCGTCTCATCGATGAGCTCACGGCCCCGATCCGGCAGTACGGCGACCTCGCTTACCGCATCATGGAGGGCAATGCCGTGCTCTACCGCTACTACGGCACCGATACCCACCTGGTGATACCCGAGACCCTCGGGGGACGACGGGTCACCGAGATCGGTCCCTACGCCTTCCAGGATTGCTCGCTGCTGGAATCTGTCACGCTGCCGGACAGCCTGGAGATGATCGGCTGGCTGGCATTCGACTCCTGCACCGCCCTGCAGGGCATAGAGTTCCCCTCTAACCTGAAGATCATCGGTGACTCAGCCTTCTTCAACTGTACCGCCATCACTTCGATTACCGTACCGGAGAGCGTCACCGAGATATGGACCAGCGCCTTCTCCGGCTGCAGCAGCCTGGCCGCTGCCGACCTCGGCACCGGCCTGACCAAGCTGGGCGCCCAGGTATTCTCCGGCTGCAGCGCCCTCGAGGAGATCGAGATCCCCGCGGGAATAACGGAACTCGGGATCAATACCTTCTCTGGCTGCGTCAGCCTCAGCAGCGTCTCCCTGCCGGACTCCCTCACTGCCATCCGGTCCAACAACTTCCACGGATGCACCAGCCTAACCTCAATCATCATACCGGAAGCGGTGACCACCATGGAGTTCAGGGTCTTCAGTGACTGCACCAACTTAGCTACCATCTACTGCCGCAGGAGCAACCCCACCGCCGGCTGGAGCTGGCGGTGGAAGGATGACTGCGACGCGGAGGTGATCTGGGGCTACAGTGGAGAGTAGTGCTTTACGTCTGGCAGATCTATGCAAATTGATTGATCTCTACTTCGTCATCTCAATAATCGGTAACGCCCAGCTGCCATTTATCACAACATGCTGTAAGACACCTTATGTATCAAGTGAATGCAACACATCATTGAATAAGGACTCATTTGATGGCATTCAGACTCCTTGTGACTTGTACAATCTGGAATTCAACCTCTTTCTTCTGTTCCTGCAGCTGCTTACGCTTTTTGATCTGTTCCTCGACAAATTGCACAGCTTCCGAACCGGCTTTACCGATATATTTGAACACAACATGCTTATCTGCATCTCTATAGGCAAGATATGCATATTCTCCATATGTACGCTTCTTGATTGACAGAGATCCTTTAGGCAGATCCTGCAGTAAGCGTTCATAATGAGCCTTAGCCCGTAATAGCCGCTGATTCTCTTCCTCTAACACATCTTGTAATATGCTCATGGTATCTCACATCGAATTGTTTTCCACAAATATTATCCATACCTGAAATGCCTAACAATCTCAAATATATTGTCATATTGTTAGGCATGTCAATTACTTGCCTAACAAATATGCTAATTAATTAATAATGTTAGGCATTAATGTCATCATAGCTTTCTTCTGCTTTTGGGAACATAGGGTGTATCAGATGAAAAGAAAACCTGTGACGCGGAGGTGGTCTGGGGATACATCGGGCTCTAGCTCTTCTTGATTCTTATGTTCCCTTACATAGTAGCAGCACAGCTCACAGCCACTCTGCAGGCATCGAAGCTGCCCAGCCAGAGGCTGCAGGGAGAGTCACAGGATATGATTTTTTGTGAGTCAACTTGGGAGATAGACCGCCTTGATGCCTTTCTCCTCCTCAAGAGCAACGAAGGTCCGTTCCCACTCCTCAAGCAGGAACCGGTGCGTTATCAGGTTCGCCAGCACATCACCGTAATCACGCAGCAGGCCAAGGGCTTTGTCCCAGGAGCTGTAGCTGGAACTGAAGTTAAAGCGGATGTCAAGGACCTTGTGCATGGCCGCATTCCATGGGAACTGGATATGCTCATCGGCACAGAGCCCGATCGCCGAGACCCGGCCTTTGCGCTTCAGCACATTCACTCCGCTGTTTATTGCAGGCGGTGCCCCGCTGGTCTCTATCAGCACATCAGCACCCTTTCCGCCTGTAAGCTCATCTACACGCACCTGCAGCTCCTCCCTCTGCACATTCACGATATAGTCCGCTCCCAGCTTCCGGGCAGTATCAAACCGGATTATCTCGCCGCTGTTGATTCCCGTCATGAGCACCCTGCCGGCCCCCTGCCGTGCAGCGACGAATGAAGCAAGGATACCCATGGGCCCTGAACCGGTCACCACCACGAAGTCCTGCATGTTGATTACCCCGACTTCAGATACCTGGTGAACTGCAATGGCAAGCGGCTCGGCAAGGGCAGCCAGTTCATAGCTCACCCCATCAGGTATCCTGTGAATCAGCTGGGCAGGCAGCTTGAGGTAATCGGCAAATGCCCCGTCTATTCCCCAGCCGGGCGACCGCTTATTGGCGCACATCTGGACCAGGCCTCGACGGCAGTACTCACACAACCCGCAGCTCATTGCATGCGGCTCAGCGACAACTCTATCACTGACTGCTACGTTCGTGACATCATTCCCTATCGCAACCACCTCTCCTGAGAACTCATGACCGAGGATGACCGGAGGCCAGTAGGGAAAGTGATCGTGCCAGATATGCAGATCTGTCCCGCACACCCCGGCCGCCTGCACCTTGATCAGGACCCAGTCCGGCTCGGTCAGTTTTGGCTCGGGAACATCACGCACCTCAATATTGCCGGGCCCCTTTGCTGTCTTTACCAATGCTTTCATACGCTCTGTTTTACCGCCTCTTCCTGCTCGTTCTGCCGCTTGAACAGCACCTCGCCTGCATCATCAATAACCAGCACATCTTCCTGCTCCCGCAGCTCATCAATGTTCAGCAGGCGGTAATCGACATACCCCAGGTTGACCGCGCGGCAGACAGCTTCCGGAATCGATGTGGCAAGGAACACCTCTATCCGCGGCTTCTCGATCCCATGCTCGAAACTCCCGCTCCCCTTTACCGCCACAATATGGGAAAGCACTCCCCCGGAAATATCATGAAACGCATCCATCCTCGTGGAGAAATAGTCACGGACATGGTAGCCAACCTTCCTGATGCTCTGTCCGTGCGTATACGAGATCTCGCTGATATGCGGAGCATAGATAATCAGCGATCCACCGTCCTCCACGATCGTCTCGGCCTTATAGGCCACCTTGGCACCGGTCCACAGCTCATCATACTTTTCAGGCGCCAGGCCGATTACAGTTTTATAGCTCCTGCCGGTGTACTCTACATTCACTTCTGCTGAGAGATCTGCCGCCATACCCCATGAGGTTATACCGTCGCCGATAAATAGCCCGTGCAGGTTTCCGTGCCTGACCACCATATGGAAGTAGAGCCGTGAAACAGGTATGAAGCCGGCAGATCTGTTGATCAGCTCTCTGACCGGAGTATCCCTTGTCCCGTTGATCTTCGCGTTCGTTATCATCCCGCCAAGCCAGTGAAAGGTATTCAGGATATCCTCTCCGCAGATCCCGGGAAAGAAGTACTTGTTCCCTCCGGAAAAGCCGACGATTTCATGGGGGAATACCGGTCCCAGGACAAAGAGGACATCATAATCAAGGATCATCCTGTTGACCGTGACGGTGACCGGCCTCTGCATGTACCCCCTGGTAATGCTGCTGATCTCCCCTGCCCCGATAGTACCAATTTCCACCAGGGCCTCGGGATCATCCCAGGCATGATTGTAGAATCTCGACAGGGCAGAGTACCTCTGCCGGTACTCCTCATCGGTGATACCGACCCTTTTCAGGATAGCGTCCCACTCCATCGGCTGGTGCGTGCCGAGCGCTATCAGCCCATCTATGCAGGCAGCTGTATTTGACAGTTCATCGTATATACACTTATAGAGCAAACCGACAGGGGCTGATCGTGTTGCATCGGGCAGTATCAGGAGGATCCTCCTGCCGGAATAGTCACCCCCTTCCAGCGCGCTTCTCACCAGGGAGATCGCTTCCTCTCTCTTCATTGTTTCAGAAACATATCCATTACCGAACATTTCCAATCCTTCACCATCATCCGCCCAGAATGACCGGGACCACCGTTATCTCGTCACCATCAGCCAGTGCATAGCCCTCGTTCAGGAGCATATTGATGCTCCGCCCATTGATAAGGACCGAATAGAGCACATCACTCCCGATTATCGCTTCAATACTCTTTCTCAACGCTTCCACAGTTTCTCTGCCTGAGTCTGAATCCCTGCGCACAAGCTTTATGCACCGCTCGGCCCTTCCAGCCCTTACAGCCAGATGGCCAACAAACTTCAGCTTCACATCGGAAAGGTCATGCATCTATCTCACCACTACCTGGCAAGCCAGCCCAGGCCAAGCTCGTAGAGCTTGCCCTCCAGCGGTATGCCGTCATCCTCTGTCCAGCCCATCATCTGGTAGTAGAGAGTCAGGGCCTTCTCAAACTCCTCCCTGTCCAGCTTTGAGCCGGCAAGCGGTCCCCCCTCTATCGCCTTGAACAGCCTTCCGGGGAGCTTGTCGTCTTTCCGGGTTAGTCCGTGCTTCACATTGAAGGCCCTAGTCATTGTCGTTGCCCGCTCGCCGACCTTCATCAGCTCGAAGAGACTGGTATCCCATCCTGTGACGGCAGCGACGACATCAACGAGATGGTTGACCTTGAGCGTTCGTACCGGCTCAAAGGTGAATATGCAGAGATCCAGGCACTCGAACAGGCTCCAGTAGTGCTGCAGGTAGGTGAACAGCTGCACCTTCTCCCCTCCCAGGCTGAGACTGGGGACCGGATCAAGGATTCCCATCGGGTAGAGCGCCTTCAGGAAAGAGTTCGGGTCATCAATGCTGTGGCTGTAGCCGGTCAGCGCTGAATCGAAAGCCCCGTCATGCTCATGTTGGAGATGGTCTGCACCGGTAGGGGAGACAGCATACCCGAGGCCCACGCCGAACTTGGCTCGCGGTTCGGCCATGGCAAACTCCTGCCCCTTCACATGCATGGCAAACTCCTCGGCACCCTTGCCGATCCTCTCTGCTGCTATTTTGCTCCCTTCTGCCAGGGTGTCGCCAAAGCCCTCACGGTAGGCTATCATCTCAATCATCTTCAGCATTGCCGTCGCATTGCCGTAGCGCAGATCAAGGTCTCCCAGCTCTTCTCTACCTATCAGGCCATTCTCCACGCACTCCATAGCAAAGGCGATGATGCCCCCGGTCGATACTGTGTCGAGCCCAAGCCGGTTGCATAACTCGTGGGCCTTCGGCCCGGCAAACATGTCGGCAACGCCGCAGAGGGATCCGAAAGCGGCAAGCGTCTCAAACTCAGGGCCCCCATACCGCTGGTCGATTGGATAGGGCTCCTCAGCCTGGAAATGCTGCTTGCAACGCAGCGGGCATGCATAGCAGCCGTCAGATCTTACTTTGAGTTTTGCATGCAGCTCCTCGGCCGTGTAGTTCAGCTCATCGAACTGCCCCGTGGTAAAATTCTTTGTAGGCAGGCTTCCAGCTGCCTGAGCACCGAAGTAGTAATCGCTGGTACCATGATTATGCTGCCCATGATTGTCGGCATTATCCCTGAAATTCTTCACAAAGAATTTCGCTATTGCCTTGAGTTTGTCGGGATCGGCAAACTCAAGCTTGTTCGTCCCCCTGACCACAACCGCCTTGAGGTTCTTCGACCCCATAACAGCCCCCATCCCCGTCCTGCCGTGATAATGGCTCAAGTCGTGGGCAACACCGGCTACCCTGACCAGGTTCTCTCCGGCCGGCCCGATTATGAGGGTTCTCAATCTCGGCTCAGCAAGCTCCTCCTGTATCAGATCATACGTCTCCCCAGTCTCTTTTCCCCACAGGGGCCTAGCATCCCTGATCTCTATGCTCTCGTTCCTGATACTGAGGTATACTGGATGTTCGGATCTCCCCTCGACAATGATTGATTCATACCCGGCAAACTTCAGCTCAGCTCCCCAGAACCCGCCTGATTCCGACTCGCCGTAAAACCCCGTCAACGGGGACTTTGCACCAATCGAATGGCGCCCAAACCCCGGGACGGGAACTCCTGTGGTGATACTTGCTGAAAAAATGAGTTTGTTATCAACCCCAAGGGGGTCTGCGTGCTTCGGAACTTCGTTGAGCAGATAATAGGAGACAATCCCCCTGCCCCCCAGATACTTCCTGAAGAACTTCTCCCCCGGCTCCTCTATGCGGATAGTCCCGTCAGTCAGATTAACCCGTATGATTTTCCCATTGTACCCATAAGCCATAACACCCTCTCCTATTTCTCTGTCAGCAAAGAACGTATGCTGCTGAGCAGCCTGTCAATGTCGTTGCTGCCGTTGACCACCCCAATCTCAAAATGGTTCGTGTAAGATTCCCCTGCCTCCAGGAAGCGCAGCCTGTTCTGCTCCTTTGCCGCAAGACGTCCTTCCGGGATATTGATTCCGGGCTCAAGTCCAACCACATAGTCCTGTTTTCCCATCATCTTCCATTCATTGAATGAGGGCATCTCGCAACTGTCATATGATACGTAGGCCCCAAACTGCAGATCATGGTTTACGACAGCTACTACCGCCGGCTGCTTTGCACCCTGCGGCATGTGGTGCAGGAACGCCTGCCACTCGTAATTGTCAGTCGGCCGCTCGAACAGCATATACCTGCCATCACCGCATTTGGCAGCTTCATTCCATCGCTCCACGCTCTCTGCCGTTGTGTAGAGTCTTGAGGAGGGGCTTACCACTGGGAAGCCAAGGTTTATATGATACATCAGCATGAAGGGAGTGCTGTTGTATCCCTGGTTCTCTACCTCATCCCGCACGGTCAGCTTTGATTCTCCCATCCTGCAGACTATCTCACGCTTCAGCACCAGGTTTTCGGCATAGAGACAGCTCTCCCGAACACTCCCTTTCACCCTGATGACCAGCTCGTCACCCTCCCAGCTCTCCTCAATATGGCTGCGCTCCGCGGGTAAGTGCGAGACCCGTCCATGGATCCCAAGGACCTCATCCCCGTCAACGCCGGGATCACCGACCTGTGTCAAGCCGCATGTCGTCAGCAGCCCACCGGGAAATGTTCGCAGAAACCCAAGGCCGCCATTCTCAAAATAGTATGGTGCCGCTATTGAATTCTTGGAGAGCCACCCGACCGGCTTCCCCCTGAAGAAGGCCCCTGCTATATCCATTCCCCGATCCGGGAGCACGGTACATTCAAAGCCAGTTCCGGTCTTTACCGTAACAGCTTTCACCCCGTCAGCCCTTCCGTTCCTGAAGGTGAATTCTCTTGCCCCGGCAATCTGGTAAAAATCACCGACATACTCAGCCAACTCAACCCGTGTAAGCTCTTCTGCAAAAAAATCAGACATGCCTGCTCACCTCTCCCCGGTTATCATCCGTACTCACTTCAACCGTTTCCTGTCAAAATTCTGACTTGAAACAAAGACGGCGATAAGTATGACTAGCCCCTTCAGGATGAACTGCCAGTATGACGAAACGTTCAGGAGGTTGAGTCCGTTGCTCAGCACCCCGATTATCAAAGCCCCGACCAGGGTCTGGAAGATTTTCCCCTCACCCCCTGAGAGCTTGGTACCGCCGATCACCACGGCCGCGATTGCATCGAGCTCATACCCCTGGCCTGCGGTAGGCTGGCCGGAATCCAGCCTGGAAGCAAGGATGATACCGCTCATTGCAGCCGTTACGCCGCATATCACATAGACAATCGTCTTGTACATGCCTACATTGATACCGGATAACCGGACAGCCTCCTCATTCCCGCCGATTGCATAGATATACCTTCCCAGGCTGGTATGACCAAGCACGACATGCAGCAGGAAGAAGACAATCGCCACAATAATCACCGAGACCGAGAAGGGGCCGACCGAACCCTTCCCAATCATCTGGAAGCTCTCAGGGAAATAGGCCACCGGAAGCCCACCGGTCAGCAGGAACCCCACCCCCCGCACGATGGTCATCATTGCCAGGGTGACGATGAAGTAGGGGATTTTCAGCCGCGTGATGATGAGTCCGTTAATGAGGCCTACGAAGCCTCCGAGAGCAAGGCCGATGAGTATCGAGAGCCATACCGGTGTCCCATCCACAAGGAACATCGCCGTAACCACACCCACTAGCGCTACAATCGATCCCACGGAGAGGTCAATCCCGCCGGTCAGCAGGACAACGGTCATACCGGCTGCAACTATAGCATTCATGGTTACCTGCCTGCCGACATTTGAGAGATTCCTTGCAGTAAGGAAGTCATCGGTGGCGATAGATAGGATGATGATGATGACGAGAAATACTATCACAGTTGCATAGTCATTTATCGACAGCTTTCTCACCCCGAGAGTGGCCTGTTTTTTCCCAATTGTCAGATCATTCGTGCTCATATAGTCTCTCTCCTGCTAGTGCTGTGGCGATGTCTCCCTGTTCTGTCTCAAGCCCGGCTGCATAGCGCAGGATCTTCTCCTGCGTTGCCTGGGACCTGTCAAGTTCACCGGCGATGCTGCCGTTATGCATGACTAGCACACGATCGCAGATGCCGAGAATCTCAGGCAGTTCCGATGAAATAATCACTATCCCTATTCCCTCGCCCACCATGCTGTTTATCAGCTCATAAATCTCCGCTTTCGCACCGACATCAATGCCGCGGGTTGGTTCGTCGAACATGATTACCTTGGGATCACTGAACAGCCACTTCGCCAGAACCACTTTCTGTTGGTTTCCACCGCTGAGGTTTACCACCTTCTGGTGAATCGAAGGGGTCTTTATCTTCAGGCGCTGTATGTACGAGGAGGTTACGCCGGCCTCTTCCCGCCTGTTGATGAAGAAGTTCCTGATCACCTGCTTCAGGTTGACAAGGGTAGTATTCTTATGGACCCCCATGCCAAGGACCAGCCCCTGCTGCTTTCTATCCTCGGGCACAAGGCTTATCCCGGCATTGATTGCATCCAGGATGCTCCTGATCCGTAATTTTTCGCCATTGAGGTAGATATCACCGGAATCGGGCCTGTCAGCATTGAAGATTGCCCGGACCAGCTCAGTCCTTCCCGAACCGACAAGCCCGGCTATGCCAAGAACTTCACCGGAATAGACCTTGAAGGAGACATTATTGACAGTGCCGGCCCGGCATATATTCCGTACATCAAGCAGGACATCACCACGCTGTTTCTCGATATGGTGACTCTCGTTCAGCTCCCGTCCCACCATCATCTCAATGAGCAGGTCCTTGTCGATCTCTGCAATCTCTCTGGTACCGATCAGTTTTCCGTCACGCAGCACGGTGACCCGGTCGGCTATCGTGAAAATTTCTTCGAGCCTGTGGGAGATGTAGATAATTGTCACGCCGTGATGCTTCAGGTCCCTGACACATGAGAAGAGCGAATCGATCTCCTCATTAGTCAGCGCTGCAGTAGGCTCATCCATGATGATGATCTTGGAATCTCCGGTCAATGCCTTGGCTATCTCAACCATCTGCATCTCAGCGACGCTCAGCGCCTTCACAGGTATCCTGACATCGACATGGAACTTGATTCTCCCGCAGATCTCCGCAGCTTCCCTGTACATCAGGGACCAGTCAATCAGGCCGGAAGCCTTCTTGGGAGCCTTCCCGAGATACATATTCTCTGCAATACTGAGGTTCGGATTGAGCACCAGCTCCTGATATATGGTACTGATCCCCAGGACCTTTGCATCATGCGGGTGCCCGATAGAAACTGACTGTCCCTCAAGATAGATCTCACCGGATGTCTTCTGGATCGCACCGGAAAGGATCTTCATCAGGGTGGACTTGCCCGCCCCGTTCTCCCCACACAATGCCCGGACTTCTCCCTTTTCTACCTCCATGGAAACGTCATCAAGGGCAAGTACGCCAGGATACGATTTTGTTATGTTTTCAACACGTAGAATTGAGTGCATGCAGTATGAAACCCCGAATCTGAATTGAACAGCGGAGAATTTCTTCTCCGCTGTATTTGACTATTCCGAATAATACCGATCGATATTCTCTTTACTTACCAGGTACTTGGCTGCGTCTACGCGTACCCATTCCCCCTCAATCTTCCTGATTGCGGTTTCGATACAGACCCTTCCAATGATATCGGTATCGGCGGCCACGCTTCCCTTGACAAACTCATTGCCGTTGATAAGCTTCCTGCAGCCCCTGTCGGCATCAAAGCCCATGACACAGATATCTTCCGGATTGAGGTTGGTAGCCTGGAATGCCATGTTGGCACCCTTGGCAGAGTCGTCGTTTATCCCGAAAACAACCTTCACATCCGGATGCGACTGGAGGATATCTTCCATCGTCTTCATCGCAGTCTCCATCTTGGCCTGGGCATCGATCACTGCAACGATATTGGCATTGGGGGCTGTCTCCAGAAGCCCCTCCTTGAAGCCGTTGACCCGGTCAATGACATTCTGGAAGTATGGGAAATCAAGGATGGCAACCTCTGCCTCCCCACCGTAGTGCTCATTCATCCACTCACCGGCATAAATGCCTGCAAGCTTCGCACCCTCGAACTGGTCGGTACCCACAAGTGGGAATACTCCCTCAACCTTCGTCATCTCCACGATGACTGGGATACCTGCTTCCTCAGCCCTGAGAAGTGCAGGCTTGATCCCCTTCGGGTCGACAGGCGAACAGATTATTGCATCGACGCCCTTCGCGATAAAATCCTCGATATCAGCCGTCTGTTTTGTAATATCCCACTGGGAATCAACAATGAGCGCCTCCACATCCAGGTCCTTGGCCGCTTTGCGGATTCCCTCGAGATACCCGATATAGTACTCATGCTGGGTCGTGAGCGGGGATATGCCGATGACATATCGATCCTTTCCGGCATCACCACTCTCATCTTCACCAGAGCCGTTGGCAAACAGACCCCCGAGGGCTACCAGCACAATAAGCACAGTTAGCAGAACTTTCTTCATACATTTCCTCCTGTTGGTTAATTACCGATAATGATAAACTGCCGGAATGTGTAATGATATCCGAGCAATTTTTTATTTTATCCGATATTTTTCACAGGGAATCTGAGCCGTTTCCCGGCCAGCTCCCTGTGCTGAGGGCGAGTAGCCCTATGGAGTTCTCTTGCCGACAGTATCAACCGCGACGGCAATCAGGATAATCACCCCGATCACTACCTGATGCCAGAATACATTTATGCTGAGGAGGTTCAGGCCGTTTCTGACAATAGCCATTACCAGCGCTCCGATGACAGTCCCCCAGAGGTTCGCCTTCCCCCCCGAAAGGCTGGTCCCTCCGATAACTACCGCGGCAATGACATCAAGTTCGAAACTCACCCCTGCTTCTGGTAGGGCCGCTTCACTGCGGGAGGTCAGCAGTATGGCACTGACTGCAGAGAATATACCCGAGAGCGTATAGGCAATGACCTTGACTTTTTTCGTATTGATCCCCACCAGCTCAGCCGCCTCCTCATTGGAACCGGTTGCTATGATATATCTTCCGAATTTCGTCTTCCTCAGCAGGAAGAGGCTGAAGAGGAACAGTGCCGCGGCAATGAATATCGGGAAAGGGATCGCACCCACATATCCCTGGCATAGGTACCTGAAGAACCTGCCGGGCAGTCCATAAATCGGGACGCCCCGGGTCAGTACCATCACCATTCCCCTGAGAACGCTCAGCATCCCCAGTGTGGCAATGAACGGCGGCATGCCAATCCCGGCAATCATCAAGCCGTTCAGGGCACCGAGAGCTGCACCGCCGGCTAACCCGAGAACGAGCACGGCTATGATATGGAGCCCCTGCATAATCATCATGGCAACCCATACCCCGACTATTGCGACTATGGCACCTACCGACAAGTCGATACCGCCCATTGCGATGATAAAGGTCATGGAAAAGGCAATGATCATGACAAAGAGCGACTGCCGCAGCACAATAAGGATATTCTCAAAAGTCAGGAAATAGGGGGATGCGAAGGTAAGGACGACACAGAGGATAATGAATGCGATAAATATCCCGCCAACCTTATCAAACCAGGCGCCTACAAGTCTTTTCACGTTCAATACGCCCTCTTTCATGAGTTGCTCCTTTTCTCAGCTGTCACTGAATAGTATGCGATGTTTTCCTTCCGAAGTTCCGTGCCCGCAAGCTCTGCTGTAACCTTCCCGTTATGCATCACATATACCCTGTCACACATGCCTTCCAACTCCGGGATCTCCGATGAGATGATTAGCACCGCGCCCCCCTCAGAGAGGAACTGGTTGATGAGCCTGTAGACATCAACCTTAGCGTTGACATCTATGCCTCTAGTCGGCTCTTCGAATATCAGGAGTCGTGGATTGCTGAAGAACCATCTTGAGATCATTACCTTCTGCTGGTTCCCACCACTGAGATTCCTGCAGAGGGCCTGCAAACCTGTAGTCTTTATCTTCAGGGAATCAACATACCGCCCTGCTACCGACCTCTCCCGATCTGTACGTATCCAGGGGTGCATGACCTCTTCCAGATTGGCTATCGTGATGTTGTAACTCACCCGCTGGTCCAGAAACAGCCCCTCGCTTTTACGGTCTGCCGGGATGAAGGCTATGCCGTTCCGTATCGCCTCACGTACTGAATACCCGTTACTGAACGAGACCTTGTCCCAGCCTGCACGCTCAATGCTCAGGGCACCCGAATCCGGCCGCAGGAGCCCGAACATCGTCCTTGCCAGGGAGACCTTGCCGCAGCCGGCAAGCCCCCCTATGCCGATGATCTCACCGGACCGTATCTGCAGCTCAATGTTGCTGAAGGCGTTATTACGGCTTATATTATCCGCGGTAAAGATGAAGTCATCACGTATCGGAACAGACTGTTTCGGGAACTGCTCGGAAATTTTCTTGCCGATCATCAGCTCCACAATATTGTCTACTGTTGACTCACCCTTGTGCTTCTCCCCCACATACCTGCCGTCACGCAGCGCTATGATCCGGTCGCCGATATCAATGCACTCTTCGATATAGTGGGAGCAGTAGATTATCCCAACCCCGGTCTTCTTGAGCTTGCGCAGGAACTGGAAGAGCAGAAACCGTTCGTGATCCTCAAGTGCCGATGTGGGTTCATCGAGAATCAATACCTTAGTCTCCTCGATGATCGCCCTGATAATCTCCACTATCTGCTTCTGCACCATAGGAAGGCTTGATACCGGCTTATCCAGATCGATATCCATCTCGAACGTATCCCTGATAATCCGCTCTGCCCGGGTCCTCATCTTCCTAGCATCCCGTATCCCGAAGATTGATCTATGCAGGAAGCTGGTCTCTTCGCTGCCCAGGAAAATATTCTCCATGGCATTCAAGTCGGGAACCAGCGCCTGCTCCTGATAGACTATCTTGATACCCTTTTCCTGGGCTGCGGCAGGGCTTGAAAAGGTGACCTCTTCTCTGTCGAGAACTATCTTCCCGGAATCATACTGCTGAGCCCCGGCAAGAATTTTCATCAGCGTTGACTTCCCGGCACCGTTCTCCCCCACTATGATCAGGATTTCTCCTGGAAAGAGGCTCAGGCTCACATCATCCAGAGCCGTAACGCCGGTATACTGCTTGGTAATGTGCAGCGCTTCAAGGACCGGCAGTCGCTTCTGCCCGTTGGATAATACCGTCAATATAATCTCCTCCAAAAATGGACTGCCCGCCTGGGCAGCCCATCAATAATTCATTCACTTCCACTTCACTCAGTACTAATCCACGAAGATATAGTCATTCATGTCGTATTCATCAATATTCTCGAATGACCATACTGTCGGGGTGATGTTCACCACCTTATCAACCATGTTGCCGTTCACGACATAATCGTACACTGCCATGATCATCTCATAGCCTCTCTGCTTCGGTCCGGTATCAACAGTTGCATGCATATTGCCCTTCTTTATCTCGGCATTGGCATCCGGGGTATTGTCATAACCGACAACAATTATCTCCTTATCAAGATTGCGGTTCTTGATTGCAGCTAATGCACCCAGCGACATTTCATCATACAGC
>CAZSBC010000074.1:0-15413 GCA_964605195.1 uncultured Spirochaetales bacterium | reverse complement strand
TTCCTGTAATAGGGGAACCTGAAGTTCCTTCCGAAGAGGTGGTTGCTGCGCAACCCGAGAGTATTCCTCCAGAGGAGCTTCCTGTAACAGAGGAACCTGAAATTCCCACGGAGGAACCAGTTGCTGCCGAAAAGGCTATTGCTGTTGAGCCAGCACCTGAGTTTGTTAGCGATGAGAATGTCATGATTATTGAACCAGAACACCCAATTGTGTCTTCAGCCAGGTCTCTGAATTACAAATATCCCAAGCTGCCTCTCAGTAAACCCTTCATGTATATTCCCAAAACGGTTCTGGATGTGTACAAACCGCCGGTAGAACCTGAACCTGTGGCCCCAGCTCCCCAACCTCCAAAGATCTACACTAATATCTTCGAAGCAATTTCGGATGGGCAGTTGAACGAGGCTGAAAGGTTGATTCTTGAAGGGGTTGACCTGACAGCATTCGATGAGCAGGGGAACACCCCTCTGTTTGCCGCTGCACTGACTGGAAACGACCTTATGGTACAACTGCTGATGAAGCACGGGGCATCTCCCACCCTCCCGACAGCATCTGGCTACCTTCCCATTCATGCAGCAATGGACAACTCTTTCTCTCTGGCAGCAATGCTTTCCGACAGGGGAACTCTTCTGTACGCTCCCTCCCCGGATGGCGAGAGAGCGATAGACAGAGCCCTGGTATCCGGAGCAGATGCTGTGGACGAACTGCTTGGAGAGGAGTTCGTCAATAGTGCGGATGCTGAGGGAAATACCCCTCTCCATTATGCCGTCGATACCGGGGATTTGGCAATTATCCGTCAGCTTCTTGATAATGGGGCCGATGTCAATGCACGTAACGATGCTGGTGTGTTGCCACTTGATGCAGCTCTGCAATTTATCGACAGCTCAGCACATGTTCGGATCAGTGAAGAGTTGATCCGCAACTATTCTGACATTCCTGATAATAAAGAGTTCTTCTATGCCTATCAGGCAATATCGAATACAGGAGTTGATTCCCGCTTTGAGAATGGTTCCACCGTACTCCATTATGCAGCCCGGTACAACCATCCTGCCCTTTTGGAAATGTTCATACAACGTGGCGCATATCTAGAAGCTCGTGATGAGCAGAACAATACTCCGGTGCATATTGCTGTTGCATACGGTAACCTCGGAATCATCAGGCTCCTTGTCGGGTATGGGGTAGATATCAACGCCCGCAACGGTGCGGCAAAAACACCGTTGCATTTGGCAATTACTTCCAGCGGGAGCAGAGTTATCATCACCTTTCTTCTCGACAACCATGCCGCCATAGACAGCAGGAATGAGGAGGGCTTCTCCCCCCTGCATCTTGCCTGTGCCCCTGCCATCCCTGAGGAGTTTGTTGAGCTGCTGCTTGAAAGGGGAGCTAATCCCGACAGCCGGGACACTGCCGGAAACACCCCTCTGATGCTGGCTCTGGCAAGGGGAAACCGATCGGCGGCCCTGCAACTGCTCTCCTACCGTGCCGATATCTATGCCAGTAACTACAGCGAAGTATCACCGATGATACGGGCTATCATGAAGGGTCTTGATACGTTCAGCTGGTTCTTTTCCCAAGATATGAACTGGACCAGTGATTCGAGGGGTAACAGTCCTCTCCACATAGCCCTGATCAACGGAGCTGAACTTGATGTTATCGACTACATCATCCGATCGGGTGCCGATCTTGATCTGAAAAACTATCTGGGAGATACCCCGCTGCACAAGGCGATAGAAAGTGATTACATTGAAGCGGCCGAACAGCTTGTCATCCAGGGAGCCGATCCGTTTCTTGCCAACAACCGGGGCAGGGCTCCCATGATACTTGCTTTCGACAAGGGGCTGGAATTTACCTCCCGGGTTGTAACCGTGAACAACCTGCACCATACCGACATACAGGGTAATACGCCGCTGCATCTGGCTGCACAGTGGGATTTTCCCGACATAATTGAAGCGCTTCTCACGATGGGGGCGGCAGTAAACGTTCAGAACTTTGAAGGCTTTACCTCCCTGCATTATGCCGTAAAGAACAACAGCATCAGGGCCTGTCAGGTTCTCAGTAACAGCGGAGCACTCCTGGATGCCCGTGATGCATACGGAAACACTCCTCTGCACACAGCTATAACATCGCAGGCTGTACAGGCAGAGAAATACCTGCTGCTCAGGGGTGCAAACGTTCACCTCAGAAACTTGAGCGGAAACACTCCTGTCCATACCGCTGTTCTGCAGCGTGACTGGGAGAGTGTGAACATGCTGCTCGAATTCCAGGCTTCCCTGGAGGCTAGGGACAATATGGGTATGACCCCGCTGATTCTCGCTTCCCGCCGTAACTATGGTGACATATCCGAACTTCTCATCGCCGAAGGGGCTGATTTCAATGCCCGTGACAATCGTGGCAACACCCCGCTGCACGAAACTGTCAAGAATCACAACCGTGAGACAAGTTTGCTGCTGATCGATAAGGGGGCCGACATCTTCGCCGAAAACAGCTACAATGACACTCCGGTTACGCTGGCCTTCTCGGCAGGAGAAAAGGTTGTCAGCTGGTTTTTCTCTGGGCGCTCCATAGCTGCCCGGAATAACCGGGGGAATACCCCACTGCATGTTGCCATACAGCAGAATGTTTCCGAAGAGATCCTGACAATTCTCATCAAGAAGGGGGCTGATATAAACAGCAGGAACAACATCATCAATACCCCGCTGCATACAGCATTCCTGGCCCGTAACAAGAATGCCGTACAGGTTCTTGCAGAAGCGGGGGCCGATATTTTTGCCAAGAACGGAGATGGTGAATCACCGTTGTCGCTGGCATTCTCGATGAGCGTGGATACACTGAGCTGGATAATCTCACCTGAAACCCGTGATATCACGGACGAATTGGGTAACACACCGCTTCATATAGCCGCCGCACACGGCAACACCGATGCGGTGAACTATCTGCTTTCAATCGGAATTCCTGCCGGTATTCAGAATCTCGGTGGCGATACGCCGGCTGATTCAGCCTATAAGCAGGGATATATTGAGCTGTCCCAGGCTTTGCGAGAGATCGAGTAGACTCAGAAGAGGTCAAGGAGATTGACACCTCCCTTGACGATGAGATAGTAGAGCACCATACGGGGAATCCTTGAGGCGGTTGCCAGAAACACTCTACCGGCAGGCACTTTGAGCAATCCTGCGATCCAGCAGATCGTGGAAAAGGGAACCGGTGTGAGACCGGCAATTACGATAGCCCAGGCCCCATAACGGTTGATCATGTGTACTCCCCGCTTACGATACGACCCTGTGACTCTCTGGACATAGGAAAAGTGGTTGAAGCTTCGGGCAAGCCAGTATCCGGTGAAACCACCGAGCATTGAAGCCAGTGACATGGCAGTGAGCAACGGCAGCGGGTCCCATGCAAGTGCGAAGGGAAAGATGATATCAGCCGTTGTCGGCACGATGACAGCATCAACAAGAAAGGTGAATACTGCCGCTCCTAAGTACCCGAAATGTTCTCCGAGCCAGATACCGGCAGACTGCAGTTCCCTGCGGAACAGCAGTGCTGCAACTACATAGATGCAGAATATTGCCAGTATAGCCAGCAGGGATTTTCGCAGAAGACTTCTCCATTCAAGGATATCGCGCTCTGCAGCAGAAAACTTCAGGTCACTCATACGCTTCCCCGCAGATAGGCCTGCCGTTCATGTTCCGGAAATTTCTCGATAGCATACCGCAGCATGGTCCTCGGCATGCGCATGTAGCGTGTGCGCAGATACTCCCGTTCAAGCAGCGGAGTACGGTTACCGATCTCCCGGAGCATCCATCCAACCGCCTTGTGAATGAGATCGTGAGGATGGTTAATGAGTATATCAGCCAGCTGTAAAGTGGTCTCATAGCTACCTTCCCTGATAAAATAGTGGGTTGTAATGATGGCAATCCGCTGATGCCAGAGATTGTCACTACGGGCAAAAGCAAACAACTGACCCTTATCACGGGTCAGGAACCAGGGCCCGAGAATCTTGGGGCAGGTGACATCAACCAGATCCCAGTTGTTTACCTGATCGATATGCTGCAGATAAAAGGCAACACACTGCTCCAGCGAAAACCTTCCCCTCTTGCTCCCCACTGTGTGGACCAGCGTCAGCAGTCCAGTCATACGGGCTTCATGAACCTCACTGGATACCACCTGTGAAAGCTCTTCCAGGGTTATGCTCCGAGCAGCCTTCCTGGCGATTCCATGCAGATGCGGCATCGTAACCCCGAGAAAGATATCCCCTTCACCGTAATCGCCGGGACCGGTCTTGAAAAACCGCTGCAGCTGTGCAGCCTTCTCTCTATCCTGCAGTGCCTGCAGCGAATCCATGATCGCCTGAGATGTCATTATTGAGTGCTGCTCACTCATTGCATTCCCCTGTATATCAGTCAGCATCCGACATGATCGCCCTGAAACGATCAAGAAAGGTCCGTACTTCGCCTGTCTGTTCACCCCTTCCCTGCCAGACCGGCGGTTTTCCCCCGCCTTTCCCATTTATGAGAGGCAGCAGTTCTCTCCTGAGCAGGTTGAAGTCCAACCGGTCCCCGACTGCCTCACTGGCAGCCATTGCCCAGAGAAGGGTCTGACTGTCCTCCTGGGCCTGAACACCGCAGAAGATTACCGCTCTCTCTTGCGGAATATTCCTGACCAGCAGTTTCAGGATTCCGGGATACTCCGTTGAATACTCTCCCGTTATGACTGCAAGCCCTTCAGCCGGCTCCTGTTCTACAGCCTGCTGCATCATCAGTGCCGCAAGTGAGTTCTCCAGTTCTGTTACCCTTGAACGGGCAGTACGCAACTGGTCGGTCCGCTTTTCAGCCTGCAGTACCAGCTCATCGAGTGGTGCCGAGAAGATATCGGTAAGCTTTGCAGTAACCTGAGTCTTGAGCCGGAAATCGGCAAAGGCACGATCCCCGACCTTCCAGTACAACCTGACATGCCCTCGAATCTTCTCGCTGCCGATCCACAGGACTAGTCTTACCTCACTGCTCGTTGCAGTGTGCATTCCCCCACAGGCAACCCGGTCATGCGAACCGATCGTCACAAGGCGAATAGTTCCGCTCACTTTCAGGTCGCGGCGCAGTTCCAGGGCAGCAGCTTCTTCCTCGGGAACTCTCTCTGTTGTCACCGGTATGTTGAGATTGATGACATGATTTGCTCTCTCTTCGATCTCCCTAATCTCAGCTGCAGTTATCTCTTCCCGATCGGTCTCTATAGTCAGGTATGACTCACCCTGATGGACCGAAACTGTCTGAATTCCGAGGGCCGTATACATGACCCCTGATAATATATGCTGTCCGGTATGCTGCTGCATATAGTCGTAACGATGGTTCCAGTCCAGCTTGCAGCAGACAGTATCACCAATGTTACAGTGCGGGGCAGCCTGCAGGATGTGCTGGATTTCACCGTCACGTTTCCTGGTATCCATAACTTCACAGCCCCCGATTTGCCCGCGATCCCCAGGCTGACCGCCCCCCTCGGGATAGAATATTGTCCGGTCAAGCACAATCTGCCAGCTGTCTGATCCCTTCCTGATATCGATTACTGTAGAGTCAATTTCCCTGCAGTACTGATCTGAATAATTAATCTGTTTGGTACCGGTTATCTGCATGGCTACATTGTACGGAGTTTTACCGCAAGGAGCAAGCAACCTCCAACTGCGAAAGGATACGCATTTTCTGCTTGAATTATCAGGGAATCTCCACTATCTTCTAATTGACTGACATAGTGCAGCTCTCAGCATATAAGAAAACCAGTAAGGAAGATTGTTATGGCACGGATACGTTCCGCTCTTGAAATTGCGTTGGAAAGAACCGAGGATGTTGCTGCTGATCCGGAAAAGATCCGTATCAGTGAGCTGGAGAAGCGCGGCAAACGACTGATGGGCTCCTATCTCTTTGAGCATGACGCAACCATTGAGTCACTCTCTTCTGATTATGCCGCTGTTTCCGAAGAAGATACCCCTATCATCCGCAAACAGATGATTGAGACGCTGCTTGCAAATATATCTCTTCCCCAGGATGATCTCTACGTACAGCAGCTAGGGCGAATCAAGCAGGCTGTGGTATTCCTGGCCGGAAAGGATCCGATGGTTGACCAGCTCTTCTCGCATCTGGATCAGATTTTCCAGCAGTACCTGCAGGCAAGGGATCAACTGCTGGAAATGGCCAAGCAGCAGTATGCACCTGCCCTGAAGCAGAAAGAGGAGCAGATGTCACAGCAGCTCGGCAGACCGATACGAATCCAGCCGGAACAGGATCCCGAGTTCATCAAGCTGCTGGAGGCCAATTACAAGCATCTTGAAGACAACTACAGCCAGGCCGTCGACTCAGCCAAGGAACAGATCAGAGAGCTCCTTTAACCTGGTCTAGCCTGAACCGTGTATGAGCCTGCAGAGATGCAGGCTTTTTTCATGGTAAAAAAGTAATTGCATTTTTTAATAAAACCCCTTGACAAGCCAATGATCTTGTTTTACATTATTAGTGTATTAGTTGAATAGTACACTAAATCATAAAAACAGTAAGGAGTGAACAATGATTACATTCAACAATGTTTCATTTCATTACAGCAAACAGCAGCTCTTCAGCGAGTTGTCCATAGATATTCCCGGCGGGAACATTTATGGGTTGCTGGGAATGAACGGTGCGGGGAAGACCACCCTGCTAAAACTGATTTCGGGGCAACTGTACTGCAAAAGCGGTATAGCAGATGTACTGGGACATGATCCCCAGCGACGAGATACCAAACTGCTGGAAGAGATCTTCTATCTGCCCGAAGAGTTCTACCTGCCGAGCATCGGAGTGAAGCAGTATCTGAACCTGCTCGCCCCATTCTACCCGAAATTTGATGAGAAGGCCTTCAAGGAGTACACTGCTGCATTTGATCTGGTATTCAACAAAAAATTGAACCAACTATCCTATGGGCAGAAAAAGAAGTTTCTCCTCTCCTTCGGATTGGCGTCAAACACCTCGCTGCTAATCCTCGATGAACCGACTAACGGCCTGGACATCCCCTCCAAGAGCCAGTTCAGACGAACCGTCGCCTCGGCAATGACCGATGAGCGGACCTTCATCATCTCGACACATCAGGTTCGGGACATGGAAAATCTCATTGACCCCATCATCATCCTGCATGAAGGACACGTCATCTTCAACAACCTGCTCGACGATGTTTCCCGGACAGTTGTTCAGCGTGTCACTGCAACAGAACCTGATACAGGGTCCTGTCTCTACAAGGAGAAGGTTCCCGGAGGGTGGTCAGTTCTGACAGCCCGCAATAGCAGTGATCATGAGACAAACATTGATCTGGAAACCCTTTTCAATGCCGTTATCAATAAACCCGAAGCCTTTTCAAGGCTGATGAGCAAGGAGGCCGCCTTATGAAATTGCTCTATTTGCTGAAAAAGGATCTTGTAGAGAGCCGTAAAGCCATGTCCATATATGGAGCTGCCCTCTTCTTTGTCATGCTGTGGGCCAATATTCTTCCAATGATCCTGGGAAACCCCTCATACAGTGACCTGCAAGGCTTTTACCTGCAGTTCTTTACCAGCTTTCTATTCCTTGGGGGGTTCATTATTGCAAGTATGGCC
This sequence comes from uncultured Spirochaetales bacterium, assembly GCA_964605195.1. Taxonomy (GTDB): domain Bacteria; phylum Spirochaetota; class Spirochaetia; order JABMQR01; family JABMQR01; genus CAZSBC01. The sequence continues at coordinate 7,819 of CAZSBC010000074.1, read as the reverse complement.
TTCACCGAGGAGATGTACGGAAAGAGCACCCAGCACAACTGGCTGATGCTGCCGGCATCCCCGTTGGAGAAACTTTCTGTCAAGGTTTTTACCACCTCTGTCATCTATCCGGTTGCACTGCTGATCTTCATCTCCGTTGCTGCACTCCTGATTGAAGGTTTCAACACCCTGGTCTTCAACAACCACTATATGCTACTGAATCCTTTGAACCCGGTTGTCTGGAGATCCGTTCTCAACTATATTGTGCTGCAGTCCATATTCCTGATGGGCTCCACCTATTTCAGGAAAGCAGCTTTCATCAAGACGGTGCTGGTACTCGGCCTGCTCGGTTTTGTCATCGGCATGATAGCTTTTCTCACTGGACGGGTGGTATTCGACACCTACTTCACCGGGATGACGATCGGAGAGGATATCATTATCAACAATCATGTGATTCCGGTCAGCTCCCCTCATGATATTCCCCTGCTGCGGGTGTATGAAGTCATAGCTAAGGTGCTCTACTGGGTATTCCTTGCACCGTTCTGCTGGATAGTAAGCTACCTCAGGATCAGGGAGGTACAGGCATATGATGCAGTTTAAGGATCAGAAATCAATTTATCTGCAGATAGCAGACTACATGGAGGAGAATATACTGATGGGAGTATGGAAACATGGAGAGCGGATTCCCTCAATCAGGGAGACGGCAGTACAGATGGAAGTCAATCCGAATACCGTTATGCGGACCTACAGCAGCCTGCAGGACAAGGGAGTGATCTTTAACAAACGGGGTATCGGCTATTTCATCGCTCCCGATGCGCTTGATACCATACTGACTGAGAAACGAACGCTCTTCATCCAGGAGCAATTGCCGGAACTGTTTCGGACAATGCGTACCCTGAAGATTTCGCCGGAGGAAATTATTGAACTGTATAACAGCTCAGTGGAGGAGGATACACATGAAAACCAGTAACAAATGGCTTATTGGAGCATCCATACTGCTGGCAGTACTGACCATTGCCTTTATCATCAGTGCCAGGAGTGTTCTTGATAACCATATCGGTCGACGCAGTGCAACAGCACCGACTGCCATAGAAAAAATGATCAGTTGACCAAGCCAACTGCAAAATGTACATAAACATTGAGCCTAAATGAATATAAAAAAATTGACTGTATGGCTTCCTGTAAAAAACCAACCCATTTGCAGGAAGCTATCCGTAACCCGAAAAACCTGTAATTGAACCTGTTGTGAAGAGTTCCCTTCACAGCAGGTTTTTTACGATCGATATGCCGCTAAAAAAAGCAGATCGCTTATCCAGCAGACCGGTACGTGAGCCCGGGAATTTGGGTATTGACGGGCAGGACAAACAAAAACCCGGCAGGCCGGAAACTCCGGACCACCGGGCAGGACACAAAAGGGTGTAGTTACCGGCATTACCCGGGATAAACTAATCCCAATATTTTTCCATTCGTTCTCTGAGCTTTGCCGAGTAGGCATCCCAGTCTTCGATCGGGTACTTTGCCAGTCCCTCTTCGCATGCAGCCTGGGCCACTGCGACAGCTTCCCACTCAATAACGCGGGGATCAAAGGGCTTTGGGACAATGTAATTGGGACCGAATGAGAAATCCTTTCCTTCGTAGGCATCCTTTACCGACTGTGGAACCGGCTCCTTTGCAAGCGCAGCAAGAGCTTTGGCTGCAGCCATTTTCATCCCTTCCGAGATCTCGATGGCACGGACATCCAGAGCCCCGCGAAAGATGAAGGGAAATCCCAGAACATTGTTTATCTGGTTCGGGTAGTCACTGCGTCCGGTGGCCATGATAAGGTCGTCACGGGTTGCAATGGCCGTCTCGTAGGCAATTTCAGGGTTCGGGTTGCTCATGGCAAAGACTATCGGTTTATCAGCCATAGAGAGCAGCATTTCAGGGGTTACGCAATCGGCAACCGATAATCCGATAAAGACATCAGCTCCATTCAGGGCTTCAGCCAGGGTTCTTGCATCAGTTTCAACAGCGAGTTCCTCCTTCTCAGGGGTCATGCGCTCTGTCCGCCCCTTGTAGATGACACCGCGACTGTCACACATGGTGATGTTTTCCTGCTTGATACCCGCAGCAACGAACATCTTTGCACAGGATACTCCGGCAGCTCCGGTTCCGTTGAATACCACTTTGAGATCTTCAAGCTTCTTCTCGGCAACTTCTGCGGCATTTATGATTCCAGCTGTCGAAATGATTGCCGTACCATGCTGGTCATCGTGGAAAATCGGGATATTGCACTCTTTGATCAGTGTCTGCTCAATCTCAAAGCACTCGGGAGCCTTGATATCCTCGAGGTTCACTCCTCCGAAAGTCGGTTCCATCATCTTTACCATCTCGATGATCTTCTTGGGATCCTTGGTATCGAGTTCAATGTCAAAGACATCAATGTCGGCAAATCTCTTGAATAGGACGCCCTTCCCCTCCATAACCGGCTTTGAAGCCAGAGCCCCGCGGTCACCGAGACCGAGGATGGCGGTGCCGTTCGACACGACGGCAACAAGATTTCCCTTGGCCGTATATTTATAGGCATCTTCGGGATTGGCATCGATTTCAAGGACCGGTTTGGCAACCCCGGGAGTGTAGGCCAGGGAGAGATCCTCGGCTGTTATACAGGGTTTTGTGGGAACCATTGCAATCTTTCCCGGTACTCCGTCCAGGGTATGGTACTTCAGTGCTTTCTCTTTTAATTGATCCATTCTGTCTGTCTCCTTACATTTTTTTCATCAGCGGTTTACTGCTGCAGCAACCGTTGATCTGACAATTTATTACTTCTATTCGAAATCGAATGTGTAATCCATATTCCAGCGGTTACGCATATCTATCATAACCTTCTGCAGTGATACCGGGACCGGACAGCCATGCTCCTTGCGGTACTGCCAGGCAACGTACTCCTTTTCACCGGCTGTATAGATCCGCTCTTCACCAGGTGCTGTCTTGGAGTTACGTACGTCCCGGCAGATATTACCGGCTACCCGCTTGAAGGTCTCCAGACCAAGAAAGCGTTCCGGATCGATAGCCATGAAGAAGTGTCCGAGCGGATAGGGAATTTTATTCCCTTCCTCATCGAAACCGTTGAGGTCCTTGAGATAGCTGCCATCCTGCAGGGCCGCGGAGAGGATCTCCACAACCATGGAGTAGCCGTAGCCCTTGTACCCGCCGGTTGTCTCCCCCAAACCGCCAAGGGGTGCAAGAGCTGCCTTTCCCTTGGTCAGGTCTACAAGGATCTGCTTGGTATCTGTACGGGTCTTACCATCATTCCCGATAACCCAACCGGCCGGGAGGTCCTTGCCGGCACGTCCGTAGACCTCGATTTTACCCCGCTGTGAAACCGAGGTTGCGCAGTCCAGGACAAAGGGAAATTCTTCATCTGTCGGGAAACCGAAAGTCAGGGGATTGGTCCCGAGCATATTCTCCACACCAAAGGTTGGAGCAATCGAGGGACGGGCATTCGTTCCGGTAATCCCGATCATGCCCTCGTTTACCGCCATCAAAGTATAGTAGCCGGCAATTCCGTAGTGGGTGGAATTACGTACCGCCACCATTCCCATTCCATACTCTTTAGCCTTCTCTATAGCCATCTCCATGGCCTTTTTTGAGACTACATGCCCCATTCCGTTGTTCCCGTCCAGGACTGCTGCAGTCTTGTCATCCTTCAATACATCTATCTTCGTGACCGGGTTGAGAATCCCGGCATCTATTCTGTCAATGTAGATGGGTTTCAGACGGCCGATACCGTGGGAATCAATTCCACGCTTGTCGGACTCAATAAGCACCTCACAGATAACCTCAGCATCTTTTTCGGGTATTCCCGAATTGACGAGGGCCTCTGTCATGAATTTTTCCAATGTCCCGAAATCAACCCATACACAATCTTTGTAAGCATCTTGATACGCCATATGTTCCTCCTGTTTCATATGAACGTGACAGCCTTTCAGCCGTCAGCCAATACTAATGTGACTCCGGATTCCCGCAATTCCGAATCCGAAAGAATGCTCTCTCCGCGCCGGTCTGTGACGAGGTAGCTGATTCTGTGCACGTCGGCAGTCTTGAAATTTGAGACCACGCCAATCTTGCTGCTGTCGGCAGCCACAATCACCGTCCCTACCGTTTTCTCTATCATCCGCCGGGTCATTTCGGCTTCCTGCATAATCGGGGTCGTCAGGCCGTATGTGAGGCTGAATCCATCCACTCCAATGATGGCTTTGTTGGCATACACCCCCTCAAGGGCCCTGAGACCGATATCGCCAATCACAGAATTTGACTGGTGCCGGTAATTTCCCCCGAGCAACAGCAGGTCAAAACTGGCCTCTTCGGCAAACCTTGCTGCTCCGATGTTATTGGTTATTACGGTTATGCGCTTGTGCATCAGCGCATGTATCACCGCAAGAGTTGTGGAGCCGCTGTTGATCAGTACGGTATCCCCTTCATCAATCAGTTCTGCAGCCTTGGTGGCAATGGATATCTTCTCCTGGATATTCGCCTGCTCTTTCTGCGAGTACGGGGGTTCAACCGACATGCTCTGCCGGAGAACCGCTCCTCCATGGGTACGTTCCAGAAACCCCTTTGCATTCAGCTGGTCAAGGTCCCGCCTGATAGTCAGAACTGATACACCGAAGAGCTTGCTCAGATCATTCACACGGACAATCCCTTCAGAGCGGACAATCTCGAGTATCCGTTGCTGTCTTTCCGCCGGAAGGCGTCCTGTTGTCATGATGCTGCTCCTGTTATAGAATCTAAAGTATGATCTTTTTTGTATCTTTTTATTCTTTTTCTTCTATATATTTAAAGATTAGCGATAATATCCTGTGATGTCAATATGTGTTTGAACCTTTTTGTATTTTTATGTTCTTTTTAATTGTTTGTTAACGATTCGTCAACTTACCGGTTTGCACTTCAGGCACTCTTTACTATATAGTGTTGGTATGTCCAGAGTTCCCACCATACGTAAAGTACGAAGCTGCTCCCCGAAGTACACGACCTTCAAACCATCCGGGAAACGAACAACCAAAACTACAACAATCGAGATGAGTATAGATGAGCTGAAAGCTCTATGCCTGATGGATTGCGAGAATCTCTACCAGCAGGAGGCTGCGGAGAGAATGGGGGTATCCCGACAGACCTTCGGCAACATCCTGGCATCAGCCCGGCGAAAGTGTACACAGATGCTGGTAAAGGGTCTCACCCTGGTAATTGAGGGGGGGAACGTCTGCAGCTGCGACTGTGAGGATGATGAGAAACCCTGTTACTGTCGCAGGAATTCAGAGCAGGAAACAGTGGAGAGATCCGGCGAAGAGTCATGAATCAGCACGTTGATATTACCATCATCGGAGCCGGTGCAATCGGATCCGCCATAGCCCGTACCCTTTCACGTACTACAGCCGACATACTGGTAATTGAGAAAGAGGCGGATGTAGCCTTTGGAACAAGCAGCCGCAACAGCGGTGTCGTCCACTCCGGTATCCACTACACGCCCGGTACCAATCGGGCAATCCACGCAGTTACCGGCAACAGAATGATGGAATCGCTCTGCAGTGAGCTGCAGGTCCCATTCATACCGACCGGTAAACTCACCGTGGCATTTACCGAAGAGCAGATTAAAAAACTGCACTTCCTTCGTGAACAGGGAAGCGCCAACGGCGTTCCCGGAATGTGCCTGCTGAACCATGAAGAGATGGAGTCCCTGCAGCCGGGAATTGGCGGCATTGCTGCCCTGCACACCCCATCCACCGGGATTATCAACCCGTATGAGTTTACCGTTGCCCTAGCAGAAAGCGCCTATGCCAACGATGTCCAGTTTACCTTCAACTCAGAGCTTGCAGCTGTTCAAAAATGCAGCGGCTCAGATACCGGATTCAATCTCACCTGCAGACACTATGGTCCAGATGGATATACGACAGAAGAGATCTTCACGAAGGTGCTGATCAATGCTGCCGGTCTCGGTTCTGCTGCGGTGGCAGAGATGGCCGGCATTGATGAGTACACCATCTACCCCTGTCGGGGTGAGTACTATGTCCTTGATAAACGGCTTCAGGGTGAACTGAATCTCCTCATCTATCCAGTGCCCGGGGCGCACAGCAGCGGGCTGGGCATTCACCTGACCAATACTATCGACGGGAACATTCTGATCGGTCCCTCAAACGAATATATTGAGGAGAGCGAAGACACCGCTACGACACTGGAAGTCATGGAACAGTTGCGAAGTGAGGGGCAGCATCTATTGCCTTCACTGCAGCAAACCGACTTCATCCGCAGTTTTTCCGGAGTCAGGCCGAAGCTGGCTCCGCCGGAAGAGGGAGGATTCCGTGATTTCGTCATTGAGAAACGAGATGAGGTACCTGGGTTCATCAACCTGGTCGGCATAGAGAGTCCCGGGCTCACCTCTGCACCGGCAATAGCGGAGCGAGTCAGAGAGTTGGTGGCCGCATGTATACCACTTCAGAAGAAGCCTGAAGCGAACTGGATAGCAGGAAGACCGGTAATAAACGGCATACACTATCCCGAAAGACGCTTTGCCGACTGCAGCAATGAAGAGCGGCAACAGCTTGTACAGGATAACCCGGACTACGGTACTATAGTCTGCCGCTGTGAAACAGTACCGCTGGCCGAGGTGAAGGCTGCCATCGCTCGCATTTTCGGTCCGATCACCGTTACCGGGATCAAATACCGCTGCCGGGCAACCACAGGCCGGTGCCAGTCTGGATTCTGTCTGCAGCGGATCACAACGATTCTCTCAGAGGAGTTCGGCCAACCGCTTGAGGAGCAATCTCTCAAGGGATATGGATCAGAACTCTTTCCGGGGTATCTGCGGGTACTGCATGATACGGCGGGGGATAGCCATGAACCATAGCAACCCCAGCTTCAGGCAGCAGTATGACACAGTAATCATAGGGGCCGGTCCTGCCGGTATTGCTGCAGCAGGTGAAGCAGCCGAGGCAGGCGTTTCGGTCCTTGTCATCGAACGGGATACCCTGACCGGAGGAATTCTGAATCAATGCATCCATGACGGATTCGGGCTCCATCGCTACAGGGAGTCTCTCTCCGGTCCGGAATATGCAGATCGTGAAACTGCACGGCTGCAGGCACATCTTGCCGATTTCCGTATCACCTTTATGTTAGGAACATTCGTCTATGGTCTGAAAAAAAGGCAGGAAGCTGATTCAGGGTTCATCCTGAACATTATGCAGCAAGGTTTTGTGGGAACTGTGCGAGCCCGCTCGCTTATATTCGCCATGGGCTGCCGGGAACGGACAGCCGGAGCCATATCATTGCCGGGAACCCGTCCGGCCGGAATCTTCACTGCCGGGACGGCTCAGCGGCTGATGAACATGCAGAACATACGCGTGGGGAGTAAGGCGGTAATCATCGGCTCGGGTGATATCGGGCTGATCATGGCCCGCAGGCTTACCCTTGAAGGGGCCGAAGTGGCTGCAGTCACCGAAATCATGCCCTATCCGGGAGGCCTTGACCGTAACATCCGGCAGTGCCTGAATGATTTTAACATACCCCTGCACCTTTCAACCGGAGTTATCCGGGTACACGGCAAACATCGTGTCGAGGGAATAACGGTTGCACCGATTGGTTCCGATGGTAAGCTGATACGTGAAAAAAGCAGGCACCTGCCCTGTGATACAGTCCTGCTCTCTGTAGGCCTGCTGCCTGAAATTGAGCTGCTTCGTGAAGTTGCTGCAGAGATTGATCCCGTTACCCACGGCCCGATTGTGGATCAGCGTCTTATGACCTCCATACCCGGGATTTTTGCCTGTGGCAACCTGCTGCAGGTCCATGATCTCGTGGATCATGTCTC
>CAZSBC010000073.1:0-15770 GCA_964605195.1 uncultured Spirochaetales bacterium | reverse complement strand
AGAGGACCGTCAAAGCCGCTACTCCCGTCAGAATACTTATGATGAGATATAATAGCAGTAGATGCTGCATAGTTGCTCCTATGGAGTTTCTTCAGGCTTACATTACCTGCTCCTGTATGTGCGCAATGGTATCATGGAATGTTGAGTACCAGGACATTACAGCTATACCAGTATACTATGGATTTCCCGGATCAGAAAAACTATTATACCCGAAGGGGTCGCAGGGAAATATAGTATGCAGGCAAACACTATTTCCCTACACGCCTCCGACTGAAGAAGTGGCGTTACAGTCCGCCAATTTCCGGTCACTATGTACTGATCTCATATGGTAGCGCCTGCTGTGTATGTATTGGATCCTGCTTTCCCCTATCCCAGAAGGAACGTGATCCAAGTTCAGCATTATCTATTGAGGTTCCGGGGAGTATATGTTCCAGATATGATTTCCTGTATCGTTACCATCATTTCAGCAGCATAAACCTATATACGCATTCCCGGCAATTGAGTAGTATAGGTTACGGAACAGACTGGAAAACAGAGAGAGAACGTTGAAGACACAGCTAACCAACTATCATACCCATACCTACCGCTGCCATCATGCTACGGGAACAGCAGTCGACTACGCCCGGGCTGCAGTGCAGAGAGGCTTCAGCATACTGGGCATCTCCGACCACTCCCCCCTGCCCGATAACCGATGGCCGGAGGTACGGATGCAGATGGGTGCCCTGTCAGGCTATATCGATGAAATAGAAACCGCAGCCGCAAGATACCGGGGCATCATGATCCTCAAGGGACTGGAATGTGAATATGCCCCGGAGTACTCCAGCTTCTATGCCGATGAACTGCTGGGAAGATATCGGTGCGATTACCTGATAGGGGGTGCCCACTATTTTCCGGTTACAGGAGGCTGGATTGGTTGCTATTCTGCAGAGGACACAAAGAAAAATCTCCATGCCTACAGTGACTATATCATCAACTCCATCCAGTCGGGACTCTTTGCCTTCATAGCCCATCCGGATCTATTCGGCAATTTCTACCTGAAATGGGACGAGGAAACGATCTCCTGCTCCCGGGCAATTCTGGATGCAGCTTCCCAGGCGGACGTTGCCCTCGAGATAAACGGCTACGGCTACCGGAAAAGCATGATAATGGCCGACGGAATGCTTCGAAGACGCTATCCCCTTGATAGATTCTGGGAACTGGCCAAGGACTATGACGTATCGGTTATCATTAATTCCGATGCCCACAGACCGGAAGACCTTGATTCATTCGGTGATGCGGCTGAACTGGCAGAGAGGCATTCCCTCCGAATCATCACTGATATCTTCAATTGAACAGAATAAAGGCGGCAGGAGAGCTCCTCCCCTATTCCACCACCTCAAAGACGCCCATCATCCCCTGGTCCTCATGCTCCAGCAGATGACAGTGATACATATACTTGCCCGTATAATCCTCAAAGGAGACCAGCAGATGCACCTCATCTCCCGGCCAGAGCAGTACCGTGTCTTTCCAGCCCCGCTGGTTGGGCGGAGGCGGTTGCCCGTTTATCGAGAACACCCTGAACTGGATATCATGGACATGGAAACTGTGCGGGGTTGTCATCATACCCATCCCGGCATTGACAACCTCCCAGACTTCCACCGCTCCCAGCTGCACCACTTCATCCACCCGCTGCATGCTCATCTGCCTGCCATTTATGGTCATCCGGCCGCCCATGCCCGTCGCCATGACAAACGGCCTTCTCACAGAGGCATCGTCAATATTCACTTCGGGAATATCCACAAGCCTCTCAGGGATATGATAACTTGAAGCACTCATACCCTCCAATGCAAACTCAACTCCAGTGAATTGACTGCCGTTGTTGGTATCAGCTAAAAGCACCGGCACATCCCCGGAGGAAGCCTGTGTGAAATCCACCAGGATCTCTGCCCGCTCTCCCGGAGAAAGAATCAATTCACCCATAGGCACCGGTTTTTCCAGGAATCCTCCATCCGATGCTATCTGATGGAATTTCATACCATCAGAAAAGCGATACCGCATGATCGTGGAATTGCTGCCATTGAGAATCCTGAACCGTACAAGCGACTCCTGTACCTGCAGCAACGGTTCTATCGAACCGTTGACAAGCATCACATTACCAAAGTACCCATGCATCACATCCGGCATCGCAGGGCTGTAGCTGAATGTCCCATCGCTGTTGAAACGCCTGTCCTGAAAGACCAGCGGAATATCATTTACACCATACTCCTTGGGAATAGCAAGGGATTGTGACACGGCATCGTTGATGATCAGGAATCCGGCCAATCCCCGGTATACATGCTCGGCAGTCTTGCCCATCAGGTGCGGATGGTACCAGAGTGTTGCTGCCTGCTGGTTCACGACAAATTCTGGATTCCAGTAATCCCCTGCCTGTATAACCTGGAAAGGACCCCCATCCATCTCAGCCGGTACATGGGCCCCATGCCAGTGGACTGTCGTATCCTCATCAAGCGTGTTGTGTATGGAAAACTTCAGCTCATCGCCCCTCTCCACCAGTATCGTCGGTCCCAGAATGGCTCCGTTATACCCGAGGGTATCGGTAAAGACACCGGAAATGAACTCTGTCTTTCCCCCGGAAATCTCAAGGTCAATACGACCGGTAGCAGGATCTGCCGTAAGAATCGGGGGGATAAAGAGCGTTTCCCTGAATGCAAATTGCCGGACAGCTGGCTGCTGTTCATCGGCAAGCGGTTCTGATTCTCCACTGGCGGATAGTGCGCCAACCACCATCAAGATGCTTACAAGCATATACAGTACTATTTTTCTCATGATTACAATATACTGGCATACCAGGCAGGAGAAAAGTGATTTCATGTTGCGTATCATCGGGTACACAATGGTTCCTGAAGTGAAGACAGGCTATTCCCATGCAGGAAATTGACCGGCAGCCTCATGCATGACAACATCATACTCAGCCTGCCATCATGCTTCTGTTGAAGACCTCCAGATAGTACACAAAACAATTGAATCTTACCATGGTCCCTGCACCGCTTCTCTTCTATACTTATACCAGATACTTAAGTTGTGCTGATTGAGTTTCCCAATCCTGCCTATCCATGCATTACTCTGCTGCACTTCGTCAGTTGGTATGGATATGATATTTCCAACCCACTTCCGCAGTGATGAAGGACCAATGCTCTGAGTTTTTGAGGGCAGTATGTACCGGTAATTGCCGCTGAAGCAGCCGGTGGCAGAAATTCTCCCGTACAACGATACTTCCCGGGGGTTATTGAGGTGCTGATGAAGAAAAACGTGTTTGCTGCTCTATTGATGCTTCTATCCCTTTGCATCTTCGCCGGCGGCTCAGAGGAGACTGCCAAGAAACAGACAACTATAACGGACTGCACAGGCAGGGAAGTGGCGGTCCCCTTGAATGCTGAGAGCTTCGTTGCGATTGGTCCCGGGAGCCTGCGGCTCTACTGCTATGTGGGGGATACCAGCAGGATTGTGGGAATTGAGCAGTTTGAAGTGATACATGGAGTTACCGGCAAACCATACCTCCACGCGCATCCCCAGCTTCTTGAGCTCCCGATAATCGGGTCGGGTGGTCCGGGAAGTGCCCCTGATCCCGAGAAGCTGCTGGAAATCTACCCCGATATCATATTCTCCACACATACTGCCGACACGAAGGCCCTGGATGAACTGCAGAACAAAACCGGCATACCGGTGATCGCCCTCTCCTATGGTGAGACTGAGGTGTTCGATCCCATGATCAGCAAGTCCCTTGAGCTTATCGGCTTCGTAACAGGAAGATCCTCAAGAGCTGAAGAGGTTGTCCGGTTCATTGATGCATGTGCTGAAGACCTCCATGCAAGGTCAGCAGATGTTGATGCACAGGAAAGACCAACCATATATCTTGGTGCCCAGTCAATGCGGGGCAGTCATGGAATTGAGAGTACCAGGGGGAACTACCCCGTTTTCAGTATATTGAATGCGAGGAATGTTGTTGCAGAGGGGGGGATATCGTCATATGTGATGCTGGACAGGGAGATACTGCTGGATTGGGATCCCGATATCATTGTCCTTGACGCAGCCGGGCTTGCAAACGTGCAGGCCGATTATTCAGAAAACCTGCCGTTCTACCAGGCCTTGAGTGCATTCAGAAATGGTCGCGTCTACCTGCAGCTTCCATACAATAATTACCATACAAACATAGGGATTGCCCTCGGCAATGCCTACTTCACAGGTACCATCCTCTATCCTGACAGATTCGCCGACATCGATATCGCGGAAAAAGCCAATGAGATATTCGGGGAACTTCTTGGAGAGAAACTCTATGGGCAGACAGCCGAAGAGTATTTCGGCGGATATCAGAGATTGACATTCAATGGTAAGTAAACTATGAGCAGGTGGCAGGTACAGCAGAGAGAAAAGATGGCAGGCATGGAACTCGGGGAACCAAATCCCGGCTATTGCGAAAAGCCCGTGCTGCAGGAGGTACGACCCTTCAGACCCTGGCAGGATAGCGGCAAGCGCAAAGAAGGAATCCCAATACCCATCCTAAGGCCTGTTACCGGGAAATCAGGCGACAGGGCGACAACACCCTTGTATAGCAAGGTACATACTCCTTTACATCATGAAATACAACCCAAAAATGGATTGTTAGGGTACCACAGGCTGATCCGGCACAAGAGGTCTGTCATCCTTCTGTTGGGATTGGGAGTCCTCATCATGGGACTTGTGTCGGTGAGCAGCGGGTCTTCCTCTGTCAGCACCCTTGATGTGCTGCGTACCTTCTTGGGTACAGGCAGTGAGAAGGCATCAATCGTCATATGGCGCATGCGGATGCCGCGGGTGGTCACAGCAATCCTGGCTGGGGCCGGGCTGGCTGTATCCGGATGCGTCATGCAGAATAACCTGAAGAACCCTCTCGCTTCTCCTGCCACCCTGGGCGTCTCAAACGCGGCTGCATTCGGCGCCAACATTGCCATTATTTTTCTGGGAGCCGGGACAGCCGTGGACACAGCAGGAGATATGATAGCTGTCAGCAATCCATATCTTGTCACCGTTGTTGCCTTTGCCTGTGCCATGGGTGCTACCCTGACGATACTGGCACTCGGGAAAATCAGGGGATTCTCCCCTCAGGCTGTTGTACTGGCAGGCGTCGCGCTTGGCTCTCTCTTCTCTGCAGGCACTGCCCTTATGCAGTACTTTGCCTCCGACATCAGGATTGCGGCAGCTGTCTTCTGGACTTTCGGGGATCTCGGAAGGACATCCTGGAAGGAAGTCCTGATCATACTGGCGATCGTATCGCTTGCATCAATCCAGTTTGTCAGAAGGAGGTGGGATTATAATGCCATGGACAATGGCGAGGAAACAGCCAGGAGCTTGGGAGTGAATAGTGAGAAACTCCGCTTTTTCAGCCTCCTCACTGCCTCACTGGTCACTGCCGTAACCGTATCCTTTCTCGGAATCATCGGCTTCATAGGACTTATCAGCCCGCAGGTTATGCGGCGCATTCTCGGGTCAGACCACCGCTTCCTGATACCGGCCTCCATGCTGGCCGGAGCATTTCTTCTTCTTGTGTCTGATACTATGGCCCGAACGGTCATCGCTCCTGCGGTACTGCCTGTAGGGGCATTGACCTCCCTGCTGGGCGCCCCGCTCTTCATCTATCTGCAAGTGAAGGGTGTAAACGGACGGGTGAGAAGATGAATCTGGATGTTGCATCGCTGGCCTTCGGCTACCGGAATCATGATGTGCTGCGTGAGATCTCCTTTTCAATTGACAAGGGTGAGTGCCTGGCTGTTCTCGGTACAAACGGAGTCGGTAAATCCACCCTCCTGAAATGCATCAACCGCATCCTCAGGCAACAGGGGGGAAAAACCGTTGTGATGGGCGAAGATATCAACCGGCTAAGCGCAAGAGAGCTGGCCAAACGTATCGGGTATGTCTCCCAGAACAGTCACAGCTTCATGAGCACTGTATTTGATGCAATCCTGCTCGGCCGAAAGCCATATATCCAGTGGGATGTGACAGAAGAGGATATGCATATTGTCCATGATGTCATCAGCTCCCTGGACCTTGAGGAGTTCAGCCTGAGATATCTGGATGAACTGAGCGGAGGGGAGCGACAGAAGGTCAGCATTGGCAGGGCCCTGGCACAGCATCCGGATATCCTCCTCTTTGATGAGCCTACCAGCAATCTTGACCTGAAGAATCAGCTTGAAGTGATCCAAATCATACGGAATATAGTGAAAACACGGCAGATTTCTGCAGTGGTGACCATGCACGACCTGAATATGGCACTGCGCTTTGCAGACCGGTTCATTCTCATGAAAGATGGTCATATTCATGCCATGGGGGATGCAGAGGTCCTGTCAGCCGATATAATTCATGAAGTCTACGGGGTTCATGTCACTATTCAAAGATATCGTGAACAGCCGTTTGTCATACCGGTTTAGGTATCATATGTGAGGAGAAGATACAATGACAAAGGATCTTTGGGATAAGGCAGCAGCCTTCCACGGACATGAGTGTCCCGGGCTTGCCATCGGCTTCAGGGCCTGTGAAGCCTATTTCAAGAACATGGGTAAGGCGGCATCCGTCGATGAGGAGATTGTCTGCATCACCGAAAACGATGCCTGCGGAGTAGATGCTGTACAGGCTCTGCTCAGCTGCACCTTCGGGAAGGGAAACCTGATTTTCCGTGATACCGGCAAGCAGGCATTCTCATTCTTCAACCGCACTACCGGTGAAAGCATGCGTGTCTGCCTGAAAGCCGGAAACAGGAACGGCATGGAGAGAGATCAGTGGAGAGAGTATCTGCTGAATGCCCCTGTCGAGGAACTCTTCACCTTCTCCAAGCCGGAATTTGGAATCCCTGAACGGGCAAGAATCTTCAATACCGTCATCTGCGAACTGTGCGGGGAAGGAATAGCTGAGCATAAGGCTCATCTTCAGGATGGCAGGACCGTCTGTGTCGATTGCATTACAGAGTACAGCCGGGGATGGTAGCAACAGCCCGATACGGCATTTGCCTGCATTTTCTGCCCCATGGGAGAGTACCCGGGTAGTTGTAAAAAACTATGGCTTTCTAACAAGCTTGCACACTCCGGTTAGACAGTCATTTTTGTATTCTGAGACTGCCATTCCGGCAGTCTCTTTTCTTGTACACACCTCCACCTGGCTGTATCCTTCGCTTCATGAGAATATCATAAACAGTGCAGCTGTCTTGTTCATCCTTTCACGGCACCGGCTGTCAGCCCCATGATCAGGCTCTTCGCTGCGGTAAAGGTGAAGATAAAGGCAGGTATGGCAATAATTGTGGCAATGGCCGTTATCTTGCCCCATTCCGTTCCGGTATCCGTGAGAAAGAGTGAAACGGCAACAGGCAGCGTCCTGGTATTACGATTGGTGAGGACCAGAGAGAGGATGAACTCATTCCAGGATATCCGGAAAGTGAATATACTGGCAACGGCAATCCCGGGAGCAATCAGCGGAAGAACTATCTTCCTGAAGGTGGTGAAGTCTGAACATCCGTCTATGAAGGCCGATTCCTCAAGCTCATGGGGGATCTCCATGACAAATGTCCGCAGAACCCAGATGTTGAATGGAAGATTCAACGCAATATAGACCAGGATCAGCCCGATTCTCCCGTTGGTAATCCCCAGGGCACGGTAGAGAATGAAAACCGGAACAACAAGAATAACCGGTGGAATCATTCTCATGATCAGGGTACCGACGATCATGGGTTTCTTGCCGAAGAATGAGAATCTTGCCAGTGAATATGCTGCCAATGATCCTGCTGCAACACTTGCTACAGTAGCGACCGATGCAACGACAAGGCTGTTGACAAAGTATCTGGAGAAATTGCCTCCAAAAAGCACCTCTCCGTAATTTTTCAGGGTGGGAACAAAAAACCAATTCGGCGGAATGGTGAAGGCATCAACCGGATTTTTCAAAGAAGTGGTGATCATCTCATAGATGGGGAAAAGCGCAATGACGGTCCCGATGATGATGACCGAGTATCTGAAGATCTTTCCTGCTAATTTTCTGGTTCTCAAGGATGCCATACGTTATCTCTCCTCTCTTCTTACGCTTTTCACGATCAGGAAGATCGACAG
Organism: uncultured Spirochaetales bacterium; assembly: GCA_964605195.1. Lineage (GTDB taxonomy): Bacteria > Spirochaetota > Spirochaetia > JABMQR01 > JABMQR01 > CAZSBC01. The sequence continues at coordinate 7,668 of CAZSBC010000073.1, read as the reverse complement.
GCAGACAATCAGAAGCAGCAGTATCACTGCAACCGTTGATGCAAGGCCAAGACGCTGTCCGGTGAATGCCAGCTTGTAGAGATGGAGCGAGAGCACTTCTGTTGAGACACCCGGCCCACCATTGGTGAGATTCAGGATTACGACAAGACTCCTGAAGGCGTCTATCAGCCGCAGTACGGCCGTAATACCGATAATTGATGCCATGTACGGCAGCTTAACCCTGAAGAGCATCTGCAGGTAATTGGCGCCATCAACGGTAGCCGCTTCGGACAGCTCCTTTGGCACTCCCTGGAGGCCTGCAAGGCAGAGAAGAAATACGAAGGGCGTCCACTGCCAGACATCGGCGATGATTACTGAGAAGAGCGCGATGCTGGGATCCGACAACCAGCCGACCGGTTCAAATCCCATGCTGGTAATGAAGTAATTGAGTTTACCGTAGGCAGGGTTGTACATAAATCGCCACATAACGCCGACGACAACGGGCGCCACCATGATTGGGAGGATGAAGAGAGTTCGAAACAGACGCAATCCGGCCACTCCCTCTTCCAGCAGCAAGGCCAATATCATACCGGCAATAATCTCGAGCGTCACCACACTGGCTGTGAACATGATGGTGACCTTTACGCTTTCCCAGAAATACTCATTGGAAAAAAGCTCTCCATAATTCCGCAGGCCCACAAATGTCGGCGCCTTGGCTATATCTCTGAGCTGCCACTGAAAAAAACTTAACCTCAGCCCTGATACTATCGGAACAATCAGGATGACCACCATAAATATAACAGCAGGCAGTAGAAACAGATACGGACTTTTCTTGCTTCTCAGGGTAGTTGTGCTCACCTTCAGGCTCCTTGGATTAAGAAATCAACTCAACAACTATAGCATACTATCAAGGGGCTGCATTACGCAGCCCCTCGGTTGTGAATTTTCAGTTCATATGGCTGAAAATATTCCTATCAGTCAATATAACCTGCCCGAACCATGATCTCACGAACCGGAGCTACTATATCGTTCATAGCCTCTTGTGGTGTCTTCTCGCCAGTAAGGGCCTGGTTGATGGCAACTCCCAGGTATGGACCGTTGATTTCTCCCCATTCGGGAATGATCGGTCTCCAGTCAGGATTAGCATATTTCAGCTGCTCAGCAAGCACTTTAAATTCAGGATATGTCTCCTGCAGTTCTGCATCATTAACAGATGACATTCTGAAGGGGGCTCCGCCATTCTCTATGATTTTCCTCTCGGTCTCTTTCATTGTCAGGAACTGCATGAACAGGAATGCTGCATCTGGATTCTGGGCATTGGAAGGAATGGCCAAACCAAAGCCGCCTGTCTCCGACCCCATTGTCGCAGCTGCCGGATGCAGAGCAAATCCCAGCTTGTCAGCAACTTTTGATTTGGTCGTATCCCTGGCAGTACCGGTAAATACGCTGGCATCCAAGTACATGGCAACATCACCCTGCAGGAAAGCCTGGAATTCCTCATCCTGAGTAAAACCGGTCATTCCCGGAGGACCGTATTCAATCATCTTCTTCATGAATTCAATCGTTTCAATAGCCTCAGGTCGATTGAAAGCCGGCTCCCAGGTTTCAGCGTCGAACACTCTAGCGCCATATGGGGATGCGTGCAGAAGCCATCCATGGGTGGCATGGTGACCGGACGCTCCGCGCATTGTCAGACCATCGATACCAGGAACATTTTCATGAAAGAACTTAGATACCTCGATAAGATCGTCATAGGTCTCCGGTACTTCAATACCATACTCATCAAACAGGTCCTGCCGGTACACCAGAATACTTGTTTCTGATCCAAACGGGAGCCCATAGAGATTTGCCCCGGGACCATCCCGATAGACATTCTCTCCGCCTGCAATACCGGTAACTTCAACATAGGCCGGTACAAGATCATCAAAGTCATAATCAGGTACCTGCAGATTCTCCTTCGCAAAGAACGGTTCCAGCGGCTGGATCATATCAGCCATGGCATATTCCGCTTTCCACATAACAACCATTGAGACGATGTCATAATCGCCCTGCGGCTTGCTCATCTCAAGAACCTGTTTGTCATGCATGCTGAGATACTGCAGCAGATCTATCTCAACATCAATACCGGTCAGCTCCTCAAACTCCTCCACAACACCGGATGCAATAGTGGCATTGTAGTGAACATGGTTCGGCCAGCAGACAACGATCTGGTCACCTGCAAACTGACGCCAATCGAACCCATCAACTGTGGTCATCGTTTCCGCAGGCTCTTCCTGCTGACTTTGAGCCACGACAAATGAGCAGATCATGAAAAAAACAGCCATTAACAGCAAGAATCTTTTCATCATACTTTCCCCCTTGTACATAATATCTTTCTTACAAATCAAAATGATTTTTTTGATTGTTTTATGAATATTATCATGAAAAAAACCATAACACAAGTTAAAAATGGTTATTTTTGTCTCAGCGTGCGAATTCTGCTTACGTTTAGATCAGATTACACTCAATCCATGCCATTCAACGCAACGGTAGCTTACTCTTTGATTTTTTTCTTTTTTTTTGTATAATGTAAGCAAGTAGCAGACAGTTGCGCTTCCTGCAAGAAGGTCTTTCTTAGCAGGAAGTCGAACAGCCAATTACCCAGTGTGTATCCAGGATCAATGCTTGTGACCTCTTGGAAATTGGCTCGGTTTACTTCCATCTAGAGCTTGGATTCGAGGAGCATATGTCTACCAAAGCCATATCCTATAACAGGCACCTCCAGATTCTGGACTTGATTGCCCACAAAGGCCGGGTCAGAGTTGATGAATTGAGTGATCATCTTGCAGTCTCTCCGGTAACCATTCGCAGAGACCTTGACCTGCTGGATCAGAAGGGGCTCCTGTCGCGAACACATGGTGGAGCGATGGCTGTCAAGACCCCTATTGGTACCGTACCGGAAAAGAACTTCCTGGAAAAGGGAATCATCAACACGGATGAGAAACGCCGAATTGCGGAGAAGGCAATCTCCTTGATAGATGACGATGAGATTCTCTACATCAACAGTGGCAGTACTGTGCTCTTTTTCATAGAAGCCATCAAAGACCGTCATGCCAGAATCTTTACCAACAACGCCCAGGCCATAGCGTGCAAACGCGATCCACGGGTCGAACTGGTAATACTGGGAGGGGAGTACCGGGAACTTTCTCAATCCTTTGTCGGCATCATCACCCTTCAGGTCCTGCAGGATATCAACAGCACTCATACCATTCTCGGTACAAACGGTATCAGCCTTGACAAGGGACTGACAACATCCGTCATTCAGGAGTGCAGCATAAACCAGGCCATGATACAGAATACCAATGGGAAGGTGATCGTACTGGCTGATTACTCGAAATTAGGGCGGGTCTCTAACTTCGTTTCAGCACCCCTGGAAAGTATCGATATCCTGGTAACAGATTCAAAATGCCCCCCTGAAGTAGCCGACCAGTACAGGGCTCGCGGACTTGAGGTGATAATCGCATAATTGCCCATTCCCGGATAGCATCATACGCCCTGGAATAATCTGCTGGAAATACTCCTATGAGTCCTCAGTTTGTCATCATACACCGTACGGGTTTCCTGACGGGGAGCATACCGGATCAGAGCATACTGATTTTCAGCCACTGCACTTCTGAAAGCTGCTTCCCAGGAATCTGTCAATCCCATAGCCACAGCAGACGACACCCAGACTCCCAGGGAAGTCGCCTCAGTCAGCGAGTATCTGCAGACCGTTCGATTATAGATGTCTGCCTGAATCTGGTTGAACTCCTCAAATTTCGTCATCCCGCCTGATACTGAAACAAACGCTACTGCAGTCGTAAGGCGTTCAATCCGATCGATGTTTTCTCTCATCTCCACAGCAATGCTTTCAACCACGGCACGGGCCATATCGCAACGGCCTGTGTTCAGAGTCAGATTGTAGAAAACACCAGTTGCCTCCGGTCTCCAGTCCGGGGACCCCCTGCCGGCGAAGTACGGCAGCACAACAACTCCATGCGCACCAGGAGGAGAGCTCATGATCTCCTCATCCATCTGGCGATAGCTGTTGGAACCGGAATAGAACTCCTTACTGAACCAGTTGTATACAACACCCGAAGTCAGGATACTTGCTTCAAGGATATAGGTGCCAGGTATGGCCCCGATGTTACAGAATATCCCCATATCAGGATCACTCACGGCCTCTTCTGCCAGCCCGATCACATATGACCCGGTTCCGGTATTTGCTACGATCGTACCGGGCTTCACCGCTCCGAGTCCGACAGCCGCACACTGCTGGTCCCCTCCGGCTGCAACAATCGGTATCCCTGATGAGAGCCCTGCAGATCGTGCAGCTGCATTCGACAGGCCTCCACAGACAGCTGCCTGCGGGACAGGTTCCGCGAGCTTATCTTCCGAAACCTGAAACAGATCCAACAGTTCACTGTCCCATTCCAGAGAGTGTATATTGAAGAGATTGGATCGGCTGGCAACTGAATGGTCGGTGATGAATTTTCCGGTAAGGAGATACAGCACATACTCATATACACCGACAAACTTGTATGCCTTCCTGCAGAGATCGGGGAAGGTGTTCTGGAACCAGGAAATTTTCAGACCGGAAAAGACTGGAGAGATTCTCAGCCCCGTCTTCTGGAAAACAGCCTGTTCGGCATGTCTGACTCCAGGAAGATATTCTGCGCTTCTCCGGTCCTGCCACATATTAGCATTGTACAGGGGAGCTCCCTCCTCAGTGACAGGAAACACAGGCGATCGGAATGCCGACACTGCTATGGCTTCCACTCTCAACCTCTTCGCAGCAGCTTCTGCCGCAGAGGCCTTCATACTCTCTAGGACAGCAAGCTGCCACACTTCAGGATCCTGCTCAACGATATCGCCTGAAGAGAAGATGGGAGGGGTAGCGATCTGATTGATGAAGAGAAGCTCTCCTGAAGTACTGAACAGAGATCCCCGAACGCTTGAAGTCCCCACGTCCAGCGCCATTATAACTGAATCCGGCTGTTGCTTATCTCTGTTACTCTTTCTGTTGTCCATAGTAGGCGTTACTTCCATGTTTCCGTAAGAAGTGTTTATCAAGCAGAGAATCAGAAATTCCCGAATTCTGGGGAACCAGCATTTCAGTATCCAGCGCCATGGCAGCGACCTCTTCAAGCACCACGGAATTATGCACTGCCATGGAGGGAGAAGTACCCCAGGTAAAGGGGCCGTGACATGCAACAAGAACTCCCGGCACATGTTCTGGCATAATTCGGCCTCTCTTGAAGGTCTCTACAATCACAACACCGGTGTTTTTTTCATAGTTTCCGGCAATCTCCTCATCCAGCATTCTCCTGGTACAGGGTATTGTACCATAGAAATAGTCTGCATGCGTCGTTCCGTACACTGGAATAGGCTTTTCGGCCTGGGCCCAGGAGGTGGCTTTCCGGGAGTGCGTATGGGCTACTCCGCGACAGCGTTCAAAAGCCCTGTAAAGGACAATATGGGTGGCCAAATCCGAACTTGGCCGGTAAGCACCCTCAATGACATCTCCCTGAAGATCTACGACAATCATATCGGAAGCCTGCATATCAGCATAGGGAACCCCGCTCGGCTTAATGACTATCAACTCTCTGTTCTCCGTGATCCCGCTCACATTTCCCCAGGTATAGGTCACCAGTCCATGCTCCACCAGATCGAGATTTGCTTTCAACACCTCGTCTCTCAGGGCTTTCAGTTCAGAACTTACTGACAAAGCAGTCCTCCCTCTTTCATGCGCTCCAGCAGCCACTTCCTGCTTCGTGCAATTTCACGCTTCGGATCAGGAGCTTTCTCCGTCCACATCTCTATGACAAACGGCCCACGGTAATCCATGTCCTGCAGCACCTCAAAGGCCCTGACGAAATCCACGCATCCTGAACCGAAGGGAACATCCCTAAAGGTCCCTTCATGCTTCTCGGTGACAGCATGGGTATCCTTCAGGTGTATTGCCACAATATCGGGCCTGCCAAGTTCCAGCTCACTGGAGATGTCATTCCCCCAGGCTGAAAGATTTCCTATATCAGGGTATACTGTCAGCCATGGGAAAGGCAGATGCTCTTTCAGCTCGCGGAACCTACGTATGGAATTGATGTGGGGAGTATCCATGATCTCAACAGCAAGCATCACCTGCTCACGGGCAGCCATCTGCAGAGAGCGGTGCAGCCCTTCCAGAAACCATGCCCTGGTATCTGCACCGCTCTCTTCATAGTAGACATCATAGCCTGCCAGCTGGATGACCCGGACTCCCAGATCAGCTGCAAGCCGGATAGCCTTATCCATTATTGCCAGGGCCTGCTCCCGCACTGCAGGATCATGACTTCCCAGAGGAAATCTGCGATGCCCGCTGAGACAGATCGAGGGGACAGAGACAGGGCCGCAGCAGACTGCAGACACAAAATCCCGTCGCTGTCGCCTGCTCCAGTCCAGTCTTTCAAGACGTGCATCGGATTCATCTATGGACATCTCGATGAAATCAAAGCCGAGTTTTTCAGCAATTGCCAGCTTCTGCATCCAGCCCTCCGTCACCGGAAGGGCTTTTTCATAGATACCCAGGCGCAAATCACTTCTCTGCATCGCAATTACCAGTATTTCTCTATCTCATTCCTGAACGCTTCAGCCTCTGAAACGGGATTCTCCGCATTGCCCAACGATCGTCCGGCAATGAAGCATTTTACTGGGATCCCCTTGAATCTGCGAATATCATCGGGAGTCAATCCCCCGGTTACAGAGACAGACATGCCCATATCCGCCAGATGAACAATTTTCTCAATATCACTCTGGCTCCATTTCTGTCCTGCTGCTTCTGCGTCTCTGCCGCGATGGTAGATTGCCTGAGTAATCCCCTCCTGCAGCCATGATTCTGCCTGGCCATATGTCCAGTCACCATACAGCTCAATCTGCAGCTCACCCTGGTAGGAATCGGCTACCTTCTTGGCAGAGCTCATCGTGGCAATAGGTGCAGCACAGATAACTGTCATCCAGGTAGCCCCATTGCTGAAGACCATCTCCGCAATTACCGATCCGGCATCAGCGACCTTCAAGTCTGCCAGGATGATGTGGGAAGGATAGAGTGACCGCAGCACACTGACGACCAAGGGAGCTCCCTCAGCTGCACAGAGAATGGTTCCAGCTTCAAGAACATCAACTTCATCAGCCAGTTTCCTTGTTACCGATAATGCCTCTGGGAGACTGGTCTGGTCGAGCGCTATTTGCAGCAATGGTTTTGACATAATTGATCTCCTGTGCAGCAGCTGAAGAATAATCCGAACAGTCGGCAGGCAGATTCCCCTGGAATACGTGCTTCCCCTGTGTGCTCCTGTACTAGCTGCTGGTAAACTATTAAGCACATTTTAGCTTCAAAACAATCAAATTGCAAGATATAAATTGTTTTATTCTTTCTTTTTTACTGTTTTTATGATTTTTTTGTTTGTTTACAGTATTGACTTTTGAATCATTCTATTTTCTAATACTAGTAGTGGAAAAGTGCTTCCGTATGATATATATAGAGGCAATATATGACAAAGTGGGTGACTTATGAGTAAAATTGACGCAATCACACGTGAATCATGGATTCTTTCAAATTTCCCGGAGTGGGGAACCTGGTTGAATGAGGAGATAGAGATAAGCACTGTCGAACCCGGTTCTTTCGCCATGTGG
>CAZSBC010000072.1:0-15783 GCA_964605195.1 uncultured Spirochaetales bacterium | reverse complement strand
GGGGCTGCCCTCGGGATCTACGATATGTGCAAGGCTGTGGACAAGGGGATGGTCATCGGGCCGATATCGCTGGTGGAGAAACACAAAGAGCAGCAGTCATGAAAGCATTCAGTATCGTATCAATCAACATTTCAGAGAGAAAGGGAGTGCAGAAGCACCCGGTAGATGAGGTAACCCTCAAACCGGATCACGGCATGGAAGGCGATGCCCATGCAGCGGCATGGCATCGGCAGGTCTCGCTCCTCGCGGAGGAGGATATCGAGACCATGCAGAACAGGGGTATCGAGCTGAATCCCGGTGACTTTGCGGAGAACATCACCACGCGGGGAGTTGATCTCAGCGCCCTGCCGGTCGGCACCAGGCTGTTTCTCGGGGAGGCCGAACTTGAGGTAACCCAGATCGGCAAGGAGTGCCATCACGGCTGCGCAATCTACCGGACAGTCGGGGACTGCGTCATGCCGAGAAAGGGCATTTTTGCCAAAGTCATCAAGGGAGGACGTATCACCTGTGAAAGTAGCTGTCATTACGATCTCTGACCGGGCCTACCGCGGGGTCTATGAAGACCTCTCAGGTCCCGAAATCATCTCCATCCTGACCGATTCACTGCAGGATAACGTAACGGTGGATCGCATGGTCGTGCCGGACGAGGCTGCCAGGATTGAAGAAGCGCTGGAATCATTCTCTGCTGGTGTTTCACCTGCAGATGTGATCCTTACCACCGGGGGAACGGGAATCGGCCCACGCGACATCACCCCGGATGTCTGCCGCAGCTGGTGTGACCGGGAACTGCCCGGCATAGCCGAAATACTGCGCAGTGAATCCTACCGGGAGACCCCCACGGCAATGCTCAGCCGGGGTTATGCCGGCATGAAGGGAGCGACCATCGTCATCAATTTCCCCGGCTCACTCAAGGCAGTCCGGCTCTGTACCAGACTTATCATCCCGGTCATCACCCATGCCGAAGCGATGATCAGGGGAGAGGGTCACTAAACCCGTAAAGGGTGTACGCAAGCCTTCTCTATCTGTGAACTATTCTCAACAGAATACAGGCTTTTTGTGGTTTCTTCCTATGAGGAGGGTCCTGGAAACCGCTCCTTTCCCAATGCCTTTTCCAGGATAAAGACGGCGATCCACGGCATCACTGCCATAATGATACTTGCGGCAGCATCACTGCCTGACACAAGCACTGCCGGGATACTGTTCCCCAGGGCATGAAAGAGGATGGCAAGAAACAGGCTGCGGGTACGGTTGAGAATCCAGACATAGAGGTATGTCATCCCTATCAGTGATATCGTCTGTCCTGCCAGGGCCATCACTACCGTTACCACCGCTGCTGCCGGGGGAACGTCCACCATGCTCTCAAGGGTGAAAAAGATGGTAAAGGGATAGTGCCAGACTGCCCAGATGAGCCCGAGAATCCAGATCACCTTCTCCTGTGAGAACAACTCCTGCAACCTTGCCAGCAGGAACCCCCTCCAGCCGATCTCCTCTCCAAGACCACTTGTCAACAGCTGCCAGACAAGCAGTAGGGGAAACAGGGATATCGCCACAGCAGCTGTGTTCGTACCGGTATCGGAACCGGAAAAGCTGCCGATCAGGGTACCGATACCCCAGGGCACCACTGCAAGGAAGAGGGCCAGAGCTATGACTATGAGATACCATCTTAGCGGGGTGCGGGGAAACAGCCTGGCTTTGCCGGCAGCAAACAGCTTTCCCGGGCGGGAAACGGTAGAGGCGACAAACGCTCCAATCAAAGGCCCATATACGGCAACGGAAAAGAGGATGGAGAAGATAAGATGGTCGGAACTGACAAAGCCGTCACGATACAGCCCCGTCAGGTTCTGCATGACGGGCAGAGGCCATCCGTTATTGCGGGCAGTGATCAGCGACGGGATCCAACAGGCCCAGGTTATACCGAAGGAAACTGCAAGGTAGAGCGTCACCCGTTTACCATTCTTTGCTGCCATTTTCATCCTCTCAAGCAGTTGTCAAGCTCTGCAATGTTTTGTATCAGGCTATGGATCCCCCCGGGTAAACCCGGGGTGCCACATTCGCTGCGCTCAAGGGACTTCGTCCCCCATTACAACTCCATGCGGAGTTGACCTGAATCATTCTTCCCCTGATACTCCACATACCTTCTTACGGTCTTTTCATCGACCCCTACACTGCTGACGAAAATCCCTGGTGACCAGACTATATTTTCTTTCCAGTACACTTTTGCCAACCATGCAAACTGCTTTCTCAGTGCAAACGCCGATTGGCTTTTCAGTCTCCCCATCACTTCACTGATACTGTATTTTGGGGGTATTACCATCACCATATGCAAATGATCAAGATCAAAGCCAATCGTTTCTATTTCTACTCCAGGAACCTCTTTCAGCAGTTTCGGTAACACCCTCTGTATATACCCGCATATTCCAGGCTTCAGGATCTTTCGGCGGTATTTGCATACCCATACCACATGATATTGTAGGCGATACACACTGTGTGCTGATTTGCGGACTTCCATCCACCCAGTATACCGCCGAAAGTCTCATTCATCCACGGGCATGCCCGTGGATTTCTGTTTACGACCGATTAAAAGCTCCGAGTGTTTGGAGACCAGCACCGGCAGATCGCGCTCTGCAGCAACCCCAGGGATATTACCGATGAGGGAGATCAGGGATATACCCACTCTAACAAGAATGATTTTCTCACCAGGCTGTCCATCCGCCGTCAATCACAAGATTCGCACCGGTCATATAGCGGGAGGCATCGGAAGAGAGAAAGATAATTGCCCCATTGAACTCATCAGCGTTTGCCATACGTCCGACAGGTATCCTGTTACAGTAATTTTCCTGAAATTCTGCATCCTGAGTATCTCTGTGGACACCGGACGGTGATAGGATATTTACCCGCACTCCCTTCTTACCCCAGTATGTGGCGCAGTAGCGAGTCAGGTTATAGAGACCGGATTTCGCTGCCGAATAGGCTACCGGCTTGATAAATGGAACCCCTGTCTTCTCTTTCCTGTAGGCATAGATATCCTGGACAGGGGAAAGCATGCCGTAGATTGAACCGATGTTGATGATGGATCCCCTGCCGGCAGCTGCCATCCTTGCTCCCGCTGACTGGATCATCAGGAATGTGCCGGTGAGATTCACTGCAACGACCTCCCGAAAGACCGCTTCAGGAAAATTCTCGAAGGGGCCTGAAACTTCAGGAGGCGCTGATGGCTGGGTGTCAATTCCGGCGTTGTTGATCAGAATGTGTGGAATTCCCCAACGCAGTTCAATTTCATCTAAGGCTGCTGCTATCTGACCCTTATCGGTAATGTCGACGGTGTGGAAGCTTATATTTCCACTTTCCAGCAGCTCACTGCTGTAATGTGCCGCTATCCGTTCGCTGTTCACCCTGCGTGAGAAAACAGCTACCTTAGCACCACGGGAGAGCAGCTCGCGGGAAAATTCAGATCCCAGCTGTCCCAGTGCCCCGGTAACAACTGCAATTCTGTTCTCTACAGAGAAAAGATTGTCAGGCATAATCACTCACTCTATCCGTTCAGTAATCCAGCACCAGCCAATGCTCGTTTCATGGCTGAGATTGTTTCAGATGACGAAGGTAACGTTGGCTTTCTTGCCACTCCTGCTGTTCTTCCCTGCAACCTTATCAGCTCCTTCACTTTTCCCGGATACGGCCTTTCAAGATACAGGGTCACGATGGGGCTCAGAATTTTCTGGATATGCATCGCTGTTGCCTGGTCTCCAACACGGAATGCCTTCCACTGCTTTGCACAAAGCTCTGGGGCTATCGTGACAAGTGCAGAAATAGCTCCGCTTGCTCCGGCAACATAACAACTGTACAGCATCTGATCGCAGGCTGCCCAGACACGCCGGTTATCGGGACACTGAGAAGCAATTTCCGCCAGTTTAACGGGATCTACCTGTTTTATACCAATAACCTCATCAATCTCTGCAATACGCAGAAACTGCTCAGGCGTGATGATATTTGTCGGCACAACATTATATATAATTATTGGCAGTTGTACCCGATCAGCAATTTCCCTGAAAAACTCAAAATTCCCTTCGGCCGTTGCCCCATGATAATAGACCGGAGTAATCAGCAGGGCATCTGCTCCGACAGCTTTTGCATCCATGGCGGCCCTAATCACTTCCCTGGTTGAGTTTCTGATAATCCCGGCAACCAAAGGCTTGCCTTCACTGTTTTCTTCCCGAACCAGCTCAAGGCATCGCAACAACTCTTTATCTGCGAGCAATGCTCCTTCCCCGGTGCTCCCGCCAGAACTGATGCCGTTGACATTCGTTGAAAGCAGATACCGGACCTCATCCCTGAAAGCTTGCTCATCAATGGTTTCATCCCGGTTGAACGGAACAATCATTGGCGGAAACATACCCTCGAATCTTTCTAATTCCATACCCTTCCCCATCTCTATTTACAGTACGCCAAAAGTTTCCAGCGCCTTTTTAACATTCTCAATTTCTTCTTCTGTACCACGCGAAAGAGGGCCTCTCGGTATACCCGCATCAATACCGGTCAATTTCAAAGCCTCTTTCCAGAGAGCGACCGGATTCGTCCGGTTATTCTGGCCCATGATCTTCAATACCGGGTACAATTTTCTCTGTTTCATGGCTGTATCCTGAATTTTCCCGGCAAGAAAATCATTGATCATTTCCCGAATATATCCACCCAGGACATGGGATGCTCCGCTGATAACACCGCCAATCCTATCAGCCCCCCCCTGGGCGTAGCACTCAAGAATCATTGTATCATCTCCGTTATAGAGAATGAAATCCTCAGGAGTCGCGTTCAGATATGCAGTCATCTGTTTCGGGTTGAGCTCAGCCTCTTCCTTTATGGCAACAATGTTATCAATCCTGGCAAGTTCCGCAACAGTGGCAGGATCAACATTCACCCCGGTAAAGATTGGAATATTGTAGAGCATGATGTTACTTCTTACCGATGCCGCAACCTCTCTGAAGTGTTGATACAGTTCAATCTGATTAGGTTTGGTGTAGTAGGGAGCAACTATCATGATTGTATCATAGCCAAGCTCCTCGGCTTTCCGGGCCAGGGCTATCGATTCGACAGTTGAGGCACATCCAACACCCGCAATCAACGGAATCCTACCGGCTGCATGCTCAATGGCAGCTTTCAGCAGATTCACCCGTTCGTCAAATGTCATGGTATGGAATTCACCAGTAGTCCCTGAAATGATGATTGAATCGGCATTCCCTGAGGATATGAGATAGTCCATCAATCCTTTTGCAAGCCGAGTATCAACTTCCTGATTCTTCGAAAATGGTGTTACCATCGGCACCAGTATTTTCCCGTACCGTTCCTTATTGTAGTTCATACAGTTCTCCTAAATTCACTCTATTGTCTTTTATACCAGGGTTGGTACCTATGTCCCCGATATGTAAGTTCTCTCTTTTCCGTGGACTCTTTTTACAGTCCTAAATATCATCGGGCATTTGTGAAATCCTTTACAGCTTGAACCATTGCGACAAGATTCGCATCGGAAGTACCTGGGGATACAAAGCATCCGGAACCCAGAATATACCTACCGCACATGCTCTTTTCAGTCTTCATCTCATTCAACGCTTTGAGTGCAGTATCATGAACATGCTCCTGCGTGCCGTAGAGCAGATCCGAAGCTGGATCCAAGTTGCCGATCAGACATATATTGTCTCCGATTATTGCACGGGCCTCACTCAAAGGCACCTTTTGGTCAATTTCGATCATATTCACCCCGGTTGATGCAAAATCAGGATATATCGCTCTGTTATCACCGCAAATATGCAGTAATGTATAAGCTCCATAAGCTCGGCAGAGGGGAGTGATCTCCGATATCACTTTCCTGTGGTACTGAAACACATATCTGCGATAAAAATCAGGTGAAATCATATCCGACGAGGCAAAGGAATCCCCCATATAGATTATATCGGCACCTCTGTGAATCTGTGCCTTCAGGAATGCAATTGTGGTATCTGAAGTCACTTCCATCAGGTTGTGGTACAAGCTTTCATCATCACTGCTGCAGTTCCCCTGATCTATGTCAATCAGCTGGGTCAAGAACTCCGCTTCGCCAAACAGGTATGCTGCCAAAGAGAATGGCCCGGTTCCCGTACCCCTTACCGCAGCATTCTCTCCTGCCAGATACCGCATTCTCTCAACAGCCGTCAAGTATACCGGCATCCTTCCATCTCTTTCAGGGTTAGGTACAGAAAGACTTCTGCTGTCCTTCAAACTCTTGAACAGCGGTCTTTTCACAGTAGGTAAGGCATGTTCATGATGCGTGGTTTCCATCCCATACGCTTCGGAGATATAGTAGGTATCAGCTGCCGAAACCATGATATCGTAGCCGATCCTGCATCGCAGGGCTTGCTGAGCTTCGGCAATGCTGTTGCCATCCGTATAATAATCCCTGATGGATATTCCCGTCTCTTCCGCCGCCCTGTGCCCTATAAACGGCCCAACAGGTACCTGATCGTAAACTTCTCCTGCTATTGCTGTCAGTACTCTGTCTCTTGATCTCATTTTATTCATCATTCCTCGTGAATACCGGCTCTCGACGCCTGCCTGTTCAGCGCAGTGGTTAACCTGTATCCGAAAACGAGTGAAAGAATAGTCAGTATTATCAGACCGTAGCAAAAGGCGCTGCTGAAGAATATTCCGATATCGCCTTTCGAGATGAGAAGGGCCCGGCGAAAATTGCTTTCGGCTATTGGACCCAGTATCAACCCCAGCAATACCGGTACGGTGGGATAATCTATCCGCCGCAGCACATAGCCGAATACACCAAACCCAACAGCAACTCCCATATCAAAAATACTGTTTCGTATGGCATATGATCCGATCATGCACAGTAACAGGACAATCGGCAGCAGATACTTCTTTGGGAGTATTATAATCTTTCCCATATACTGAGCCATCAGAAGACCAAGCAGCAATAATACAATTGATGCGACAAGAACACTTGCAAAGAGGGAGTAGACAACATCTGCGTTTTCCACAAAGAGCATCGGTCCCGGACGTAATCCAAGAATCATCAACCCTCCTATCAAGACAGCTGTTGCCGCCTCTCCCGGTATGCCAAGCGTCAGCGTCGGTATCAGAGCCCCTATTGCAGCCGAGTTGTTGCCGGATTCGGCAGCAGCTACACCCTCAAGAGCCCCTTTCCCAAACTTTTCGGGATGCCTGGAGGCTCTTTTTGCTTCAGCATAGGGTATGAATGATCCCAGAATTGCCCCCGGACCTGGTATTGCTCCGATCAAAGTTCCAATGACACTCGATTTGATGATAGTCGGCATAAGCTGAAGAACTGTTTTCCTGTCAGGAAGGTTTACCTTTACCTTATTTGCTTTGACTATCGGTATATCAACACCCTCAAGCTCAGCCATCACCTGGGATATGGCAAACAGCCCAATCAGGGCCGGGACCAGGTTAAAGCCGTCCATCAGTTCATATCTGCCGAAAGTGAACCGTGAAAAACCCTTTATCGGATCCATACCTACTGTGGAGAACAGCAGTCCTATACCTGCTGTGATCAATCCCTTGACGGTCGATTTACCTGTTACCGAAGAGACTACGCTCAATCCAAAGAGAGCTAGCAGGAAAAATTCAGCTGGACCAAAGTTCAGGGCAAATTTGGCAATGAAGGCTGATCCGAAAATGAGCAGTATTGTTGCCAGGAATGATCCCGTAGAAGACGAGAAGGCATGCACTCCAAGGGCAAGGCTCGCTTTTCCCTGTCGGCTTAACTCATAGCCGTCGATCATTGAGGCTGCAGAGGCAGGCGTCCCTGGGGTCTTGATAAGTATTCCGGGAATACCTCCTCCATGAATGCCCCCAATGAATATGCTGCACAATAGTGTCAACCCGCTTTCAGGCGGCATGCCGAAAGTAAGGGGGAGGGCTATTGCAATTCCCATGGTTGCCGTAAGCCCCGGCATTGCACCAAGGACAATGCCAATTCCCACTCCGAGAAAAATCAGAAGAATATTAAGGGGATGAAGAAAGATTGTCAGAAAACCCTGTCCAAGCAGCTCAAACATAGTACAATCCTTTCCTTATGATAGCTGAAGAAGATTCTCGATTACCCCCTCAGGGAAAGGGACCCGAGCCAGTATATGGAATATGAGGTAGATTGCAATCGTCACCGAAAAAGAGACTGCCAGGATACGAAGCAGTGATCGTTCACCGAAAAGAATAACCAATGCTGCCATCAGCAGTATTGTCGCCAACAGGAAACCAAGCAATTTCAATATGAGGATATAGAGAATTACCATACCCATGCTTGAACATATCAGTACCATAGTCCTCTTGGGTATCCTGAAAGGGGATCGAACTCCGCCATCCACCTTCAACAGGACCAGGATTATCTGTAACACTGAGAGTCCAATTAGCAAGCCTGCAAGAATCCTTGGAAATGTAGCTACTCCTACACTCCGGTCACTAACCGGAAAGGATAGACTGTATATGAGAACTGCAGAGCAGACCGCTATGAGGATCAGGGCTACAACAATATCTGTTTTGCTTTTGCTGGCTATCTTTTTCACTTCTTTTTCACATTCCCCAAGTTCTTTAATGTATCCGGCAATCATTGGACATCCAACAATTGCCGGTAACTAATTTTCTTACAACAGACCCACTTTTTCCAGAGATTTCTTAGCTGTACTGACTAAACCTGCCAGAAATTCGCTGTACTCCTGGGGGGGGAGCATGTGGATACCAAGCCCTATATTGCCCATTGTCTCAATAAACTCCGGTTCCTGCATGATTGCTGCAAATCCCTCTGCAAGGATCTGCGCCCGTTCCGGATCCAGACCTTTTGGGGCAACCAGCCCTCTCGTGGTATAGAACTCCATATCAAATCCCATTTCATGTGCGGTTGGAACGTTGGGAAGGGGTCCGAAAGTGTCCTCAGAGAGCACCGCCAAAACACGGATTTCATTTCCAAGAGCCTGAGAAACAAACTCTGCCGCTCCGCCACTTACTCCATCTATCTTTCCTCCCATCACGGCAGCTACTCCGGGTGCCGTTCCGTTGAAAGGAACAAAATTCATCTCGACACCGAGACTGTCGGCAAGGCTTACTCCGGCAATATGCCAGGTGCCGCCATCTCCTGAGTGGGAAACAGAGAATTCTCCCGGATTCGCAAGGCAGTATTCCTTCAAATCTTGGAGATTCATTATCTCACTGTCATAATCAACCGCAAAGGCTGCGGGGTCACGGTTGAGGTTCATGACCGGTGTAAAATCATCAACCGCTACCGGATAATCCTGGACCATTCCTATCCAGCTGACAAAACCGGACATAAGCAGCAGCTCATACCCTTCCGGCTTAGCGTTTTTCACTCTCTGAGCACCAATTGCTCCCATGGCTCCTTCTACGTTCTCAACCACAACCGGTACCCCAAAGTATTTCTCGCCATGCTTAGCCAATGCCCTTGCGAGGGTATCTGTTCCCCCTCCCGCTGACCATGGGACGATCAGTTTTATTGTTTTTTCCGGGGTCCAGGGCCCTTCCGCCTGACCGGCTTCTTCCTGCCCTGCGGCGAAGACCATTGCAGCCAATCCGATAACCATTACAATTGCCAATAGCGTTTTTTTGAACATACTTCCTCCTTTTTGTATGCTGTCAGACAATAAATACTAAAAAGAAAAGAGCTCATGACTCCTTCTTAATCACATACTCAATATCCTGCATTGAAATCAGCAGATGCTCATTCATGCAGTCTATTCCAAGCTGCTCGTTCTTATTCAGAATTGCTTCAACTATCTTATCATGCGGCGATCTGGCATGTTTGACATTCTCTTTAACTGCAAAAGACTTGGTCCGGTACTCCTTGAAAGTCTCTGCAATTAATCTGTTGATCTTAATAAGCAAGCTGTTGTTACTTGCTTCAACAATGGCAGTATGAAAATTCTCATCAACTTCAACCAACTCAATCACATTCATATCCTCTGAAGCACTATGAAACTTGTTGTTCAGGCTGACAATATGGTCAAGCTGATCCCGGGTCCCCTTCCTTATTGCAAGCCTTACTGCAAGCGGTTCAACTGCCATCCTGACTTCCATCAGGTCAGAAAGCTCAGCTTCCTTCTCAATGAACCATTCACGAATGGAATTATCGGTGCTCGTATTACGGTTTTCTGCTTTTACATATGCCCCTTTACCCGGACGAAGCTCTATCATACCAAAGGCCTGCAGCATCCTGTATGCTTCCCGTACAGTAGATCTTCCTACACCTAGGGTTCTGCAGAGTTCAAGTTCGGCAGGCATTTTCTGACCAACAGCATACTCACCTGAAGATATTGAGTTTTCAAGCTGCTGTATCACCTGATCGATGATAGATATTTTCTCCACTCTGAGCAAAGCAACATCCTTACTGATTGTCTGACAGCAGACTAACATAACCAAAATCTGTTGTCAAGCGTTTTTATGAATCAATTATCTGGCTGAATCAGGAATGTCATCATGAATAGTAATTGCAGGTGCCCTATGATGTATCACTCAGGGATCTGTGCTTACAGATCCCCATTGAACTCCTTTACGGCATTGATCATTGCTATGAAGTTTTCTACCGGAGTTCTGGCCTGTACGTTATGGATGGCATTGAATACAAACCCGCCATCTTTTGTAAAGATCTCGCATCGCTCGAGTACCTGAGCCCGAACCTCCTCAGGGGTTCCGAACGGCAGTGTATGCTGAGTATCTATGCCGCCCCCCCAGAACGTTATCTCTTTTCCAAATTCATCCTTCAACGTCCTGGCATCCATCCCTGCCGCTGAAAGCTGGACAGGGTTGATGATATCGAACCCGCAATCAATCAGATCGGGTATGAAGGAGGACATGGCTCCACAGCAGTGCTTGAATGTTTTCCAGTTCGTATGCGTATGTACCCAGTCGTTTATCCTTTGGTAATGCGGTTTCCACAGTGACTGAAACGTGTCCAGCGAACAGAACGTCCCGCTTTGAGTTCCAAAATCGGTTCCGCAGACAAAGAACGCATCAATCGAGTCTCCTATTACCTGATGAATGGCAGCATAGTTCTTCAGCCCTATCTCAACCTGCCTTTCAAAAATCTCGTAGACATAGTCAGGTCTCAGCACCGTTGACATATACCATTCAGTTATGTCCCTGATTCCTTTAGGGTGTTTCAGCTGTGGTGCGGGCACGCAGGCAATATCTCCCAGGGATGTGCTTGAGAAATTACCGACAGCTCCCCTGCCGGAAGTCTCGGCCTTCCGAGCCTGCTCCTGCAGATATTCAAGATCTGCATCACTTATTGGACCAAACTCCTCAAGGTTGTCTTCAACCCGGAGGTTATCCTCATCGATCGGCTCCTGACGTATGATCTCATCAAAAAAGTGACCGCTCTTTGGCATCCTGCCGCTTGGTGGCACAGAAGTATCCCCCTGAGGATAGAGCAGCGTATCACCTGCTTCATCTATGGTAACGTTGAAATCCCTTGAAACCAGCACCTCCAGACCATCGTTCATGGTCCACTTTTTCCACTCTGTGTTCGGAAAACCAAACCAGGTGCTGCGGGAGTTCACGGGAACCACATCCACGCCGATAGCCTCCTGAAGGTCCTCCTCAACCAGCCCAAGGCACTGATAGGGCTCATGTACCTTGACCAGCCTCTTTTCCAGTCCATAATACTCACGCAATGCAGCCACTACACTTGCATGGATCCCGGTTACTGCAGTACCTCCAAAATCGACAGGCACCTTATCCGGCTGCCTGTGATGCAGCGCCGCCTGTAATCTCTCTCTGGAATTCATCATATCCTCTCTATTCACACACTTGCTGTGGCATATGCCATGATCTTCTCTTCACAGATATCCTCTTTATCAAGCACTCCGGTCACTGTACCTTCATGCATCACCACAACCCTGTCAGACATTGCTAAGATCTCGGGAAGTTCCGAAGATATCAGGATAATGCTCAGCCCCTCCCCGGCAAGATTGTGTATCAGTTCATATATCTCAGCCTTGGCACCAACATCCACGCCGTGAGTCGGTTCATCAAGAATAAGTATTTCCGGGTTTGTGGCAAGCCAGCGGGCAAGGATTGTCTTCTGCTGGTTCCCTCCGCTCAAACTGCTGACAGGGTGATTCGGGGAACCCAGCTTGATTCGCAATGTACCGATGAATTGTTCGATTAGCTCATTCACCCTACGGTAGTTGATGAACGCGCCCCGCTTCAGGCGGGGAAGCTCGGCTATGGCCATATTGAATGAGATGGGATTCTGCAGGAACAGACTGAGTTTTTTTCTATCCTCAGGAACCATAGCCATACGATTCCTTATAGCCGCTTTCGGAGTTGTGAAATGCTGATCCTTACCATGAATTTTCAATCTTCCCCGGGTAAATGGGGTAACACCAAATATTGCCCGGGCAACTTCGCTTCTTCCGGCCCCAACCAACCCGGAAAACCCCAGTATCTCTCCCTTCCTCAAACAGAAGCTGACATCTGAGAAACCGTATCCGGACAGGTGTTCAGCTTCCAGGCAGATCTCGCCGATGGTATGGCTGTTCTTACGCTCGCGCTTCAGCTCCCTTCCAACCATCATATGTATGATACTGTCTACCGTCGCGCTCTGTTTATCAATCGTTCCCACAAACTTTCCGTCCCTGAGTACGCTGATACGGTCAGATATTCTCAGAACCTCATCAATTTTGTGGGAGACATATACTACTGAGTAGCCCTCTTTCTTCAACTCATTGATGCAGTTGAACAGCACCTCTGTTTCAGTATCGCTCAGCGATGAGTTGGGTTCATCCATGATGATAAGGCGGGCATTGACTGACAGCGCCTTGGCAATTTCCAGCAACTGCCTCTTTGAAATACTCAAATCATCAACTTTTGTGTACGGATCTATATCAAGATTGACTTTCCGGAGAATTGTTCGGGTATCTTCCTCCAGCTGCTTCCATTGCACCCTGCCAAATCTTGCAGGCATTCTCCCCATGAACATATTTTCAATGACATTCAGGGCAGGCAGCATGGACAGTTCCTGGTGGATTATCGCGATTCCAGCCTTAATAGCCTCTTTCGGATACTGAAACTGAACCTCCTCACCCCTGAAGGTGATAGTGCCGGAATCTCGTATCTCTATAGCACCGAGAATTTTCATCAATGTAGATTTTCCGGCTCCATTTTCCCCAACCAAGGCATGGACCTCACCTGCCCTGACATCCAAGGATACTGAATCCAGAGCTGTTAAGCCCCCGTATGTTTTTGTGATTCCGCTTGCCTTGAGTAAAAGGTTGTCTCTGTTTCCCATGATCATCTCTCAGTTATTTCCCGCAGAAAGGTTCGGCAGCTCACGCAACGCAAGCTGCCATGGATGGTTGATACGTCTATTTGCTCCAGTACTGATCGATGTTTTCGATTGTGACAAAGTCACTTCTGGTGAGCAGTCGGCCTGCTGGGGGAACAACCCCGCCGACAATATAGTTGTAGAGCCTGACAGCAGGATCATGCCCCTGGGCAAATGGGTTTTGTCCGATAGTCCCGGTGATAATCCCCTTCTTTACCGCCTCCATTGTCTCCTCAACAAAGTCATACGCGACAACTTTGACTTTTCCCACTTTACCGGCATCTTCAACTGCTGATGCAGCCCCAAAAGGCCCCCCTGCAGTGACATAAATACCAGCCAAGTCGGGATTGGCGGTCATGAAATCCTGAGCCTGCCCATAGGCGATATCAGCCTTGTCCTGGTTCTCGACCCGGTCAACTATTTCAATGTCCGGATAGTTAGCAGCTATGTAATCCTCAAATCCCAGCCTTCTCAGCTCCAGCGCCTCCACGGAAAAGAATCCTGTGATGATACCAACCTTACCTTTTCCCCCGATCACATCAGCCATAGCCTGACCGGCTGCCTCACCCTGCTTATAGAGATCGGCACCAACGAAGAACAGTCGCTTGTTCTCTGTCTCAGTCTCTGAGTTGAAGGTAGCTACCGGAATCCCTGCATCAACAGCTCGGTTGATATACGTTACGATTCCACTGTCTCCTGCGATAGTTGCTATGGCATCGTATTTCTGGGTCATGGCAATTTCTATTGCATTACCAAAAACACTTGCATGGTGGGAGTCGCCCGATGGCACGATCCAGTCAACCTGGCAATTGTATGGAGCAAGCTCTTCTGCAGCTTTCAGTGCCCCTTCCTTCACGGGAATCCAAAACGGGTTGTTCTCCAGTCCAAGAACAGCTATGCGCAGGGGTTCGTCCCCATCCCATCGTATGTCAACCGGTTTGACCGTTCCTTCGTCTTCCGGGTTGATCGCACTGGTAAATGAAGGTCCCGGTTTCAACTCTTTCTTAGCCTCTTCTTCCCCTGCAGCCCAGATCAGACCTGTCGAGATAAGTAGTACAAAAACAACCATCAATAATCTACTTCCTGTTTTCATGCTCAACACTCCTTATGTGTTTATTATTGTAATCCCGATTATCTAAAATCAAGATTATTACCTGGATTTCCTGTTCCTGACAGTATCTGTGGCAACTGCAAGAATTATCACAACACCAATGGTGATAGTCTGAACGAATGCGGGAAGGTGCAGCAACACAAAGGCATTTTTAAGTATCGCCATGATGGCGGCACCAATGATGGCGCCGATAATGGTTCCTTCGCCTCCTGAGAGGCTTGTCCCGCCGATTACCACAGCTGCAATTACATCAAGCTCCGTCCCGGTGCCGGCGTTTGTTGCTGCAGTCTCAATCAGTCCGCCGCTCATTATGCCTGCAAGACCGCACATCGTACCTGTCAATGTATACACAAAGAGCTGAACATGCCTTACCCTGACTCCTGAAAGCCTGGCTGCCTCCATGTTGCTGCCTGTAGCATATATCTGACGTCCCAAGACGGTATTCTTCAAGAAATAGCTGAAAAGAATAACAAGGATGAACATTTCAATAACCGGGAACGGTACTGCCCCCACATATCCTCCACCAAGAAAATTAATTGCCGGATTCCTCATCGCAATATTGCTGGCAACCGAACCCCGAATCCCTGTAGCCAGGAAAAAGGTGAGCCCCCGCCCGATGCTGAGCATCCCCAGGGTGGTGATGAACGGATTGACCCGTACCCTGGTGATAATCAATCCGTTAACCGCTCCCAGGGCTGTTCCCATCGCCAGCCCCCCGAGAAATGCGATGAAGGGATTCGTGCCGAAGTACATCAGCCGCGCTGTGAACATGCCAGATACCGCCAGCAGGGAGCCTACCGAAAGATCTATCCCACCGGTAATGATGATCATCGTCACCCCAATGGACATGATTCCGATTGTTGACATATTCCTCAGGACGTTAAAGATATTCTGTGTCTGGAAAAAGTAGGGACTGGCTATACTCATAACGATGATAAGCAGCATCAGGGCACAGAAGACCCCAAACTCCTTGGTATGTATCACCTGCTGAATAAATCGTCCTCTTTTACCGGTCGTTTTTGCAATCGCAGCTTCCATGAACGTCTCCACTTGCACAAATATGTTTGTTACCGAATCCTAGCATGCGGAATGAGACCGGACATTCGGAATATCTGAATATTGATAAGGACAATCTGAATTGAAGGATCGGATCCCGTTAATTCCGGTTTCCGCAATGTTCGAATTGTGCTAACTGCGCAAAATTTTCCTTACTATCCCAATTTATTCAGGGGGTGTATAGTTACTGTATGAAAACAATAAGCAAAGAGACCTTCAGAAATCGCCTGCTCCTGACTTTCTGAGTTAGGATCAGCAAGACGACAATAGAACAGCAACCCAGAAG
>CAZSBC010000071.1:0-15811 GCA_964605195.1 uncultured Spirochaetales bacterium | reverse complement strand
CAACCCCCCGGCAGGATCAGAGAGTCTCTCTATGATGTGGCTGAAGTACTCATAGATCCTGGAAACTGAATTCTGATGGCTCAGAACGACTCTGTCAATATCGAGGTCTATGGCAACCCTCCCTTTCAGCGTATCCGCTATCCAGTCGATCCCGTTGACCGTGTCCTGGATATTCCAGGTGGCAACGGGGAGGGTGAGCAGGTCCGCCGCCAGGGAGCGTATATCTCCGTCGGCATGCATGTGGATCAGGACATCGGCCTTCCCAGCCGGTTCCATCAGCCTCCGGTATGATGGAAGGATATGGCTGCGGAAGAGCTCGGGGGAGATCAGGGGACCGTTCTGCATGCCAAGATCTTCAGCATATCCGAGCCACTCCACCCGCGATACCTCCACGAACTGGTGTACCAGCCCGGCGTTGAATTCCTCAAGCATCGCAAGCAGTTGTTGAAACTGCGGGGTGTTGTCATGCATTTCGAAAATTGTCCGTTCGTATCCCAGAATATCGAAGAGTTTGAGCAGGGTGTGGCCGTGACCGATTTCTCCCGCCCTGAGGCAGTCGAAGAACCCGATGGATCCGCCGGAGGGGATGCCATCCGCTACCCAGGTGACAGGATACCAGTGGGTTGTCTTCATGAAGTCGGGAGGGGTGTACGTGGCAAAGGCATCCCAGCTCTCCAGGGGATGGCGGGTAACCGACCCGATAATCCCGCTCATATGTGTCTCCCACAGGCAACCCCATGGATCGGTCCAGGGTGAAAAGCTGCGGCACCACGGTGCGTAGGGGACCGGTGAGCCGGTGAGGGCGAAATCCGGAGGACCGTCAGGGAAGAGAGTCGGATGGTTGCTGATGAGCCGGATCAGATCTTCCCGGCTGTAATGTTCCCAGCAGGAGAGGTTGATGTGAAAGATGACCGGGATGCGGTCTGGGAAGTTGAAGGTGACTGCCCGTACCAGGTCCGAACGATTCATGCAGGCTCCTTGACATTATAACTAAAGTAAGGTTAGTGATATTTTATACGTTTTGATAGTAATACGGGCAATTACCCTTGTCAAGGTCATTGAAAACGGAATTATTCGCCCATTTATTGTCTTGACAACTAAAATATCGTGATTTAGAATTCAATTATCATAAAATCTTATGTACTATGAATAACGTAACGTTACTTACTGTTTATGTAATGGTGAGTAAAATCTCTACGTTATTCTAGAAGGAGGAGATATATGAAAAAATTGGTTGTGTGCGCATTGATCCTGATGATGGCTTTCTCGGCCCTTATTGCACAGGGAGTGCAGGATGCCGGTAAGCCGGAGGTAACCTTCTTCTGGGCCCTCTATGATGGGCTGACTGAGGATTACCGTATGAACCTGCAGGATGCGTTCATGGAGGAGAATCCGGATGTAACGATGGATATCGTTCCGATTCCCTGGGATCAGATGTACGACAAGCTGACCACTTCTCTTGCCGGGGGAACCCCGCCTGAGCTCTCAGTTATCGGAACCAGGTGGGTGCTGGAGCTCATGGATATGGATGCGGTGGATCCCATTGAGGACTATGTCAGTGATGCCACCCTGAATAACATATTCGACGGTACGAAGGAAGCTATCATCAACGGGAAGCTGATGGGACTGCCCATTGCTGCCGGGGCCCGAATAATGACAATCAACAATGATATCACCACCAAGGTTCCCGCCACCATGGAGGAGCTGCAGGACGAGGCGTTCAGGATTGCCAGGACTACCGATAAGTACGGCCTGATCATGCCGGGGAAAAAGCATACCGAGCTGACAGATTTCTGCTACTACCTCTATGCTGCCGGCGGAGATTTCTTTGAGATGAATGCCGACGGCAGTTACGGTAAGAGTGCGGTTAACTCTCCTGCCGGCGTGAAGGCCCTGCAGTTCATGGTAGATCTCACCAAGACAGATGGCGTGGTACCTCCGGGATATCTTGCCCAGACCCGTATGGAAGCCCATCCGGTATTCTACAGCGGTCAGGCCGGGTATGTCATGATCGGTGCCTGGGTGGTTTCGGCCATGGAGCAGGCCGGGTCAAGCTTTGACTACTCATTTGCCCAGATTCCCCCGTTCAAGGGCTCGGATCCGACGACGCTGGTAATCACCGATTCAATTGCCCTCTTCAAGAATGCGAAAGCCAAGGAAGAGGCCGGGGACTTCATCGACTTCTTCTATCAGGATGAGTGGAAGGCCCAGTTTGACGAACTGGTAGGATTCCCGCCGGTTACCAAATCGGCTGCCAAGCTGCCGCAGTTCCAGTCTGATCTCTATCAGGCACTGAATGAGGCCGCTGCGATCGCAAAGCCCTGGCCGCTGATGGAGGGATTTGCAGAGATAACCGATATCATCTGGGATGCTGTTTCGTTAGCCTTCCTTGGAGAGAAAACTCCCAAGAAGGCCCTTGACGATGCAGCTGCTGAAATCGATGAGTTGCGGGGTATGTGATTTCAGGTTCTGAATTGCATATCTGAAATCAAGGAGTAACACAGCATATGGTCGCCCTGCCTTCAGATGGGGCGACCATATCTCAGGAGTAGGCATTCATGGAGCAACTGGTACCGAAGAAGCGTTGGAATCATGAGGTCCGCATAGCGTATCTCTTCCTGCTGCCGGCAATAGCTTTTTTCATCGTGTTCATGTTCTATCCGATTGGATATGTCTTTGCCATGGCACTGTTTGAAACCAATAAGCTGGGGCAGCTGAAAGAGTGGGCCTGGTTGTCGAACTTCATAGCAGTCATGAAGAAAGAGGATTTCTGGATACTGACGTTCCGTTCGTTTCTCTGGACATTCCTTGCGGTTGTCGTGAAGTCAATCCTGGGAATGGTCATTGCCCTCTGCCTGAATGTCGAGTACTCCGGACGGAAATTCGCCCGGATGCTCTTCATCATTCCCTGGGCATCTTCTGTCCCCATCAGCTCGATGCTCTGGAAATGGGTGCTCGACCATGAGTTCGGACTGCTGAACCACACCATCAAGGCCCTCGGCCTGACCAATACTCCGCCGGTATGGCTGGGAGATCCCTTCTACTCATTCATCTCCTGCCTCTGGGTCGATATCTGGATTGGAATACCCTTCATGGCACTGGTATTCCTGGCGGGGATGCAGTCGGTCTCAAGGGATATCTACGAATCGGCAACCGTTGACGGAGCGGGAGCTGCAAGGCAGTTCTTCAGTATCACCATTCCCTGCATCAAGCAGATCATATTCATTGCAACCCTGCTTTCAAGCCTCTGGACCTTCAATGACTTCAATACCATCTACATCCTGACGAAGGGGGGGCCGGCCAGCAAGACCGATATCCTGATCACCGCAATCTACAAGAACGGTTTCGAATGGTTGCGCTTCAGCAATGCTGCGGTCATGGCGGTATTCACCTTCATCCTGCTGCTACTGTTCAGTTTTGTGTATGCGCGGGTCTATTTCAGGGGAGAAGATAAGTTATGATAGTACGTAACCAGCTCCGCTTACAGCTCGTAACCATAGTGATCACTGTAGTGCTTCTGCTGATCATGCTCTTTCCCTTTTTCGTCATGATTTCTACCATGTTCAGGGCCAGTCAGGAGGTCTATGCCTATCCCACCTACTGGATTCCCAAACATCCCACCTTCAATAATTTCGTCAAGGTGTGGAGCGAATACAAGCTTTTCCGGTACTTCAGGAACAGTATCATCATTGCCTTCGGCACAACCGCCCTGACAACGCTGATCTGTATACCCGCAGCATACTCGGTGGCACGCTTCCGGTTCCCCGGACGGCAACCCATTCTCTATATGCTGCTGATCATGCAGATGTTCAGCCCGGTCATCATCGTCATATCGCTCTTCAAGATATATGTGCGGTTTGCCCTGCTGGACAGTTTTCAGGGGTTGATCATAGCTAATACAGTATTTGCCCTCTCATTCACCATATGGCTGATGTTCGGCTACTTCTCCTCTATCCCCAATGAGATTGAGGATGCTGCCCGGATAGACGGCTGCAACCGTATGGCGACACTGCTGCGGATCATGATCCCTATTGCAGCGCCCGGGCTGGTGACGGCCATGATCTACACCTTCATACTCGCCTGGAATGACTTTCTCTTTGCCCTCTCCTTTATCAAGGCACAGGTCAAGATGCCGCTTACCCTCGGGATCTACCAGTTTGTCGGACGGTGGTCGACACAGTGGGAAATGCTTACCGTGGCAGCCTTCCTGGCCCTCATCCCGGTACTGGTGCTCTTCTATCTGATTGAGAAGCAACTTGTCGCCGGTCTGGCCGGTGGAGCGGTAAAGGGATAGCCGATGAGCTTCCTGCAAAAAGATTGATTCTTGCAGGAAGCAATAGGGCCAATCGTCCTGTGTGCATCCTGGATCAATGCAGGCTTGCATGCAGGGGTTGGCTCAGATGACAATACCAACAGTTTCACATGCATGAGGAGGAACAGCGTGAGAAAAGGAATCAACTACTGGGCATTTCCCGCTGACAGCAATGGTGTCCCGCTGACAGCTGAAGAGGTCCTGCAACGCTCGGCAGAGCTTGGCTTTGACTGTTTTGAGTTTACCGTGGATCCGGTCGGAGCCATAACTCCTGACACGACCCGTGAAGAGGCTGAGGATATCAGGGTCATGGCTGATCGACTTGGTATTCGTCTGGAGACGCTGGCTTCCGGGCTGGCATGGGGGACATCCCCCACGGACCCACGCAAGGAGGTGCGTGAGGAGGCGGTACGGAATACCATCAGGCAGCTGGAGCTGGCCTCATGGCTTGGGTGCCACACAATTCTCTACCTGCCCGGTATGGTATCGGCCTGCTTTATCCCCGATTTCACCCCCCAGAGGTATGACAGGGTTGCCGCATGGGCGGCAGAGGCGGTTGAGGCAGTGCTGCCGACGGCCGAGAAACTGGGCATAAATCTGGGAATAGAGAATGTGTGGAACCGCTTCCTGCTCTCCCCGGTGGAGATGCGTGACTTCATAGATGGATGCAACTCCCCGAGAGTGGGAGCCTATTTCGATGTCGGGAATGTCATGCTCTACGGCCATCCTGAACACTGGATTGAAATTCTCGGGAAACGCATATTTGCTATCCATATGAAGGATTTCAGGGTCAATGCCGGAAATCTGGACGGGTTCGTGGACCTGCTGGCAGGGGATGTGCCGTATCCGGAAGTGATGCGGCAGTGCCGGCTGATCGGGTATGACGGCCCCTATACTGCCGAATACGTACCGGGAACCCTGGGGGCTGCAGAGAAGTCGATAGCTGCCCTGAAGCTGATAGAAGAGATGTTATAAGGATTGGGAGGAAGAGATGGTCAGAGTAGCTGTTGTCGGACTGGGGTTCATGGGGAAGATGCATCTGGGAATCTATGATGCCCTTGAGGGAGTGGAAATTGCTGCAGTGTGCGATAAGGTTGAGGAGAATCTCACGATTTCCGAGCTCAGCGGAGGCGGGAATATCGAGACATCGGGAAAGCGGATAGACCTGAGTTCCGCTGCTGCCTTTACGGATTATCATGAGCTGCTGCAGGCCGGTGGATTTGACTTTGTTGATCTCTGCCTGCCTACCCATCTGCACAGGGACTATACGGTTGCAGCCCTGGAAGCTGGCTACGATGTCTTCTGCGAGAAGCCGATGGCACTCAACGGTGAGGATGCCGATGCCATGGCGGCAGCGGCGAAGGCCCACGGCAGGCTGCTCTCTGTCGGGCAATGCCTGCGCTACTGGCCCTTTTACGTGGAGATTAAGCGCATCATCGAATCAGGAAGGTATGGCAGGGTGCTCTCTGCCGAGCTGGCCCGTTACTCAATGACGCCGGGCTGGAGTGCCGATAACTGGATTCTGAAGGGGGAGCTTTCGGGCAATGCAGGGTATGACCTCCATATCCATGATGTCGATATGGTACTCAACCTCTTCGGACGGCCTGAAGCGGTGACTTCGTCCGGCGTGGAGGCGCTCAGCGGCGGCTTTGGGCATATAGCAACCCTGTATACCTATCCGGACAAGACAGTGACCTCGGTTGGTAACTGGATCTGTACCGACAGTTTCGGATTCAACATGCGCTCCCTGGTAGTGCTCGAACGGGCTGTGCTTGAACTGGATGTGAGCAAATTGGATGCTTTCGTTGTCTGCCCTGAGGACGGGGACCGGTACATGGTGGAGCTGGATGACCATGACGGCTACTTCCTGGAGCTGCAGGATTTTGTGGAGCATGTCCGTACCAGGGAACCGGTAGTGCAGGTGACCCCCGAATCGGCAGCCGAGTCCTGCAAGCTGACCCTGCTTGAGATTGAATCTGCAGTCCAGGGAAAAACCCTCCCTGTCAGCTTCTGATACCGGCCGGAGCTGACAGGAATTCCGGAGATGAGCGATGTGAAACATATAGATGTCCCTCCGACGGATATCCTTGAGGAGCTCTACGGAACCTACAGCCAGCGTCGTGATTACATTTCAGACAGTACTGTGCTGCAGCAGCTTTCACAGCCGGTCCCCATTGAGCAATCCTCCTGGGGGTCCGGCTACAGAACAGTCAGGGCTGCGTTCCAGATAGGGTACTGGGAGGATCTCATCGGAATCCTCTTTAGTGTCACGACGCCCGAACTGCTGGCCCGCTTCAGCCGGGATCAGGAGGCTGTCTGCCGGGACAGCTGTGTTGAGTTCTTTGTGTCGAACCCGGATGATGAGAGCTCCTATACCAATTATGAGTTCAATGCTCTGGGAACCTGCTCAGCTGGCAGCGGAGCAGGGCGGTACGGGCGTACGGCGCTCTCACCGGAGCGTATGGGGCGCATAGTGCGGGCTGGAGTGACCCGGAGAGAGGAAGGCGGGCTCTGGGATTGGGTGCAGCTGGTCATTGTTCCGCACGGATGGGGAGAGCCTCTCCAGGGCAGGGTGCTGCGGGGGAATTTCTATACCACCGGGGATGATCTGCATCCTCCGGTCTATCAGAGCTGGAGCAGGGTGGTTACCACCAAGCCCGATTTCCACCGGCCGGAATTTTTCGGGGAGATACGGTTTCTCTGATCACCCGAACTGCTGGCAGGGGAAGATTCGCCCTCAGCCGCCCTGATCCCAGGCAGCCTTCAGCATGGCAAGATACTTTTCCGGGGGAATGTATTCAGGGACCGAGTTGCCTGTCCCCAGCGCATAGCTGCCGGCGGCGGCAGTCCGCTCAAGCATAGCCCGGCTTCTGCGGTATATATTCTCCTCGCTCTCGAAGATCAGGTAGTTGACATCAATCCCCCCGAGCAGGGCAATCTTTCCATGGTAACGTTCCCAGGCCTCCTCAACCGGCATGATGGCATCTTCAAAGGAGTGCTTGGCATCATACCCGCAGGTACCGTATATCCACTCCATCTCGCCGTAGATGTTGCCGCACGAGTGCAGGATGGCCGGTTTGCCGGCCGCATGGATGGTGTCTGCTATGGCAATGTGCCAGGGATAGAGCCACTGCTGCATCTGATCCCGGGTAAGCAGCGTCTGGGTATTGAATCCCCAGTCATCGTTGGAAATGCAGGCGCAGACGGCAGGGTGGGCGGCAGCAATCTCATAGTACCTGCTGAGCCGGCTGCCGACAGCCGCGAAGATATCGGTAACAAGCTCAGGATCATCGACCATCATGTAGCAGAGCTGTTCGTACCCGGTGAGGGCAATGACGTTTTCCTCGACTCCCCCGGGCCCGAAGGCGACCAGGGCCATGCCTTCAGGCAACCGCTCTGCAAGGATGTCGAGGTAGCTGTAATCCTGTGAGTCGGGATCCGGCCAGCTGTGAGCCGCGAAAGAGGCGCGGTCAGTGATTCCCCCGGTACTGTTGAGGGAGTAGGTGCGGGAATTTCCGGTCTCATGGGGGGCGAATACGAAGGGAACCGGCGGGGCAACGGTACCGTAATCGTACCCGGACCGGTAGAAGGCATCAAGCATCAGCAGCCGTGCGGCGATATCCTCACCTTCAGGCACACTCTGCAGAATGGGGGAACCGGGATCGGAGAGAAGACGGTAGACAGTGGGGTTCATGAAGAATTCAAAAAGTACCGGGCGATCAGGAACCTGGTGCTCCAGAACCCGCAGCAGCTGCGTATAGTCCGGCTGGGGGTTGCGATTCATCGCTCGTATCATCTCTGCTCTCCAGCTTCGTTCTCCCTGAGGGATCGGCGGTAATTGTACCAGCTCAATACAAAGAGCCCACCGACAACGGGGATGATGATGAATGCTACCCAGTTTCCGGCAAAGAGCTGGAGAAACCAGAACCGTACCGGGTTCCCACCGTCGGTGAAAGCAGTGATCTGGGTGTCGGCCGGGAATTCCGCCCCCACTTTATGGGAGAGTTCGGTGATCATGGGAGCTAGCCGGGTGGCGAAGAGCAGGTAGCCGATGACCAGCGGGATGCCGGCAATGACGGACCTGATCACATTCCCGCGGCAGATCAGCACTATGACGGCAACCTGCGAAATGAGGCTGGGCAGGTCCCCCAGCGGGAGCGTGCCGTTGCCGGGGATGACCAGGGCCAGGATGATTGAAACCGGCATCAGAATCAGGCCGGTGGTGAGGATGGACTTGTGGTGCATCACCGCCCCGGTGTCCAGGGCCACATTCAACCCCGTCTTCCCGGGGAACCTGCGCTGGATCTGTTCCCGGAGCTTTGTCGATACCTTGCCCATCCCCTCCCCGATGAGCGAACCGCACTTGGGCAGGATGAACATGACCGCTGCAATATGGACGCTCAGTTCGAGGATATGCTTGAAGGAGTAGCCGGCGGAGAGGCCTAGGGCAAACCCGACAATCACCCCGATTACCATCGGTTCGGAGAGCAAGGTGGGCTTGCCGTCGCCACCGGCATGGGGGTTGTAGTTGAGTTTCCTGATACCGGGAATCCTGGAGAGCAGCCAGTTCATGCCGACGGCATAAGGCAGCAGGCCGGTTGAGGAGAGCGGTGATATTGCCAGACCTTTGATGCCGGTTTCGCGTTCAACTTCCGGAGCTGTCCAGTCACTGAGCTTGATGGTGTATACGGCAATCAGGCCGGTAGCCAGCAGCGCTACTGCCATGCTGCTGCTGGTACTGAAGATCAGGGCGCCTACCAGGGCAAAGTGCCAGTAGTTCCAGATGTCGATATAGATGGTTTTCACTGCCTTCGTCCAGATCATCACGATGTTTATGACGATGATAAGCGGAATCGAAAGATGGGTTACCGGAGAAGCCCAGGTTATCGCAGCCAGCGGTGGCCAGCCAACATCAAGGATGGGGAGGTCGAGGTGCCTCGTCGTTGCCAGGGCTTTGACAGCCGGGTTGATGTTCTCGATGAAGAACTCGAAGGCTATGAATATCCCGGCGAATCCGGCGGCAAGCTGCAGCACTGAGATCAGGGCATCCTTTACGCGCATCCGCACGATGAGGGCAATGATGAGGATAATAATCGGGAGCATGACATATGCCCGGAACTGGAAAAAGGCATCGAGGATATCGACGATTACATTCATGGGTCCTCCACTGGCTGTAAGCGGTAACTGGGGTATTGGGTACCCTGCTATTCTACCATGAAGTTGCCGGGGATTAAACCGGTGAAGGGGTGATTGCCACAGTAAAGATATGTACCGATACCTGCTCTAGTAGCTCCAGTAGTCTGAGAGGTCGCTCTTTCCAAGCGGTCGTTTCCCGAGGAGGAAGAGGAGGCTGACTATGATCAGGTTGACTGTCGAGGCTGCGGCAAAAAGGCTCCACTGGGGGTTGCCGCTCTCCCCTGACCCGACGAAATTGAAGAGCGTAATGCTGACTGGGTGTTTTGTTTCCGAGCCGATAAAGAGCAGTGGCACGAGAAAGCCATTCCAGGCTGAAAGGAAACTGGTCATCATGATTGATATCACCGCAGGAAGCGAGAGGGGAATGAGTATGGTGCGCAGGTAATGCCAGTAGGAACTGCCCTCGATTGAGGCAGCCTCATGGAGCGTATGGGGGATGTTGTGAAAGAATGCCCTGAGAATCAGCGCCGACCTGGGAATCGCATGCCCGATATAGATGATGACAATGACTGTCCGGGTATCAAGCAGACCGAGCATGCCGGTGATGATGAACAGCGGTATGAGGGTATGGATGCCGCCGGCTGTTCCCAGGGTCTGTAGTGCCATGAGCCATCTGTCGCTGCGGTCGGAGGGCATCCTGGCCAGGGCATAGGATCCGGGGATAACAATGAGGGGCACTAGAATGGCCGTCGGGAGGGCAATCAGCAGGGTGTTGAGCAGGGCGCGGTGCAGGCTGTACTCGCTGAATATCCTGCTGTAGGAGGAGAGGGTGGGAAAGGGCGGCAGGAAGCCGGTGAAGCTGCAGACATTGCCTTTCGAGAAGCTCAGCCAGATAAGCAGGTAGAGAATGAGGAGCGAGAAGAGGGCTGTTGCCCAGGTGACTCCCTCCTGCAGGATATGGAAGAGCAACCTTCTCATCCTGTCAGGGAGCAGTGAGAGGAAGCCGGGCACTTGCTTGAGGAGTGGTTTGAGCCGCTCTGCTGCCGGGAACCGGCGGCTCCTGCCGTTTCCCGGCAGCACGGCCGGCAGGAGCATGGTGGAGAGAATCGCCGGGTTGAAGGCAATGAACCAGTGGGCGGTTCTCAGGGCAATCAGCAGGGCAGCGGCCTCAGCCAGCAGCAGGCAGAGCAGCAGGGGCTTCCGGAAGCCCCGCAGGGTGAGTGCAATCGCACTCCGGCCGGGTAGGGCCGTGATGATGATCAGCGGGACGGCTGCCAGATGGAGCCTGCTGAACCAGATGATATGCAGCAGGACAGCTGCGGCTGCCAGGGCCCTGAACCGGCGTTCGGCACTGGATATCCGGAGGATTATCCAGACAAGCATGATCAGCAGCACTCCGGCTGCCATGAAGACGCCGAAGACTGCGGTAAGGCCGTAGTCGGTGAAGCTGCCGAAGGTCTGGTAGAGGAATATCCCGACCGTTGTGGTAGTACCCACGATGAAGTTGTCCGTTATTCCCTCTACCAGCGGCGGGCCCCCTGCTGTCAGCAGGTAGAGCATCGTAAACTCCTTGAAGGCGCCGATGGCAGAGAGGACGGTGAGGGCCAGGGCCGGCTCGCGCAGGGAGGGCAGGTAGAGATAGCGGTTCAGCTCCCAGCGGGAGCAGCCGTCGATGATCGCCGCATCGACCTGGAATCGGTTGATCTTCTGGAGATTGCTGTATATGACGATGGTCGGGAACGGCAGGCTGAGCCAGACGGAGACCAGGACGGAGATCCAGAAGGCTGCGGCAGGGCTTGTGGTCAGGGGGATGGATGCGCCGGTGAGCGCGGAGGCAAGCGAGCTGCCCCCGTTGCCGTAGAGCATTGCCCGCCACAGCGGTATCGATATGAAGATGGGAATGATCCATGCCGGCAGCAGGATCGCGAAGAGGCAGCCGGCCCGCTTCCGCCTGGCATACAGTTTCTCTGCCAGCAGGTAGGCGCAAAGCAGGGAGCCGCCTATTGAGGCAGCGCCCCACAGCAGCGTGATGTTGATGCTCATCCGCAGGGCGGGATCCCCGATGACGAAGCGGTAGCCCTGCAGCCCTATCCAGGTACGGATCCCGAAGCTCTCACTGTAGAAGGATGATAAGACAGCCTGGACCAGCGGTATCCCGGTGATGAGGAAGAGAAAGAGAAAGAGGGGTATCACCATGAGCTGATACCCCCGGGATGCCGTTTGCTGGGCCCGAAAGCGGCGCATCATATCACCTGCGGCCTATGCTTGGGATCGGCTGCCGACGATCAGTCGAAGAGCAGATCAATCCTGACGATCTGTCGGACTGCCTTGATCCCCTCGGGGACGACTGCGGCATTCATGTCCCACACCAGCTTCAGCGGCCAGTCGTCATCGGATAGTTCCATGTCATCCTGGTACATGGCGATGATCACATCCAGGTTGCCGTCGAGCTCCCGCGAGTCGAGGGTGATGGAGTAGCCGTCAACGGCTGTCAGCTGTACCCGGTATCCTTCCCGGGCAGCCTCGGCATCGTAGGAGAGGATGTTGTGATCTGTCTGCCTGTGCGGGGCAAAGTCCGGGTCATCGGCATAGGCGAGCAGGAGAAAGAGGGGTATCCCGGTATAGTGCTCCACCTCCCCGCTCTTGCGGTTGAAGTATTCGACATCGGTGTTGTGGGCGGTGCAGTTGATCCCCGACTGCATGGTGGAGCGGTCAATCTCGCTCTGCATCCTGCCGTTGATCAGAAGGGAGAACTCACGCAGGGGCTCTGCGGAAAACTCGATCCTGTCGACCATCTTGGCCGAGGAGTGCCCGTCGATATTAGGGACCGGGTCTCCGACCTTCACGGTTCTGAAGTAGCCCGGGTCGAGCTGCATCGGCTCCCCGTTCTCCTCGAAGGCCACGATCCATACTCCTTCCGAGGAATCTTTGAGATCTGCCACGGAGTAGCTCATCTCATAGCCGTCGGTGGCAATAACGGTAACCGTACCCTCGTCGGAGAGTTCCCCGAAGGAGGCGAGCAGGTCATAGAGCCGCACTCCCCCGTAGAGGGATTCATAGTAGGTGCCTGCAGATGTCGTGAAACCGCCGCGTTCCTCGATATAGTAGGGGGTGAGCTTCAGCTCCCCGGCCGATAGCAGCAGCTCCGTACCAGCCCCGCTGATTGTCAGTGATGGGATTACCTCGTCGGTACCTCCGACGGTGATCCGCAGCACCGTGATGTCCTTGACCCACATGTCCCTCGTCAGCTCTGTCCCCACCAGGATCGGTGTACAGGGTTCGCCGTTGAGCAGGTAGGCGACGATAATCTGGTCCGGGTCGTAATCGGAGGAGAGGAAGGATACCGAGTATCCGTCTGAAGCGGTGGCGTTGACGTCGTACCCGGCCTCCCAGGCCTCGGCATCGAAGGTGTAGGGGTGCTCCTCTCCCGGGCCGTCAATCATCGCAAGCAGCTTCGAGAGGGCGATGCCGGTATAGCTTCGCATCTCACCCTTGGATTCCACTTCGATGACGGCAGGGTGGGCCAGGGTGTTCTCTGCGGTCACCAGGTCCTCTCCCTTGATGGAGGCCGAGCTGATGCCGTCAAGTTCCAGGTACCACTCCCCGGGGAGGGCAGCAGCTGCAGGCTCTTCAGCCTGAACTGCCGCAACCTTAGGCGCAGCAACAGCTTCCTGTACTATTTCGGCCGGCTCCTCAGCGTCGGTGGACAGCGGTACCGCGCAGCCGGTGGCGATGAGTGCAAGTATCACTACGAGCACTGATGATCCAATGAGATAACTTCTTTTCATCCTATTCTCCTTTTCCCTGCACTCTTGACAGGTTGTTGGTGATTATTTCCTGGGCCTTATCAAGCCCCTCTGCTACCGGCAGCTGCCTGCCGAGTATCATGCGCACAATTTTCCAGAGGGTGTCCTTTGCGATGGAGTAGGCCGGATCCGGCGGTATGATGGTACCTCTTACGATACTCTCCCTGAGCACCCATTCGGTATGCTCCGGAAGCTTGGAGAGTGACCAGGCGTCGTTCCGCACGGGATTCTTGAAGTTGGCAAAGCTGAAGGCAGCCTGGGCCTGCTGAGATGAGAGGTACTGCACAAGGCGCCGGGCCCCGACCGGGTTGCGGCTCCTTTTCGGTATGGCAAAGCCCTTGTAGTCGATCAGCGGCGATACGTACCTGCCGGTCTCCTGGTTCAGGGGATAGACGGTGTACGCGAAGGGAATCCCGAGATCGGTGAATGCCGGAATGGAGTATGAGCCGGTGAGTATCATGCCGGCCTGTCCCTGAATGAACTGGGAGATCATGCCGTCCCGTTCTACCGGTACGATCAGCTCCCTGTCGATGAGGTCCATAAGGTAGCCAACGGCAGCAACCGTGGCATCATCATTGATCGTGATGGATCCGTCCCCGTTGATGATATGCTCCTTGCCGAATCCAAGCTGGAACGGGAAGAGCCAGTAGGCTGAATAGAGGTTCCAGGTTGCCGGTATGAAGCTCTCGTCTACCGAGGCCAGTGCTTGCTCAAGATCCCGCAGCGTGCCGTTCTCCTCCGCTGTGCCCTCACCAAAGACAGATGGTATGATTTCAGGGTTGTAGCAGAGTATCTGGACATCGCTGTAGAACGGGGCTCCGTACAGCTGCCCGCTGAAAAAGGAGGCGATTCCCTGCTCCTGGAAGGATTCCGGAAGGTCCCATCCGAGGGGCTGCAGGGCCTGCTCGCTGAGCAGCTGGGGGATGTAGTCCGATTTTATCATCACGACATCGGGGATGTTCATGTTCCCCCGGTTGTGGGCCATGAGCTTCGTGGCGGTGTTTGGTATGGTGTTGACCGTTACCGGTATGTTGAAGTGCCTGCTGAATTCACCGATGATTGCCTTCAGCTCATCAGTGCCCTCCCAGCTTATCCAGACATCCAGCGGCTTGCCCGGAAGGGGGTCGCCGGCGATGGTGATCTCCAGGATGTCAGGGACGGAAATTGCACCATAGTGGAAATCGAACCCGTCGCCTGACGGCAGCAGGTACATCTCGAAGAGGTTATCCGCTGCCTCCCCGGCAGGGATTGCGTGCACCGCACCGTCACGGTCGGTCAGGGTGAATTCCCAGATGTCGATGAAGAGGGGCAGGTGCAGGCTCAGCGGGACCCCGGGCCGTACCTCCGGAGCGCTTTCCCGCTCTGTCCCGGCAGTCCCGATCCGGATACCCTCTCTGTGAATCTCTGCTGCCGTGAGCGTGTCGCTGTTGTCATTGATGCGGATGCGCAGGGTCGCGGATGTGTCTGTATCAGCTGCCGGAAAAGGCGTATCCTGGGAGAACAGGAGCGGTGCCGTGAACAGGAGCATGAGGATCAGGAGAGCCTTCATGAGCAGGCTCACCGGTGCAGGTACCAGTTTCTTCATTGTCACTTCCTTTCCAAACACGGGAGGCACAGCCGTTTCCAGCCATACCCATCGGGTGAACAGCATATATGCATACGTAGCTGCAGCACCTCGGAAGGTATCCGTCTCTATTCAGGTAACAGGAAAATCTGCTTCATGTCAATTATCTGTCCGGGGAAAGCAGGGGATCTTTTGTACAATATTTTCATTTTTCCCAGTTTATTGCAGTGCTGTCACTGATTTGCTGCAATAAAGTGCAACGATTCCGGGATTTGTCCACACCATCCCCAAGAGCTGTCTGTATGCTTGCCCGGTTCAGCTGATCCGCGGCGGGGCAGTTGATTTACCGATTACCAGTTCAACGTCAATGACATTCATAGCCTGTTGCAGCGGCTGCTTCTGCTGCATGGCAGTTATGAGGGAGATGGCCCGCCCGGCAATAGCGACCTCATTCTGCCTGAGGTAGGTGATATCCATCATATGACTCTCCAGGTGGCCTGGAGAGTCAAAGCTGATAATGGAGAGATCTTCAGGTACTGCAATGTCAAGCTCCCTTGCGACTGTCCTGAGTATGGGAACGGGAGAGTATTCCAGGCAGAAGATGGCTGTGAGCTGGCAGTTGTGTTCCAGGAACTCCCTGATTTGCCGCTTATGGTCAAGGAATGTGCGCTCTTCCTTGTTGTCGAGATGTTCAAGAGAGGTCAGCCACCAGCGGGGGGAGGACCGGAGACCATGCTCAATGATGCTGTCCTTGATCCCCTGCTCACGCTCCTGCAGTGATGAGCCGGCATTGATGGGTCGAGATATGCACCCGATATTCCTATGGCCGAGGCTGATCAGATGGTGCATCCCGTCCATGGCAGCCTGCCGGTTTCCGGAAAGCACACAGGGGCAGGATATATCGCGGAGATAACGGTCGATCAGCACGATTGGGAACCCTTCGAGAATGAGTTTGAGAATCTCTTCATTAAAATTTTCATAGAAGACAGGAAG
>CAZSBC010000070.1:0-16150 GCA_964605195.1 uncultured Spirochaetales bacterium | reverse complement strand
CCGCCTCCCCATGGCGGCATAGCCCCAGGTCTGGACCGTATGGTGATGATCATGGCGGGAGAAAGCTCCATCAAGGAGGTCATCCCCTTTCCCAAGAATTCCGTAGGGGTATCACCAATGGAGAACTCGCCGTCATTTGTCGATGAGAACCAGCTGAGGGAACTGCACCTGAAACTTGATCTACCCGAAACAGAGTGACTAACGGCCCTTCAGTGATAGGACTCCCCAGGCAAGGGGGGTCCATATCCCCGTCCTGATACCGGCCTGTTTCAGGGCTTGAGCTGTCCAGTTGTTGCAGGTGTGGAAGAGGGAATAGGTCCCCCGGGCATGCAGGAAGAGGCTGTCGCCATACACTTCATTGACCCTCTCCGGGGGAACGACAATGAAGGCACCATCGGCATCACGCAGCAGAAATTCATCAATATAGGTATAGAGGGCATCCAGCTGCTTCCGGGTAACTGTAAAGGGAGTGACTACCGGTCCGCTGATCGGTCCGCGATAGAAAGATATCCTGACCGCTCCTGCCGTAGGCAGGAAGAGCGCCCGGGTAACCAGCCGGAAATTGAGATCCTCGAGAAACGGTGTTTCGGGATAGAATGTCCGGTCTCCCCATCCGAAGCAGTAGTACCCCCCAGGTGGGCCGGCATCACCGCGTGCCCTGGTAATATCCGAACGGAACGGACTGTAGCCGGCTGGCAGGCAGATTTCAACATGATAGTCATTATCAATGAAGAATATCGTAATATCCCCGGCCTGTTCGCGCTCACCTGTACGGATAATCCCACCGGCGACAACAGCAATAAAATAGCATAAAAGAGCGAGCAGAAGGATGCCAAGCATCAAAACAGTGATCCTTGCCGTAAGCTGTAATATCCGGTGTTTCATTCTTGCCCTTCCGATAGGTAAGGATAGCGCCAAACAGGATATTGGTCAATTTTTTATCCTCTATCTGCACGGCAATTGGAAAAAATGAGTTTTCCGGCTACACATGAACTCTTTTTAGGAGTATAGTAACCTGTACAGTTCTCTACCTGCAGAATCCGGACGTAAGCAGCACAAAGTGCATTGTGTCTGCATCTGCAGCCCCAGGAGGAAATATGGATCTGCTGACCAATCCCACCTTTCTCTGGCTTGTTGCCACGGTAATACTCCTCGTTCTTGAATTTATCATTCCGGGGGTGCTGATTATCTTCTTCTCTTTCGGAGCCCTGGTGCTGATGTTTCTCACCTGGGTTTTCCCGAATATCGGGGTTGACCTCCAGCTGATTCTCTTTCTCGTGATTTCGGTCCTATCCCTGATACTGCTGCGACGAAAACTCAAGAAGGTTTTCCACGGGAAAACATCCGAGGGTCCTGAATTGCTTCAGGAGGATGAAATCATCGGGAAGATCGTTACAGTCACAGTGAGCATCACTCCCAAGGCGGCAGGAAGGGTCTCCCTCAATGGGACGGAATGGACTGCCGAATCAAACGAAACCTGCACTGTCGGTGAACGGGTACGAATTACCGGGCGAGAAAGCCTGAAACTGTCTGTTACCAAGGAATCATAAGGAGGTTCAGGGATGAGTCCGTTACTGTCAACCATAGTCATTGTCGTAATTATTGTTTTTGTCCTGATTATTCTGCTCAAGGCTGCCCGTGTCGTTCCCCAGAAGTCAGCCTACATCGTGGAACGGCTCGGGAAGTACAGGCAGACGCTTGAAGCTGGGTTCCATCTGCTCATACCATTCATTGATCGTGTGGCATATATACATACCTTGAAGGAGACTGCCATAGATGTCGAATCCCAGACATGCATCACCAAGGATAATGTCGCCATTGAAGTGGACGGCATTCTCTACCTGCAGGTCATTGATCCGAACAAGGCTTCGTACGGGATCGACAACTACAAGTTTGCTAGCACCCAGATTGCCCAGACAACCATGCGTTCGGTGATCGGCAAGCTTGAACTGGACAAGACCTTCGAAGAGCGGGAGACGATCAACTCCATCATAGTAGAAGCCGTGGACACGGCCTCTGATCCCTGGGGGGTAAAAGTTACCCGTTACGAAATCAAGAACATTGTCCCTCCGCAGAGTATCAAGGAGGCAATGGAGAAGCAGATGCGTGCCGAGCGGGAAAAACGGGCGCAGATTGCTGAATCGGAAGGGGACAAACAGGCCCGAATCAATCGTGCCGAAGGAACCCGTCAGGAGCTTATAGCGAATTCTGAAGGTGAGAAACAGCGCCGCATTAACGAGGCGGAAGGCCGGGCGGCTGAGATTGAGCGGGTTGCAGAGGCTACCGCCAAAGGGCTTGGCAAGATCGCCGAGATGATCACGAAAGAGGGCGGAAGTGAGGCAGTGAATCTTCGGATAGCCGAGCAGTACCTAACTGAATTCGGCAAACTGGCCAAGGAGAACAACACGATGATCCTGCCTGCCGATCTCACCGATGTCTCCAAGATAGTTGCCACAGCAGTATCTGTGATGAAACAGTCTAAATAGCTGACAGAGAGGATTGCGTGTTACGCACCCCCTGTTGCCGGGGGTGCAATGTTCAGTTCCAGCTGTTCTCGAAGACCGTCTCTTCGCGTGGTTTCCTTACCTGTTCGGAAATTTCCCCGGCAGCATGATGCTCATTGAGATACTCACCGTTTCCGGGATACCCGAAGGCAATGGCGGTAACGACCTCATACTCATCAGGAATGTCGAATTCATCATGGACCACCTGCGGGGTGAAACCTGCCATTGGATGGCCGATCAGACCCTCATGCACTGCCTGCAGCAACATGTTCTCAACAGCAAGCCCGGCATCAAACCAGGCATAGTTCCTTCCATCGGGAAGGTTGCATGATAATGACCGGTTAGTCAGGATATAGACCAAGAAGGTGCCGTGTTCGGCCCAGTAGTTGCCCCGTGAAAGCGCTTTATGCCCCTTCTCCAGGGAAGCCGGTTCGGTAAGCACAAGAAAGCGTACGGGCTGCTTGTTTGCACAAGACGGAGCCCTTCTTCCGGCATCCACTATCCGTTCGACCACATCCCGGGCTACAGC
Source organism: uncultured Spirochaetales bacterium (assembly GCA_964605195.1). Classification (GTDB taxonomy): domain Bacteria; phylum Spirochaetota; class Spirochaetia; order JABMQR01; family JABMQR01; genus CAZSBC01. Next base: position 13,117 of record CAZSBC010000070.1, on the reverse strand, counting down.
CTCAGCCGAAAAGCCGCGTCGCGATCTTCTCTCTGTTATCTCTTTCAGTTCTTTTGTTTCCATGTAGTGAATATACCAATAGAATCGATAGTCGTCATCCCATTTATATGGGTATATTCTCCCTTACACTTCGTAAGTCCCGGAGGTGACATTGCCCCCGGTACCCAACCAGTTTGTGTGAAAGAACTCACCCCTGGGTCGGTCGATCCGTTCATAGGTATGTGCTCCGAAATAGTCCCGCTGTGCCTGCAGGAGATTGGCCGGCAGTCGCTCTTTGCGATACCCGTCAAAAAAGGTCAGGGCTGAGGCAAGGGCCGGTACCGGCAGCCCCATTGTCACGGCTCCAGAAACAACCCGTCTCCATGATGGCTGACAGTGGTCGATAACAGCTGAAAAGTACCTGTCCAGCAGGAGATTTGCCAGGTCAGGATTCCGGTCATAGGCCTCTTTTATCCTGCCGAGGAAAACGCTGCGGATAATGCAGCCGCCTCGCCACATAAGGGCAATGCCGCCGTAATTAAGCTCCCACCCATACTCACGGGCCGCCTCCCGCATCAGCATATATCCCTGGGCATACGACACAATCTTGGCAGCCAGCAGAGCCTGCCGGACATCTTCAATGAACCGCTTTCTATCCCCGGAAAAAGGAGTTGTTCCCTCTGCTGAAAGCTGCCCTGCAGCCTTCACACGCTCCTCCTTCATGGCCGATAGGGCGCGGGCAAAGACTGCTTCCCCTATGAGGGTTACCGGTACTCCCATTTCAAGGGAACTGATACCCGTCCATTTACCAGTACCCTTCTGCCCGGCAGTATCAAGGATCTTCTCGACAAGCGGTTCGCCGTCCGTATCGGTATAGGCCATGATGTCACGGGTGATCTCGATCAGGTAGCTGTCCAGTTCACCGCGATTCCACTCATCAAAGATGGCATACAGCTCGCTGTAGGAGAGTCCCAAACCATCCTTGAGCAGCTGATAGGCCTCGCAGATCAGCTGCATATCGCCATACTCTATGCCGTTATGTACCATCTTGACGTAATGTCCGGCGCCCGCATTCCCAACCCAATCACAGCAGGGGGTCCCATCTTCGGTTTTTGCCGCAATATCCTGCAGTATCTTCTTTACTGCCGGCCAGGCCTTCGGATTACCTCCGGGCATGATGGAGGGCCCGAGCCGTGCGCCCTCTTCACCTCCCGACACTCCGGTTCCGATGAACAGGATACCTTGGCTCTCCAACTCCTCGGTTCTTCGGTTGGAATCGGGAAAGTGGGAATTACCCCCGTCAATAATGATATCGCCATCTTCCAGATGGGGGAGCAGCAGCTCAATAAAGCTGTCAACGACAGGGCCGGCCTTAACCATCAGCATCACTTTGCGGGGACGCTTCAGCGCAGCTGTGAATTCTCCGATCGAATGGGTCCCGATGATGGTATCCCGCCCTGCAGCTGCATCCTGCAGGAAATCATCGACCTTTGCGGTTGTTCGGTTGAAGACAGCTACTGTATACCCATGATCATTCATGTTTAGTACCAGATTCTGTCCCATGACGGCAAGCCCGATCAGTCCGATATCAGCAATCTCTTTCATCATACACTCCCCTGTACATACCCTACTCTCATGCTTTCCATAAACCTAGAGCCGGATTAGCTATATAATACACATTTTCCCCATCACTGTCCTGTATCCCGTCCCGCAGATCATCGGGACTGTAGCGGGAGAGCATCGCATCAATCGATCCATACCGGTATCCAACCGACCTGATCTCCTCTTCTGTAAGGTTACCCGGACAGTATGTTACCGTGAACCGTCCTTCACTCGAACCATGGATCAGATGAGCTGCGGCTGCCAGATTCTGCTGCAGCTCAGGCTCTCTTTCCACATGTGCAAGAACAGTATCGCGCCCCGAATACCCGTATTTCCTGATCAGACGATCAATAGCGGGATCTTCACCGAAGCATTTCACCCCGGGGGCAAGAATGATAAGCTCACCGCCTGAGGCCATAGCCATGCGGGTACGGTATATGGCTTTGTTTCCCAACCAGGTACTGCGGTACTCACTGGGATCAAGGTACACCACAACCTTCCCCAGCGGTGCAGCAACTCTGGTAATATTCACCTGCTTTGAGAGAGCGGCTGCCTGCTCAAAGACCGACCGGTCATCTCCGACATAGAGACCGCAGAGCCGGGTATCACTGCTCTCACTCCTTATGACGGTATGGATAAAGACCACCGGCATATTCCGGGCAAACCTACTGAAGGCCTCATCCAGGAGAGCGCGTACCGGGGTATCAACCTCTCCCATGATCCGCTCCATGCCGCAGACCGCCCCGACAAAGTGGCTGCGGTGTATTCCCGCTTCGCCTCCGGTTCCGACAAAGATATTCTTGGTATAGTTTGCCATGCCTATCACTTCATGGGGGACCACCTGCCCGACCGAAAGTATCAGATCAAAGGCTCCATCAACGAGGATGCGATTCACCTGTACCGGCCAGGAAAAGGAGATTGCCCCGGAAGTGAGGGCAGCTACCCTGTCCTGGGGGATCTCTCCCAGAGTAACCACTTCGTTGCGCCAGTCATGATCCAGGAAGAGCTTTTCGGGGACCCCGGGGAACATGCGCCGCCGCTCTGCAGGGCTCATCGGGGTATGCGTACCGAGAGCAGGCAGGATTCCCTTCAGGGAATTACCGTAATACCGCCAGGCAATTTCAGTGATCATTCCGGCCCGACTGTGCATCCGGGTTATGTCCGGGGGGATGATGAGGACCCGTTTTCTTGGGCCTATTGCCCTAAAGGCCCGCACCAGCAGTAGCTCCAGCTCATCATCTGTCAGTGCCTTCTTCCTTGTACCTTCAGCTACATAGAGCATAACGACCTCTTACCAGCAGTATAATGAAACTATTCGTAATTGTTGTACCATACCTGGAGCAGTTTCGTCAACTGATTGCATATTACTATGTAAATATATATATATGTGTTATTTATCACTATATTTACTGTTCTTTTCTGTCGATAATCTGCTGGTGTGTTGACAACTTAAGCAGATACTGTGTATTATTTTCGAAAGAATTCGTAAAAGGTAATTCAGTATGTATACCGACAGGCAGAAGAAGATACTCACCATGCTCTCTACAGAGCGTGAGCTGACAGTCCCGCTCTTTTCACGTACTCTCGGAGTTTCCGAAGTGACCGTCCGCAAGGATCTGACCACCCTGGAGAGAATGGGATGCCTGACGAGAACACATGGCGGTGCCCGTATCGCCGAAGATTTCAGGCTGATCCGAACCATCGATACGCGATTACAGGAACGGTTGCCTGAAAAGTTGGCCATAGCGAAAACTGCTTGTAGGAGAATCTCTCCCGGTGATGTCATCTTCCTTGATGCCGGCAGCACTACCCTGCTGCTGGCCCGGGAAATAGCGCAGATGTCTCTCCATGTGGTGACCAACTCGCTTGATATCATGGCTGAGTTGTCTCGTTCGGAAACTGTTACATTGAGCTGTCTTGGGGGCAACTACCGCAGGGAATCGGGAGCTTTTGTAGGACCGACAGCTGAAAGGAGCGTATCCTCAATGCACTTTACCAGTTGCTTCATGGGCACCTCCGGATTTTCCGATACGGGTCTCTTTTCTGCCCAGAACACACTGGAGTCGGAGATCAAGCGCCTGGTGCTTGAGAATTCATCTCAACGGACCGTTCTTGCCGATGCGAGCAAATTCAGCAGAAGTGCCTTCTCCGTCTTTGCCCGTCCAGGAGATGTTGACTTTCTTGTCACCGACGAGGCTTTCTCCGGCTTAGAACGCTACAGCGCGCTTGGTATCATCGTAATTACTGCTGTCCGGCATTCGCCAGGCTGAACGGTGCCTGGGGAGTCGCTATCGGATGGATGTATAAACGGGTACCAATACCCGGAAAAATGAGCTCGGGAGTACGTATATGAAAGCCATTGAAAAGATGTTCAGCCTCAAAGACAAGGTAGCAGTCATTACCGGAGGTGGGGGTGTTATCGCCTCAGCCATGGCTGAGATCTATCTCGAGGCAGGTGCTACAGTATCGCTATGGAACCGTACAGCGTCCAATGTGGAAAAGCGAGCTACAGCCCTGCGGGATAAATTCCCTGACAGCGCCGACAACATTCATACCCAGGTGGTCGATACCGGTGATGAACCGGCAGTATCCGCTACTCTTGAGCGGACGGCTGCAGAGCTGGGAACCGTTGATATCCTGGTAAACGGTGTCGGGGGAAACCGGGGGAAGACGGCCTTTGTCGATACCGATGCAACGCTGTTCGATGAGATTCTGCGTCTCAACCTCACTGCCGGCCTGCTGATTCCAACGAAAATTGTTGCCCGATGGTGGATTGCCCAGGAGATAGCAGGAAGCATCATCAACCTATCTTCGATGGCCTCTTACCTCCCGCTCTCGGGCGTGTGGGCATACGATGCTGCAAAAGCCGGTGTGTTGAACCTGACTGCTGCCGCTGCCAAGGAGTTCGCTCCCTACGGTATCAGGGTAAACGGCATAGCTCCGGGCTTCTTTCTCGGCAGGCAGAACCGCTCACTGCTGATTGATGAGGAGAGTGGTAATCTTACCGAACGGGGACAGGCAATCATTGACCATACCCCGTTCGGGCGTTTCGGGGAGGTCTCCGAGCTTGCCGGTACGGCGCTTTTCCTGGCATCAGCTCAGGCCTCGGGATTCATAACTGGCGTTACCATTCCCGTAGACGGCGGATATCTTATACATAACATCTGATGTTAGAGGTGTCAGTCCTGTTTCTGCAGGCCTTACGTATCCTTCCGATACCAATTGAACCTGTAACACTAAATCTTACAATCACCTTCTCAAAGAGCCGTTAGCAGGCTATAATTCTGGTATGACTGCAGCAGCTAACTGGCTTACTTTGGATACAGCAGGGAAACTGTTTCCCGCAATAGAGAGTATCTACCGGACAGAGACTTTCAGGTTATCTGTTACCTTGAAGGAGCTTGTTGATCCCGACACACTCCAATCAGCCCTGGAACATGTCATTCACCGGTTTCCCAGCTTCAAGGTCAAGATGCAGAAGGGGCTGTTCTGGTACTATTTCGACCCCAATGACCAGACGCCGGTTGTGGAGTCCGACACGCTCTTCCCCAGCAGGAAAATCGACCGAAGCAAGAGCAGGGATTACCTTTTTCGGGTCTTTCACCGGGACCGAACAATATCAATCGATTTCTTCCACGCAATTTCAGATGGCACCGGTGGTCTGATCTTCATAAAAACGCTCACAGCTGAGTATCTGAAGAGGATGCATGCGCATCTGAACATACCCTGTACGAACGGTGTGGTCGACTGTCAAAGCGAACCCCATCCCGAAGAGTCGGATGATGCCTACAAACAATATTATAAAGGCCCTCTGAAACGTGTTACCAGAAAGGAACCGGTATATCACCTGCGAGGCCGTAAAGAACCCAGGCATATCTTCCATTATACAAGAATTATTATCGATGCTGCTGCTATGCAGGAGCGCCTGAAGCGGCTTGGGTTCACGGTTACCGAGTATATGGCTTCTGTCCTGGTTTATGCCCTCTACCTGATACAGAACAGCAACCGGCCCAAGCAGAAGCATAAACCTGTCCGGATCTCCATACCGGTCAATATGCGTAGAATATATCCCTCCAGAACGATGCGTAATTTCACTCTTTTTGTTACCCCCGGCATTGAGCCCAACCTCGGTGACTACTCCTTCAAGGAGGTGCTCAATCAGATACACTTTGCCCTCGGCTATGAGATGAGCGAGAAGTACCTCTCAGCCGAGCTCAGCAGCCATGTATCGATGGGGTATAACCCGTTGATCCGCTTTACTCCCCGAATTATCAAGGATAAGATCATGCTCTTCGTCTACAAGAATTTCGGAGAGAAGCGCTACTCGACAACCCTCTCAAATATGGGAAGAATAGTCGTGCCAGAGGAGATGGATCCCTTTATTGAGCGGATAAATTTCAACCTACCCCCCAACCGTATCAACATGAGTTCGGCCACACTCACCTCCTTCGGCAAGGAAATGTATCTGACAGTTACCAGCATCCTGCAGCAGCCGCTCATGGAGCAGGCTGTATTCAGGACCCTTGATGAGCAGCAAATCCACTATTCGGTTGAAACAAACCGCCCCGGTAGTCTACAGAAATAACTCAGGCATCACATACCAACCATTGGTAATTTTAACCAAGGCTGCAGACAACCCTATCATGTACACCCCGCCATATCGGTACTGAGATCGAATTTCCTCATACAACAAGTTGGCACGCTTTATGCTTTATATAAGTAACACGGAACACCGTTATACATAATTCTGGAGGAACCCATGAAAACAGCACGAAGAATAAAAGATATTACGCAGGCGAACATCAATTCTATCCTCGACAAGGTGGAACAGCCACAGAAAATGATCGGATTGATGGTCCAGGAGATGGAGGATGCCATTATCGATCTGAAGCACTCTGTCACTGCACGGGTGGAGGAGCGGACCGCTGCCGAGCTAGAGGAGAAGGCCCTGCTGAAACGACTTGACCGTTGGGATGAACGGGCTAGGATGGCAGTAGAGAGGGACAGGGACGACCTCGCCAAGGAGGCGCTGGTTGAGAAGAATCGCGTTACACGTGCCCTCGAACTGCTCCGTAATGACCTCTCACAGTATGAGAGTCTTATCTCGGATGGCCGCAGGAGCATTGTTGAACTTGAGGAAAAGATGGAACTGGTACAGCAGCGACAGCGTCTGCTGATTCAGCGGGGTATTCATGCCGTCGAAAAGAAAAAAGCCAATGAGATGCTCCGCAATGCCGAGAGCAATGAGGCCTACCGCCGATTCCTTGAGCTTGAAGCCCGTATTGAAAAGATTGAGGCAGAAGCTGAGGTAGCAGGATTTGTACCGCAGAATTCCAATGACAGCGAAGATGAATTCAGCCGCATGGAATCAGATGAGATGGTCGAGCAGGAACTGGCGGCACTGAAAAAACAGGCCAAAAAAAGCACTGAAAAGAGTGAAAAAAGCTGAGCAGGGGGTTTATAATGTCATACAGATACAGCAGTTCAAGAAAGAAGTTGAGACGGTCACGAGATGGAATCATCTGGGGAGTATGCAAAGGACTGGCCGACTGGTTGGAGATACCGACCGGCTTTGTCAGAATACTCTTCCTGATCCTGCTGATCATGACCGGTTTTTTCCCGCTGGGGCTGGCATATATCATTGCCGCCGTGGTGATACCGCTGGAAGATGAACCCTCATGGTTCTAGCTGAAAAACAAGGATGAGCACCATGAAGAAATTCGAGTATCCGGTTGCAGTATTCCTGATCATCATGGGAGTGTCCATCATCGGAGTATGGACACTTCTCATGGTAACCGGGCAGATGCCCGCATTCAGCACGCTGCAGGAACACATTGCCGTAAGCATGCATCTCACCTCTGAGATGCTCCTGGCTGTTCTCAGTCTGCTTACCGGGGCATATCTCTTTTTCGGATCCATCAAGGCTGCCAAAGGCACCTTCTTTGTCCTCGGACTGGCGACAGGATCAACCTTCTTCGCCGTCATCCACTATGCCGTTATAGAACCCGAATTGCTGCTGGTGGTACTTACAGGTATATTTCTGGTCCTGTCGGTTACCGCATTCATTGCCGGGCTGTTTCTCGAGAATCTGCAGGCAGGCCGGAAGCAGGTTCTCTACAAATCGGGACTGTTTCTCTTTGGTCTGCTTGAATACTACCTGATGAATACCGCAGCAAGTTACGCAACTTCCGGGTCCTGGCACTTCTTCGGGCAGAGCATACTCTTCATCATCATTATCGGAACCTATATAGGGGCCCTAGTAAGCCATTCCCACCATATAAGCCTTGATATCGACAACGGACAGCTGCGTTAACTGGAGTGCAAAGCAGGGCTGCTGCAGGCATGCTGCAGCAACCCTGTGACAGGCAATCGGCTATGCAACTGTCCGGCTACATTGCATCAATGGCTTCAAGGAGCTCCTGCCGGTTCGGTATGATTGATACGAAGGCCACTTTGCCGTTTATGGCCATGGCCGGCAGGTTGGATACTCCCATTTTGCCAAGGCGGACAATATTCTCGGGCTTGGTGATCTTTCTCTCCACGACTTCAACCCGTTTTGCCGTATAGTTGGCCGCAGCATCGTCGGCAGCAGCCTTCATGTATCCACAGGCGGCACAGGTGGCAGAATCAATGGTGAGCACTTCGATAAGGATGTGATCCAGATTCTCATAATCAGGCAGTTCCACCTCGATATCCAGCTCTTCCTTTACATAGCTCTTCAGGAAGAGCCTGGTGGCCTCCACATCCTGCACGGCCTGTCCTATTCCGATGATGTTGGCAACCGGCACATCAAAGGGCATGTCACAACCCGGTGCAAGGATGAAATTATGCAGCCCCATCTGGTCAATCAGCTCTATTGCAGCTTTCTGATTATCCTTCTGGTTTCCAAGCAGCATGACGATTGTCAGCTGAAGGTTGCCTGAGATTACGATGTTGTATTTGTCGGTGATCTTCTTGGCAGCTGCAAGATCAATGTTCTCATCCACTGACAGGCAGTCCGGTCCGGTAAGGCTCATCGGTTCAAGGTTTTTCGTGGCATCGCCGCATACGAAGAAGGAGGAAAACACTCCCCTGCTGCGGATATGGTCAAAGTATCGTTTGTAGGGTCCGTCAAGGAATCGCCTGAATGCATCCGGGGAAATCTGGGAAACCAGCGGATCGACAGCACCAAGAATATCCATGCCCGCATCTATGTAATAGTCTGATACGGCTATGGCAACGTCAGTGGCATAGGACAGCAGTTTGTCAACATACTCTTCGTCATCATACATATCCATGAATATTGTAGTTCCCCGCAGGTGGGAAGCGAGCGTGAACGGACCGCAGACAAGCCCGTAGAGGGCAGTTGTTTCCCCAACGGAGTCCTTGAAGCGTCGCATGACATCAAGAATCAGCGGAAGACGTCCTTCACTCTTTCCCGGTATCTTTGTAGGTATTTCCGTTGTCGAGGCGAGTGGGTGGGAGCTGACCGTGGGAGGTGAGTTATGCGACCACAGCAGGTTGCAGCCGAGTATTTCCGCTTCGATCTGAAGATCGAAGACTACAGGCTGGCCGTCGGGTGAATACTGCCTGTTGGATTCTTTGAGACAGGCTAGCAGCTTGTCGCCATCCTTCAGCACTTCTTCGGCTGTATACCCCTTGAGATTGGCAATCTGAACTCCGGTATAGGGTACCCAGGGAGCCCGTTCCAGCGGTTCGTTACGCATTGCACTGAATATCAGTTCTTTACCATTCATGAAATCCTCCGTGTTATTTGACAGGTGAGCTTCCTGCATAAAGATAGATTATTGCAGAAGTCCTGAAGCCAATTGCCCTGCATGCATCCAAGATCTATGCTTGTCAACAGACTGTAATTTGCTCAGGTAATAAATTATCTACTACCATAGCAGCGGACTATTCTGCAGTATTGTTAAATTTTACGATTTATCATCTGTTATTATGTTTTTTGCAGGACTCTGTACTTTATCGGGTGTACAGGCTACACTGGAAGCAAAGATGTTCATTGCATACGGCAATAAGGATGTAGAGTGAGTGAAGAGTTCTGATTCATGGTTCAGGCTGGATACTGCCGGAAATCTGTACCCTGCCATAGAAAGTCTGAGTTATCCTGCCATGTTCCGGTTTGCTGTCAGACTGAAACAACCGGTAGATCCTGCCCTGCTGGAAAAGGCTATAGGTATAGTTATCAATCGATTTCCCATGCTCAGGGTTAAATTGCGCAGAAGTCTCTTCTGGTACTATCTTGAAAAGAACAACGCAGACCTTCCGCTGAAGCGTGACAGACGGTATCCCTGTCGTCGGTTGAACCGGTCAAGAAATCATGATTTTCTTATTCAGGTCTTCTACAGATCACATACGATTGCTGTGGAGTATTTCCACGCACTCACCGACGGAACCGGGGCAATGGTCTTTCTCAAGACACTTACAGCCGAGTATCTTAAGTTGTGCGGAGCTGACATCCCACCTGAGAAGGGTGTTCTGGACTGCAGCCAGCAGGCTCTGCCTGAAGAATCGGAGAATGCGTTCCTGCGCTATTACAAAGGAAGGAAGAAGCGTAAGGTCAAGGAGTCTCCCGTTTACCACATATCCGGAACGGCACTCCCCCGGACACAGTATCAGACCATTACCGGTATTATCAAGCTGGAAGATCTGCAGCAGCAGGCCCGTAAATTCGGGGTTACGATCACTGTATATCTGGCAGCTGTGTATATCTACGCAATGTACCGACACCAGGAGAGATCGCGGCGTTTCAAGAAGAAACTTGCCATCAAGGTTTCGATTCCCCTGAATCTGCGTAAATACTATCCCTCAAAAACCCTGCGGAACTTCTCGCTTTTCATTACGCCGGGGATATATCCTGAGCTTGGCGACTACAGTTTTGAAGAGGTGCTGCATCATATGCATCATGAGATCCGGTATGAGCTGAGCGAGAAGTACATATCGGCAGCAATGAGTGCCAACGTATCGCTTGAGGTGAACCGGGCTATCAGGCTCGTACCGTTGTTCATCAAGAATCTGGTGATGAATATTATCTACAGGAATTTCGGGGAGAACAGGTTCTCAGGGACATTGTCCAACATCGGCCTCATCGAAACTCCCGGGCCTATGACGGAGCTGGTTGATTATTATACCTTGCTGTTGCCGCCAAATGTCATAAATCCGGTAAACTGTTCAGTTGCAACTTATAACGGAATAGTGACAGTCACATTCGGGAGGACCATTGCCGAACCGGAATTCGAGCGGCTCATGTTCACCCACTTTATAAAATCCGGTATTCCGGTTACCATATACACCAACGATGCTCTGGATGATGCGATTATGGATCATTCGGGCTAATATTACAGAGGTACACATGAAAAAGAAAGTTTTACTGATAGATTACGAAAACATTCAACAGATTGACCTGTCACTATTGGAAGACATTGATATCCAGATCAAACTCTTCATTGGCAAGTCCCAGAACAAGATTCCCTTTACCCTGGTATCCGATGCACAGCGCTTCGGATCCAATATTGAGTGGATAAAGATAGACGGGAATGGAAACAATGCCCTTGATTTCCATATTGCCTACTATCTCGGTTTTCTGACGAGAATTGACCAGAAGAGTGAGTATATCATTCTCTCCAAGGACAAGGGTTTTGATCCGATAGTGCGATATGTCATGAAGAAAAAAATCACCTGCCGCCGGATAAACAGCATCATCGAGATTCTGGCCAACCAGAAGAAACCATCCATCAATGAAACGAATAAAAACAAGGTCATTGAGAATCTGAAGAAGATTGATAAGCTAAAACGTCCCCGCAAGCGCGGAACTCTGCACAAACACGTTGTATCCTTCGCGAAAGGTGCTATGCCGGAAAAAGAGGTTACCGAGATCATTGATGAACTCTTTATCGAGGGGCTTATCAGCGAAGAGAACAACCGTCTGAAGTACGATTTCTAGTAATCACCTCCGGAATGGTGGTATGCATGACAACCGATACGATTACAACAATTCACAAGCGGTATTCGGCTAGAAGTTATCAGCCGAGAAAGCTCACAAAGCATGATACTGATGCGCTGCAGAGGCTGCTGGAAACCTGCAGTGAAAACCCCCTCAACATTCCTGTACGGTTTACCCTGCTGCAGACATCCGAGTACCGCAAACATCTCGGTACATACGGCGTTATCACCGGAGCACGCTCATTCATTGCGGCTACGGTGGTATCGAACGGTGATGATGAAGCGCTTGAGGCTTACGGTTTCTCGTTTGAGAAGGCAATCCTGGGTGCAACTGAAATGGGCCTCGGTACCTGCTGGCTGGGGGGAACCTTCGCCAGAGGCAGCTTTGCCGATGCGGTCCGGATTCGCCCCGATGAAATCCTGCCCTGTGTCTCTCCCGTGGGATATATTCTCCATAAGCGGACATTGCTGGAGAAGGTCATGCGGACGGCCGCCCGCTCTTCACGCAGAAAACCATGGGGTTCTCTCTTCTTCCAGCGATCATTCGATAACCCCGTCCAAACTACGGGCAATGAACAGTTCGACCAGATGCTGGAAGCCGTACGACAGGCTCCTTCGGCATCCAACCGTCAGCCCTGGAGAATCGTATATAATCCTGATAATGGCCACATGCATCTCTACCTGTTCAAGCAGGGGAATTACACTGGCAACAAGCTGGGATTTATCATACAGCGTATAGACATGGGAATCGCCATGTGTCATCTCCAGCTGGCCGCAGCCCAGTTCAGCCTTTCCGGGACCTGGAAATATGATGATCCGGGGATATTTACCCCGCTCTTTCCTAATGGCACACTGATCTATACAAGAAGCTGGATTCCCGATACTGATGCCTGATCTCACCATAATCGGGGCAGGTCCTGCCGGGATGATGGCAGCGATCAGCGCAGCTCAGGAGAGTCGTTCACGGGGGGAAGTGCTCTCGGTGGCTCTCATTGATACAAACCCGCACCCCGGAAAGAAGCTCCTGCTCTCGGGAAACGGACAGTGCAACATCACTAGTGCCGAATGCCCAGAAGAGTTCCTCAACCACTACGGCAGCAGAAAACAGGGGCGCTTCCTCAGAAATGCCTTCTATGCATTTGACAACCGGGCGCTTCGTGCTTTCCTGCTAGATCTGGGTCTGGCTACCGTCACAAGACCGGACGGCAAGGTCTTTCCGGCATCCTATGCTGCAGCCGATGTCGTGGAGGTCATGACTGAAGCCTTGCTGAGGCTGGGAATACAGCTCATCCTTCACCATCGTGCAGTCTCGGTAACGATCAGCGAAACGGGTATTTTCTCAATTATTACAAGTTCCGGCAGCAGACTCACACACAGCCATACATCCAGGGCACTTATCATTGCAACCGGTGGCAGTTCATATGCCGGTACCGGGTCGACAGGAGACGGGTACCGCTTCGCCAGGGAGCTTGGTCACAGGATAGTCCCCACCCGCCCTGCCCTCTGCGGAATTACCATAGGCAGGCATACCCTGCAGCACCTGGCTGGAATATCCCTGCAATCCATCACCATGTCTGTGTGGAGGGAGGGAAGG
>CAZSBC010000069.1:14631-16385 GCA_964605195.1 uncultured Spirochaetales bacterium | reverse complement strand
GGACAATGCCTTTGAGACAGTCAGTTTCACCACCGACCTTGATGGACAGTTCAAGCTGGAAGACCTCAAGCCCGGAGAGTATGAGATCACCTTCTTCTTCCTGGAGGAACTCACCTACACGCTCAAAGTTCCCAATAATTCCAACGAAGAGAGTTTGGCCGTCGAGTACCGGATAAACAATACGGCAGCAATCAATACCGAAGAGAATCCACCTGCCAGCCGTGATGCTCAGGCTGAGAGTGAGGAGAATGTCAATAACTTCGCCATTGAGCAGCCTACTTCCGTTCCTGTCAGTGAGGAGCCGACTCTCATCATTGATCAGACTGCACGGATCCAGATAGTATCAGCCGACGGTCTGCCGATACCCTATCTGAACGGCTCGTATGTGAATGTCGATACAGCAGCATACATTCAGGATGTTACATTCTTCAGTACAGATGCAGACGGCTACCTGCTCATTGACAACCTAGCAGCAGGAACATACCGAATCGAACTGCTCTATTTTGACCTGCTTGAATACGAGATAGACCTGCAGAATACCGGCACCAGTGTTGGTGTGGAACAGGGATACGTCCTGACACTGGATGACATGATTACAATATAATGGTAGCATTGTACAGGTAGAACAGATGTTGATACAGTTCAGTAAGAAAATAACAGCTCTTGTAGTATTGCTCTTGTTTGCTCTGGCAATGGTAGCTTTTGCTAAGCCACCCAGTTTTTCAAAACTTGGGTTCTCACCTACAGACGCATCAATTATCTATAATCAGATAACTGGAAATTTATTGCAGGTAACCTTTTCAGTAACTCATAAAGATGATCCAGCATATGTGGTATTTGGCTTATCAGAAGGATTATCAGAAAATTTTTCTGCAAGAACTGCAGTATCAACAGGTAACAATACCATTGACTACAATATCTACGAGACTACTACCGGCAATAACAACATTATAACCGACAACATAAACAGTACCACTGACTGGTTTTACGGTTCTGAAAATGATCCTGACGGCTATTTCTATCCAGCTGCCTCAGGGGGTGGCAATACCTATACCTATACCTTTATCGTGGATGTTCCATCAAACCAGACTGTTCTTGCCGATCAATATACGGATCTTCTTACACTGAATTTCTATTACGCCCTGACTGCCGGTGGCCCCTGGCCTGGCACGCCCACAGCGACTGTTCCCTTCAATGTGATAATTACCGTAGAGGCGAGTGTAGAGATTGCCCTTGGTGCTCCCGGATTTACCACCTTCAATCCCGGATCGGGGTATTCAGTTTCTATAGCTGATATGCAAACCGGCTCGACTGCCAGTTTTGATGCCATAGTCAAGGCAAATATCGGCTATACTGTTGAAGCTAGTTCGGCAAACAGGGGAGTTCTAAAACACATAGACAAATCTGAAATCCCGTACCAGATCTCATTTGTTGGAGGGCCTACCCCGGATACAACAAATTACTCTCTCTCGTCGCCTCAAGGCGCAGTTCTCACTCAGGATCCAGCCGGTGATCCGACTACCGGAACCCGCTATAACTCTACCATAACAATCGGTTCTGTACCGGTTCTTGCCACTGTTGGTGACTACACTGACACAGTAACCTTCACTGTTACAGCAAACTGATTATCACCAACGTTTTTTATAGTAAATGTAATGTCAAATATTTTATAAAAATATTTCTACTATATCAGCCTAAATTTTTACAATAACATTCATTTTTATTTTTTTGTATTGACTAATGCAAAAACTGGA
>CAZSBC010000069.1:0-14621 GCA_964605195.1 uncultured Spirochaetales bacterium | reverse complement strand
CTGCCAGTGCACCTGCAAGTATTCATCCGGGTCATAGCCCAAATGTTCGGCAAATGGTGGCAGGATAGCGGCAAAATACATCTTGCGCATAGGGTCTGATTTTCGTGCTACTCTGCGCGTTATTTCGACTTCAAACGGAGTATTGGGCTTGTATCGACTGACGTATAGATTTATCCTATCCCAATTAAGGTCGAGCTTGCGGTCTTTTGTGGATATTGCCTTAAACTTCATTTTTTATTTTTTTGTATTGACTAATGCAAAAACTGGAGTTACCATTTAATATATAATAGTTCGTTAATAATAGTTCGTTAATAAAATCTGCCAAAAAACTTTTCATAAAGCCTTGTTAAAAAAACTGTAAAAAAACATTCCTCATAAAGTCAGAACACTCATTAATTGGAGCAATGCCATGGTACGTCGTGCCTGCATGATTATTATGATTCTGACAGCTCTTTTCATCCCCGTGAGCGCGGATACCTCTGCCTCATTGCAAATAGTCGGCATCGTGCAGCCGCAGATACATATACAGATACACAGCAGGCATGCTGACAGTTATGCATATAGCAGTGAATCCTCTGAAATCACCACCATTGACAGCAGCAGCAACTACAACGGAGGATATCATCTCTCGGTTGCATCCCTAACCGACTACGATTCGTCGGGCATGACAGCGGACAATCTCCTGGAAATGCAAGATTTCGGTGCTCTGCTGCTCCTTGGGGACAACATGCTCTATCTGGGAGACAGGTTTGTGCAAATTGAGCGGGACGGCTACTACCGTATCACGGTCACCGCCAGATAAGCTCTCCTACCCATGCATGATATTCTGCATCGGCTCGAAGTTCATATGGTCATTCATCAGCGCCCTGGCCCTCTCCGCCTCTCCCTGCTGGATAGCCTGGAAGATAGAGCGGTGACTCTCCCTGACAGCCTTCTTGCCCTCCGATGAGAGATTGGCATATACCCTGTGGACCTGCTGGTCTATCAGTAGCATAACAGAATTCAGGAGACGAATATTGAGGTTGTTCTCAGAGCACTTGGCTATCTGCATGTGAAACTGGCTGTGCAACTCCTCGAACCGGTCATCCTCAAAGGCAACTGCCTCAAGCTGACTATCTATCTTCTCAAGCATCTCGAGGTTCTCAGCAGAAGAGCGGCTGGCTGCATTGCCGGCATTCTCGATCTCCAGCGCCCGGCGCAGCTCAAATAGGTCCTGCTTGTCAGTCTTCTCGAAGGTGAGAATCATCTCAAGCGGGAAATATCCCGTACGGTGCTGGGGATCATTGATGACAATGCCCTTTCGTGGTCTTGTGGTGACAATACCGAGAAATTCGAGAACACGGAGGGCTTCCCGCAGAGTCGGACGGCTCACCTGCAGCATCTCCACCAGTTCATTCTCCTTGTAGAAATTCTGTCCATATTGCAGCTTACCATCCCTGATCATATTCACAATCGATGTGATAATGCTGTAATACATCTTCTGATTGGCAACAGGTTCCAGTTTCATTTCCATCTGACGTCTCCGACTTGATTGTAACAGTATTACCACATAATAGCATATAATTGGATTTCAGGCGACTTAATCGCACCTTGAACCGTTGGTGCCGCAAATCAGGAAATTCTCTGACCGATGATTGACAACTAAAGATCTCTCAATCATAATTACAGTGTATTCAGTTAACTCAATTAACCTTATGAGCATAGAGGAGAACACCATGGCCATACCGCACAGAACAACGCTTGATAATACCCCGGAATATGTTGCCGGCAAACGCATCGATGCTATCAAGCAGCAGTATAACCTGGATGACATCGTCAAACTCTCGTCAAACGAGAATGCCCTCGGACCGCCCCAATCTGTCATCCGGGCCGTCACAGCCATTCTGCCCACCCTCTCACGCTATCCCGACCCGAAGAGCGCGGAACTTACCGGGGCAATTGCCCTTCACGACGGGATCCCTGCTGAGAACATCCTCATATCACACGGACTTGAAGAGATGATACCAGCCATCTGCAGGGCCTACATAAACCCGGGCGATAACACAGTACAGCCTGAAATCACCTTTATTAAGTATGAAATCGCCGTCAGGATCATGGACGGAGAGTGCATCAAAGTCCCGATGAACGACTATGCGATTGATCTTGAAGAACTCCTGAAGGCAATCAACGAGAAGACCCGGATGGTCTGGCTCTGCAACCCCAACAACCCGACCGGCACCTATATAACCGGACAGGCTCTCAGCAGCTTTCTTTCCCGGGTACCGGATGATGTCCTCGTCATACACGATGAGACCTACCGGGAGTTCACCACAGCCTCCGATTACCCCCTTGATACCGTGAAACTGCTTGCTACCTACCCGAACCTCGTTATCATGCGCAGCTTCTCTAAAGCCTATGGACTTGCAGGCTTCAGGTGCGGCTACATGAATGCTGACAGCGACATTGTTACCCAGGTAATGAAAGTCAGGGAGATATTCAGCGTCGATGCCATCTCGGCAACTGCCGCCCTGGCAGCCCTGCAGGACACCGCCTATCTCGACCATGCCAAGGAGGTGATCCGCCAGGGCCGCGACTACCTGCGCAACAGACTGCAGCAGCTCTCCTCCGATACCGTCCGGTTCATCGATAGCCAAGCCAACTTCTTCTTCATTGAAACAGCCTATCCCAGCCGGGAGCTGGCAGAACGCATGCAGGAGGAGGGGGTGATCGTACGTCCCATAGGAGCGAATACCTTGCGCGTCACCATAGGCCTGCACAGAGAGAACATCAGATTCCTGGAAGCCTTCTTCAAGGCCCTGAAGAGCATGCAATACAAACACCCGGGCGAGCATGACGTGCATGCCCGCCGACACCACGGAGAGAGCGCATGAAGAGACTGATTACCGGTAATGAAGCCCTGGCCAGGGGTGTCTGGGAATCCGGATGCCACATATCCTCGGCATACCCCGGAACACCGAGTACCGAGATCCAGGAACAGATCGGCACCTACCCGGAAATCTATGCCGAATGGGCACCCAACGAAAAAGTCGCCCTTGAGGTTGCAGCCGGAGCCGCCATGGGGGGAGCACGAGCCTTTGCATCCATGAAGCATGTCGGCCTCAACGTGGCTGCCGACCCCCTCTTCACCGTTGCCTATACCGGCATCACCGGAGCCCTTGTCATCAACACCAGCGATGAGCCGGGTATGCACAGCTCTCAGAACGAACAGGACAACCGGCTCTATGCCCGGCATGCCAAGCTCCCGCTTATCAGCCCGTCGGACAGCCAAGAGTGCCTTGACTTTGTGAAGGAAGCCTTCTCACTCAGTGAACGATATGATACCCCGGTACTCTTTCGCACCACCACGAGAATTTCTCACAGCAAGAGCACCGTCACCCTCGGTGACCGCAAAACTGTTTCTGTCCGCCCCTACACCAAGCAAATCGAGAAGAACCTGATGATCCCGGCCTTTGCCCGGCATAAGCACCCTCAGGTGGAAGCACGGTTACAGCAACTTGCCCTTGCCGCAGAGAGCTCATCCCTGAACCGCATAGAGCGGGGAGAGAACAACGACGGAAAGATCGGAATTATTACCGAGGGTATTTCCTACCAGTATGTCAGGGAAGTCTTCGGCAGCAGCGTCGATATCCTTAAGCTCGGCTTCATCTACCCTTTCCCGGAGAAACTGCTGCAGGATTTCTCCGCATCCGTCGATACCCTCTACATCGTCGAGGAGAATGAACCCTTCATCGAAGATGCCTGCCGACGGCTGGGAATTGCATGCATGGGGAAGGACCTGCTACCGCTCTGCGGTGAGCTCTCTCCCGATATCATACGGGGTGCCCTGCAGCAGGAACGGAACCTGCAAGCTCCTCCAGAGGAGCTTGGTAAACTCCCCTCCCGGCCGCCCACCCTCTGTGCCGGCTGTCCCCACCGGGGTATATTCACAGCCCTCGCACGGTACCGCAAGCATGTGGTATCGACCGATATCGGCTGCTATACCCTAGGGGCCCTGCCACCACTGAACTCCGGGGACTTTCTCTTCTGCATGGGGTCAAGCATCTCCAGCGGAATGGGTTTTGCCCGGGCGCTGCAGCAGGCTGCATCAGAGCAGCCAGAAGAGATGCATAGGGAAAAAGTAATTGCGGTAATCGGTGATTCCACCTTCTTTCACTCGGGGATAACGGGACTGATCAACGTCGTCTACAGCAATACCCCCATCGTTATCCTCATCCTCGACAACCGCATCACGGCCATGACCGGGCACCAGCAGAATCCCGGCACCGGAAAGACCCTCCAGGGTGGCAAGGCACCCGAGATCAGTATCAGAGCCCTCGTCGAGGCCCTGGGCATAGCCCCCCATGCCATCGCGCAGATCAACCCTCATGATGTCGAAGCCTGCCGGGCAGCCCTTGCCGATGCAGTGCAGGCGGAGGGGCCGAGAGTGATCATCACCCAGGCTCCCTGTGCACTCCTTCCCGAAGTCCGCAAAGCCGCTGCCGGTCGATACTACCGGGTAGACAGCGATACCTGTATCACCTGCAAAGCCTGTATCAGGACCGGATGCCCCGCTATCAGCATCCGGGAGGGAAAATCATCCATTGAACCGGAAACCTGTGCCGCCTGCGGAGTCTGCATGGCAGTCTGCAGACCCGGGGCAATTACCGGCCCGTATACCAACGCAGGAGAGGTTAAGTGATGAGAACTACCAGAATCATGCTGGCCGGAGTCGGCGGACAGGGAACAATCCTGGCAGCAAGGATCATATCAGAAGCAGCTCTCGCCTCCGGGTATGACGTCAAGATGGCTGAAATCCACGGCATGTCCCAACGCGGCGGGAGCGTCGTCTCCCACGTAGCCTTCGGCGATGCAGTCAGCTCTCCAGTTCCCGGAATTGGAACAGTCGATATCCTCATAGCCTTTGAGCAGCTTGAGGGTATGCGGCAGCTTCCCTATCTCAAACCCGGGGGAAGACTGATCAGCAACACGCGGAAGATCAATCCCATGCCGGTCCTGATCGGTGCAGCCGGGTATCCGGAACCGGATTACGGTGATGTTACCCCAGTGATGATCGACTGTGCCACTTTCGGGATACCCCGTGTGGAGAATGTCATCCTGATAGGGGCCCTTTCCGCTCTACCAGAGTTCACACAGTTCCCCTGGGAGGCGACGATTCGCAGGCTGGTGAAGAGTGCGTTCTTAGAGATCAATCTGGCAGCCCTCTCAGCCGGGGCTGAACTGGCCATGGGCTCAGGGAAAACATGACAGGCATCCGGCAAGTAATGAAGGAGAAACTGCAGAGATGATACGTCCAGAGACATTTTCACCCGCATCGATCGTGGTTATCGGGGCATCACGGGATCCGTCAAAGATCGGGGGTAAAATCCTCCATAACCTGCTCAACTCCCATTTTGACGGAGATCTCTTCGCCATCAACCCGAAGGAGAGCGAGATCCTGGGGGTCCCCTGCCCACCTCTAGCCGAACTCCCCTCCTGCGACCTTGCCATCATCTGTGTCCCGGCTCAGTTCTGCGAAGAGTACGTCACGGTACTCCTGCAGGAGAAAGCGGTTAAAGCCATCATTATCGTCTCCGCCGGCTTCGCCGAGAGCAGTGCCTGGGGAGCTGCCCTGCAGCAGCGTCTTGTTGACCTCGCCGATGCCCATGAGTGCACCCTTATCGGACCCAACTGCACTGGCATCCTTACTGCAACCTATTCGGGTATCTTCGCCGGCCCGATACCGCCCCTTGATCCGGCAGGCTGTGACTTCGTCAGCGGAAGCGGGGCAACGGCCGCTTTCGTGGTTGAGGAGGGCATTCTCCAGGGCCTGCCCTTTTCACGGATAGTCACGGTGGGCAACAGTGCCCAGACCAGGGTCGAGGATATGCTGGCCTACTGGGATGAAACCTACGTCCCGGGAAAGAGTGCCCGGGTAAAGCTGATCTACATGGAGTCTGTTCAGGATCCCGGCACCCTCCTCTCGGCAGCCTCCTCCCTTGCCGCAAAGGGCTGCATCCTGGCCGCTATCAAAGCCGGGACTTCCGGGGCCGGCCAGCGGGCAGCCTCCTCGCATACCGGTGCGCTCTCAAGTTCCGACAGCTTCGTCAGCGCCCTGATGAGGAGAGCGGGGATAGTGCGCTGCAGCTCGCGTTATGAACTTATCCAGACAGCTACTGCAGCTCTCATAGGAACTGACCTCTTCACCGGTATCCGAAAGCCATCCCTTCCGCGTTTCGCCATCGTCACCCATGCCGGGGGACCGGGAGTGATCCTCACCGACACGCTCTCGGCAGCCGGCTGTGAGATTCCTGAATTATCAGGGAAGCGCTTCGAGGAGCTGGGCTCACGTCTCCATCCCGGATCGTCGGTCAGCAACCCCATAGACTTCCTTGCAACCGGTACCGACGGGCAGCTTGATGACATACTCACAACCCTGGAATCCTCCGGTACCGTCGATGCCGCCGCTGTCATCTTCGGCAGTCCCGGTCTCAACAGGGTGGATGCCGTATATGATGTCATCGGTAAGGCCATGCGGAGAGCCGCCCTGCCCATCTTTCCGGTACTGCCCTCTCCGGTTACCGCTGAAGAGGAGATGCAGGGCTTCAGCGAAACTTACCGCCTCCCCTTCTTCACAGATGAGGCCGCTCTCGGTTCAGCCGTGAAGCGGCTGCTTCCACAGCGCATCAGCAACTCTTCGGAATCTCTCCCAACCCCTCCCCGGCAAGAGACAGCTGAAGATATCCGGAAGATCATCGCCGCAGCTCCCGAAGGGTACCTTGATCCCGGTAGCTGTAGCAGAATCCTTGCACTGTGCGGTATCGCAACGCCAGCCGAGCACATCAGCACCTCTGCCGATGAGATTACTGACTTTTTCCGCAGTGCAGCGGGTCCGGTTGCCCTGAAAGCCGTCGGACCGCTCCATAAGAGTGACAGCGGAGGCGTACTGCTCAACCTTGCCAGTGAAACGGCTGTACGAGAGGGGGTTGCCGTTCTGATGGCCAAACCGGAAACCACGGCAGTACTTGCCCAGAAGATGGTAGGCGGTGTGGAACTGTGCAGCGGGGCTGTGCGGGACGGCCCCTTCGGGCACCTCATCATGACCGGTCTCGGGGGAATCTATGTCGAGGTCCTGAAGGATCTTGCCGAGGAGCTTGTGCCGGTCACCAGGGAGCAAGCGGAGCAGATGCTGGAATCGCTGCAGAGTTATCCGCTGCTGCAGGGAGTACGCGGAAAGCCAGGTATCGATATCGGGCGTTTCAGCAGTTATATCGCGGCTGTGTCGCGACTGCTTGAGATTGCTCCTGAAATATGTGAGCTTGATATCAATCCGCTTATGGCGGAAGGTGGTTCAATTGCGGCTGTCGATGCCCGTATCAGGATCGAACGCTAGCCTGAGCAGCGGCTGCAGATACCGCGCAGATAGAAGTGGGCATCCTGCACGGCAAAACCCTCAGGAAGCAGCTTCCTGACAGCAGCGGGCAGATCGTCCCCGGCAAAGCGATGATCGGTTATCTCTTTGCAGCGGATGCATCTGAAGTGCAGATGGGATGCCATATCGGCATCATACCGAGTTTCATGCTCATCTATGGTGATCTGCTGCATGATATCCTGCTGCACAAAGCGCTTCAGGGTGTTGTAGATAGTGGTCTTAGAGAGGGTGGGAATCTCAGGCACCAAAGCGGAATATATCATATCCACTGTGGGATGGTTTCGCATTGTCAGCACATACTCATATATACGGACCCGCTGATACGAGGGGCGTATTCCGTGGTTGGTCAGAAGCTGTACTACCGGCTGATGCGTGTGTATGCTGTTCATTGGTACAGATCGGATGTCCGCTCTCTGAAGGGAGAGCGGACATACCTGCTGCTACTTACCGAAGTATCGGTTCAGCAGCCCGTTGAAAGCTGCCCCGTGCCGTGCTTCGTCCTTGCACATCTCATGTACCGTATCATGAACGGCATCATATCCAAGTTCCTTAGCACGTTTGGCAATATTGAGCTTGCCCTGGCAGGCACCGTGCTCTGCATCGACCCGCAGCTGAAGATTCTTTTTTGTATCGGCATATACGACTTCACCAAGCAGCTCGGCAAACCGTGAAGCGTGATCGGCCTCCTCAAAGGCTATCCGCTTGTAAGCCTCAGCCACCTCCGGGTAGCCCTCACGGTCAGCCTGACGGCTCATAGCCAGATACATGCCCACTTCAGTGCACTCACCGGTGAAATTGGCTCGCAGCCCCTCAACGATTTCCGGATCCAGCCCCTGCGCAACGCCGATTCTGTGCTCATCGGCCCAGCTTAGCTGTGCGGAGGCATCCTGCTCCACAAACTTCTCTTTCGGTGCGCCGCACTGCGGACACTTTTCCGGAGGTGTATCTCCCTCGTGGATATAGCCGCAGATCGTGCAGACAAATTTTTTCATGTGTTACTCCTTACTAAAAACTTTAATATGTAATGATTACATATTTTATACCATTACATTGTATGTTCGTCAAGTCACAGAGGCATAATCTGCAAGTTGCAGTAACGTTGTTTCCTATTTTGGGTTTATTCAGTATACTTAGCCAATTGCATGATATAGTTTGAGCAATTGGCTAGGACTTCTGGGAAAAACAGGTTGGTTGTACAAGCAGCTCAACAGCTGCTTCGGTTGTGGGGGTCTTTACCCGCAGGGATTTTGGTGAGTGCATGAGTCATACAGGTAAAAACGCAACTCTGGCGTTACTTCTTATACTCTTTATTCTCGGCATTTCTGGCTGTGCCACTCCAGTGACGCCTGTGACCCGCACTCCCGGTAATATCATCACCGGGACAATCACTGCCGGGTCCCTGCTGCTCTTTCCCCAGCAGTCTATTGTAGAGATATACCTGATCCAGGGGACCGTACTTCCATCGGCTGCGGCTGATGACGGGCAGGAATCGATTCCGGATTCGGTGGAGATTGCCCGGCAGATCATCAAGAATCCCCAGGTTAATCCCATTAAGTTCTCCCTGCGCTATGATCCGGAGGATGTGCAGGATTTCCAAACCTATACAGTGCATGTACAGGTACTGGATCGAGACGAGAACATCCTCTACGCCACCCTTGCGGGCATTCCCGTCATCACCAAAAATTATGACAAGAAAATCGATGCCCGCCTTGTGCTCATGTGAATACCCGCTACTCCATCTGCGGACCATAGCACTGCCCGGCTGCAGCAGGTAAGCTTCTTATCAGCAGATACGCCGCACAGATTGCCGCTACCGCTTCAATCACTCCAATGATCAGAGTCGGTACTTCAACCAGCAGCAGCAGGTATCCCGATCCTCCCATAATCGCTATAAGCAGCGTGTTCATTCCCATGGATACCAGTACATTCATGTTCTGTTTCATGGCCTGCTGCGGATGGGTCCACGTCAGCAGCGGCCTCCTGAGATCAATATGAAGACCGAGAACCGAGCTCGCTGTCAAAAACGCCAGGCCTCCCGGCAGCATGTAGATCAGATGGAACAGATTGAACGAAAAGAAGAGATACCCCGCCAGAAGGTAGATGCAATAGGCACTGAATCCCAGGATGACATGAAACAGCACCTTGGCCTGAACGATCTGCCGCGGCGCTATTGGCAGCATCCGGCTGATGGCAATCGTTCCCCCCTCCCGGGAAACACTAGTGGCGGAGATTGATGAGAGCAGAAAGAAGATCAGCAGTATGCCGAATATCAGGAGCTCGGCAAATCCGCTGTCCATGACAAAATCGGTTACCGCACGGATGTCACCGAGTGAACCGGTCAGGGACATAACTCCCAAAAGCAGCGGAATAATCAGTATCTCCATAGAGAGCTGGAGGATGAAGGTTGAGTTTGACCTGATGATCATCCACTCCCTCCTGATGAGCAGACGGGAGACTGGAACTTCTCTCCAGGCTTCCCGGCTGCCGTTCTGCCGTTTTTTGTGACTTTCATCGCCTCCATGCTCCGATGACCGCTGCAGCAGCTGCACATAGCGCAATGAAGTTACGTAGATACAGATCAGGGCTGCCGGAAGAAAGGTTGCCAGCGTAATCCCCGTCAATTCCCAGTTACCGGGCAGAAAGCTTCTCGACACCCACCCGAAGGGAGGGAAGTCGGTGTAGAACTGATCAATCCGTTGTGAGAGGAAGGCGATGATTACCCCCATATCTTCACCAGTCTCAACAGTCATTCTCGTCATGAAGGCCTGGAGAGCGATGATCACAGCCAGGATGGCAAGCATACCAAGCACCTCAAGAAAGGTGCGGTGTCTTGTCCTGGCCGTTGAACGCATGATAAGACTTGCCAGCAGGGCCGATAGCGTTATCGGAACCAGAGGGCTTATGAACAGCAGGATTATCGCGGCAACCGCCGAATGGAGGGCAAACCCGGTGAACCAGCAGAATAGTGCAATTGCCGGCATTGTCACAGCCAGATGAAGCGGCAGCATCGTAGTATAGAGAACCAGCATCTTTCCGGCACTGATGGCAAACGGACTAAAGGGCAGTGACAGCAGCAGCGGAGTATCGGAAGAGCGGTACATTACTGAGATTGCCGAGGTGAAGGTGAATACCAGCAGTATCATCCAGCTAAGCAGCTGTGAGAGATAGAGAACGAAATCGGGGTGACCGAGCATGACACCCAACTGGTACATTGAACGATAGTTCTGGACCAGCAGGGAGATATAGCTTACCACCGCAAGAGCCATTCCGACGATCATCAGCGGCAGCATCCATTTCTGCCTACCCCAGCTCCGCTTCAGCTGCTCTCTGCGGCCCCGGCTGACCAGGGAAGCTCCAGCTATATAGGCCTTAAAGATCAGCAGTATCGACTTCATCGGTTAGCTCCAGGAATATGTGTTCAAGGGTGGAATTCGAAGCGCCGGAAGCCTTTTTCAGCTCCTCGAAGGGGGCACAGGCTACCAGTGAACCATGGCTGATGATACCGACCCGGTCACAGAGCCGCTCGGCTACATCCATGACGTGCGTCGAGAAGAAGACCGTCTTGCCAGCATCACACAATGCCCGCATCTTCTCTTTCAGAATGAACGCTGCCTTCGGATCGAGCCCAACCATGGGTTCATCAAGAATGAAAATTTCGGGATCATGCAGCAGCGCGGCAATGATGCCGAGCTTCTGCTTCATGCCATGGGAATAGGAGGCAATGACATCCCCGAGATTATCAGCGAGCAGGAATTCCCTGGAAAGCTCCTCACTCCGCCTGGTGGCGACATCGGGTGAAACCCCGAAGACCCCGGCAATGAACTGCAGGTACTGCAGCCCGGTCATCTTATCATAGAACAGCGGCTCATCTGGCACGTATCCGAGGATTTTCTTCACCGAAAGGATATCCCTGCCCGTATCTATCCCGTTCATCATGATGGTTCCGCTGTCCTGCCGAAGCAGCCCTATCATCATCTTGATGGTGGTAGACTTCCCTGCCCCGTTCGGGCCGAGAAATCCGAATATCTCCCCGGGAGCAACTGTTAGCGAGAGGTTGTCAACTGCCCGTATCCCTCTGCTGGCATAAGTCTTTGTAACGGCTGTAATCTCAATCATACCTTCTCCCCGCTAAGTACGCATACTAGCTATTAGATATTTATATAATCTTCTAAATACTACGGAACGTCAATAGAACTGAGCAACATTGCCGTATATTGTTTTTTAATGTATAAATATGTATAATCAAATGTAAAAAAGGGTTTGTATGTATATTTATACATAAATAGGGTTGCAATATTATTATAAATATGCAATAACAGAAAAATGAATCAGTAAGAATATTCTATGGGGTGCAATATGAAAAAAGATAAAATCGTACTGGCTTACAGTGGTGGACTGGATACATCGGTTATCCTTAAATGGCTGGACAACAGGGGCTTCGAGGTAATCGCCTATGTAGCCGATGTCGGACAGGATGAGGACTTCTCTGAAATTGAGAAGAAGGCCTATGCAACAGGGGCTTCGAAGGTATACGTGGAAGACCTGAAAGAGGAGTTGGTCACCGATTACATTTTCCCTGCAATGCAGGCCAATGCCATCTATGAAGGTATGTACCTGCTCGGCACTTCGGTTGCCCGCCCGCTTATTGCGAAACGACAGATTGAGATTGCCATGAAGGAGCAGACTACCTTTGTCTCCCACGGAGCAACCGGCAAGGGTAACGACCAGGTCCGCTTCGAGTTCGCATTCTATGCCCTTATGCCGAATGTGCAGATTATTGCACCCTGGAAGGATGAAGAGTTCCTGAACCAGTTCAAGGGCAGATCAGATCTCATTGCCTATGCCGAGAAGTATGATATCCCCATCAAAGCTTCAACCAAGAAACCGTACAGCGAGGATGAGAATATCCTCCATATCAGCCACGAAGCCGGTATCCTTGAAGACCCGGCTATGCGCTGCCCGCTGGAGGTCTATTCGCATACCCTCTCCCCGCAGGATGCCCCGGATTCAGAGACGCTTATCTCAATCGAGTTCCGGGACGGGATCCCAGTCAAGGTGGTAAATGATACAACCGGGGAAACGGTTACCGGAGCTCTCGATATGCTTCTCTACCTCAACAAGATTGGTGCCGAGAATGCCATCGGACGGATCGATATGGTTGAGAACCGCTATGTCGGCATAAAATCACGGGGAATCTATGAGACACCGGGCGGCACCATTCTCTGGACAGCGCATCGTGACCTCGAGGGGATCGCCATGGACAAGGAGGTCATGCACCTCCGTGACATGCTTATCCCGAAATTCTCAGAACTGATCTACAACGGACTCTGGTTCTCCCCGGAGATGGACTTCCTGATGAGCGCCTTCAACAAGAGCCAGGAGGATATCACCGGAACGGTGAAACTGGCCCTCTACAAGGGAAATATCATCCCAGCCGGAAGAACTTCTCCCACCTCCCTCTACAACCAGGACCTCTCCAGCATGGAGGTCGAGGGGGGCTACAATGCAATCGACTGCAAGGGCTTCATAAACATCAACGGTATCAGGCTGAAAGCCCACAACCTTGTACTGCGGAGGAAGTCACCCTATACCTGGCGGATTCACAACGAACCTGCAGCAGAGTAGCCGCAGATCGGCCCGCTATTCCTCATGTGACCCACTGACCCGGAGCAGCGCACAGCTGCTCCGGATATATCCATTTCAGGGATTCCCCTCATCTAGCAGCAGGAGTCGCTGTGCGCGTGGCTGTGGGCTTTTCCCGTTGCCGAAGCGAACCGCATTCTCACCTTCCTGTAGTAGCTGAACAGCAGCAGCAGCAGAAACAGTAACGATACCAGGTAGGTGAAGGTACTGAAGGCTGCCTCCCCATTTTCCAGGAAAGCTGCTGAAGCAGGATCGAAAAACGTCAGTAAACCAGTTCCCGAAATACGGTCAATCAGATAGCCGAAGGCCAGTGATCCGGCAATGATCGATCCCAGATAGGCCAGAACCAGTCTATAACCAAACTGTCGTTTCAGGATACCCAGCGTGGCAGCATTTGTCGCCGGTCCAGCCATGAGAAAGACAAAGGCCGCCCCGGGTGATATCCCTTTGAGAATCAGGGTCACCGCGATGGGGATACTGGATGTCGAACAGATATAGAAGGGGATGCCGATGACAATCATCAGCAACATGCCGATGATGCCGTCAGCTGCCACAGTTCCGACAAAGAAGTCATCGGGAACCAGGAATGAGATAATCCCTGCTATCAGCAGCCCCACCGCAAAGGGTATGGCGATATCATCGGTGAACTCAATGAAACCGAAATCAAAGAGCGCACGCATTTTTGCCCGGAATCCCACTCCTTCAGCAGCATGCTGCTGCTCCGCACGTTGGTTACAGCTGCTGCAGCAGGCATCTCCACAGGCCTCCTCCGACTTCTCAGCGGAGCCTGCAGCCCTCCTATCGTCCTTTCCTGCCGAGAACCAGGGAATGAATGCGACAATTCCGCCGAATATCCCGGAAAAAAAGGCCGCAATCGGCCTGGCAACAGCCATTGCCGGACCCAGCAGGCCATAGGCGGCAATGATGCTGTCAATGCCGGTCTGGGGAGTTGATATCAAGAACGATACCACAGCCGGGCGGGAAGCTCCGGCCTTGCGGAGATACACAGCCGTCGGCACCACTCCACAGGAACAGAGCGGTAGCGGTACCCCGAAGAGGGATGCTTTCAGTACCGCACCGAAAGAACTGCTGCCGATATGGCGGGCAATGAACTCCTTTCTGATAGCTATATGCAGGACTCCTGCAAGCAGCATCCCCAGCATGAGGTAGGGCGCCATGTCAAGAAACAGATGGAATATTTCTCTGAGGATACCGGTAATGACGGTCATACCACACTCTCCTGCAGATGCTGCATACCGATAATCAGCATATCCTTGATGTGGTTGTCACTGAGCCGGTAGTACACATTGCGGCCTGCCTTCCGGTAGCGTACCATCCGGAGATGGCGGAGTACCTTCAGCTGGTGGGAAACGGCAGTCTGGTGCATGCTGATGGCCTCGGCAATCTCATTGACTCCCATTTCCGGCTGCATCACCAGATGAAACAGTATCTGCAGCCTGGTACGGTCGCCGAATATCCTGAAGAACTCCTCAAGGTCGGCAAGCTCTTCCTCAATCGGGAAGGATATGTCTTCTCTATTAATATCATACATGTTCATACATTCATATAT
>CAZSBC010000068.1:0-16428 GCA_964605195.1 uncultured Spirochaetales bacterium | reverse complement strand
AGTGCAACCCGCCCGATCAATCCCCTGTCCTTCTCAGGGTCATTGGGAACAAATTCTCCCTTTGCCTGATCCCAGTGCCCGAACATGTCAAAATCAAGTTGATCCACCATCTGACAGCGCATCTCATGTCGGTGCGTATAGGCCGGCTTGTCATACACGCCATCAGGTCCCTGGATCAGAGTAAAATCATCATCCAGGAGATAAAACCTATCAATTGAGTCATCCTGCAGTTTCATATGCTGTATCCACTGTACGGCACCTATCTGATTAAGCTTTCCTGCTGCTTCGACATAGGTTATATTTCCATACACTTCTGCCATGGATGAAAAATAATCAGCTATGGCTTCCGATACAGCCGGATGTTCAGAGAGCGCAACTTTCAGGGCATTTCCGTAGGTCATTCCTTCTCGGGCCAGCACCTGCGCCCGACCCCAGATGGCTTCATATGCTTTGGTATAAGCCCAACTGGTAAATAGCGTTTTCCGATTCCAGATATTGTTTGTGAACAATTTCTCATACTCCGCCTCACGAATGTTCGGGGCACTGTTTTCACCAAGGCAGGAAGCCACAAACCAGATTATGCGATCTGAAGGTGGGTTTTCCTGTAGCAGCCGGGCTGCTTCAATCATGATTCCCGTTTTTACCGCACCGTCATTCAAACCGAAGAGATTGATCTGGGTATCATAGTGTGTTATCACCGCCTCTTTCCGGTACGATCTGATTCCCTGCTTCTGGAGAGAAACATCAAAGCCGATCGGATCAACCCTGGCAACAACATTGGTATAGCTCTTACCCTGGAACGAAAACTCCTGCAGCTCGGCAGCAAGTCCGCTTTCATGCATGAAATGCAGGATGTCATTGGCAGCCTCGGCAAGTGCCGGATAATGATAGACAGGCTCCTTGATCCCTTCAATGGTATATATCAGATCATAGATCCGACTTTGGTCGATGCGGTCATACATATGTCCTCCTTTCCGACCAAGCCTTCCCTGCAGCCGTACGCAGTGTGTTTGCCTCTTTTCGCAGTACCGGGAAATTATGTCCTCCCAGCAGTATGTCCGGCTGCATGGTTGCCACCTTAACCAGACTCTCGACATAGTCCCTTGAGCTGTAATCAGTTGCATCCTTCCAGCAGAGCTCGGCATCAGTACCGAGACCTCCGCTTGGAAACGTCACATCGCCTGTGACCAGTACAGTCTTGTTCTCCACAACTGTTTCATAGAACATGCTGCCGGCAGTATGTCCAGGCATGGCAATTGCCTTGAATGAGAGATTGCCAATGTCGAAGGTCTCTCCATCCGCAAGTTCACGGTCAACTTGGCAGGGAGTGTAACTCATCATTGTTTTGAATATCGCCTCAGGAAGCGGAGTATCATAGAATCCCCCTACGGCAATTCGCGGGGCATCCACTGCCGGGGCAATAATAACTGCTCCCCGCTCCTGAAACAGGCTTGCATTACCGGCATGATCATGATGGTGATGCGTGAGCAGCACATGTGTCACCTTGTTGAACAATCCCCAGTACCGCAGCTGATCATCCAATCCCTGTATACTTGATTCCTTTTCGCAATCAATCAGAACAACACCATTGCCATGATCGATTGCAAACACATTGGCAGTCTGAACAAAAGGGGCCCCTGAAAGCCAATATATGTGCCTGTTAATCTTCATCCTATCCTCCTTGTATCACTACCATGCATGCTGGAAACATACATGCATGAAATCTTCATCAATCAAACCGGCATACTTCAAAATCGTGATTGCAGCCTGGGCCTGCCGTTGCTTTGAATACAGGATTACCGACTCCATGAAACAGTGAGAAAATGACCAAAGACACTGTGTAATTCCCCTCCTTGGCATGGAGACAGACTGGGGTCGTATGATCCTGCAACATTTCAACGATATCACGTTCACTGAGGGCTCCGCGTTCCAGCGCCTCCTCTGTCATGAAATTGAAACGGGGCAGCGATGTTGCCCGGGCCTTCATATTCTCGATCAGATTGGGGTCACGCTTCCGAAGAAAGGCAAGTGCCCACTCATACACTGCAGTGTCGTCATTCAGCAGCGGGTGATTTGTGTGAACCAGCTGACCGGCCGGCAAAGTTGTTTCTCCAACTGCGACCTTGTGTTTTCCGCACTCTACATACACAATCCGGTTCGGATCCCCTACGGTATAGTTCTGCCCCGATGCATGCGGAATTGAATGCATGAAATCAATAACTTCTGCAACAGATTTTTTCGTCAGAATCTTCCTGACAATGAAATCCTCCGGCAGGCCTCTGGGATCGTGATCCAATTGATGCACAGTATTGCAGCAGACACCGACCCCGTAGTTGTTCATGCCGCACAGTGACAGCTTTCCGGCAACTGTTAGAATAAATGCCTCAACATCACTGGCACACTCCTTGACATGCACAATAGTCTGATGATCCTGGTACCATGACGAGCAGTCCATATTCTGGGCGACGACATTCGGACGGTCACCATATGCCGCCTGAGCAATGGCAGTGCAATGCTCATGCTCTTCGTTCATGGCATCAATGGATATATTTGGATCTATGCCGTATCGCTTGAAACGCCTATACCAAGGCTCTTCATCAGACATCTGGCGGGTCAGAATTTCCCGGTACGGCCATCCCGAACCATCAGCAATCCCCCGCACCTCTTCCAGAAGATCAGGCGCATGCTGCTTTATTGCGGGAATGAAATCCGTTTCCCTGTAGAAATTATCAAGGTAGGCCTCTACCGATAAGCCAGTCTCCAGTTCACAGTTCCGGCGCCAGCGGTGCATATGCTCATGGATTACATCCTTAAGCTTCGTGCCATGCATGACACCCCGTTCATATGGCGTTCCCTCGATAGTTATTCGATAAAAACCTGTTTCTGTTCTTTCCAATTAGCTCATCTCCTCTTTGCCGCTTCACCCATTCTGAATGGTTTCCAACACAGCCGCAGCTAGCCGTGAAAGATAGGAAAAGTTGATCTTATCTATTGAGTCTCCCAGCGTATGGACCCACGGATCCCGGGCTTTTGATGTATCCATGATCATGACGGCCGGAATTCCTTCCCTGACAAACGGAGCGTGATCCGAACCGAGAGCCTGTGGAATATTACTGATGATAAAATCCATCTCACCCGGCACAGAGTAATGGAGGCAGGGCATA
Source organism: uncultured Spirochaetales bacterium (assembly GCA_964605195.1). Taxonomy (GTDB): domain Bacteria; phylum Spirochaetota; class Spirochaetia; order JABMQR01; family JABMQR01; genus CAZSBC01. Next base: position 13,264 of record CAZSBC010000068.1, on the reverse strand, counting down.
TCAATCTCATCTATCTGGCACATGGCAAAGAAGCGTTCGCCCACACTCTTCGAACTGGCTGTGGAGATGATGCCGGTAAAGTTGGCGACACGACGCTCCAGATCCACCTTGTACCGCTCTGCCATAGGTCCAGACTCCATTCCTGAAAGCTTCTGGGTGAATGGCTTGTCATAGGCAATTCCCAATTCATCCAGTGCGATGGCATATGAAATCTTTTTTTTCTCCTTTAAAGCCTCCATGACCCATTCATTGGATCCGATCCTGCTCCGCAATCCGATAGCGGAGCTGAGATTCACACCCCGATAGAGACGGGCCAGATCAAGCAGATGGGCCTTCATATTTGATGAGATACTCCCTTTAAGCTCTTCAATGGCATCCAGATAGCCCTGTCCCTGATCACCGCCTGCGTTATAGACCCGTTGGGAGATGTCAAAAGCCCTCTTTTTCATTTTCCGGTTATTCCAGGTTGTGTAGATATACTGATCATCAATAATCCCATAGAGCCTGGCACTGCGGATCTCTTCCCCATACATTGCCGGCTGGTTATTGGTTTCTTCCAGAGAAACAGCTACCAGGTAAAGAGGGGGAGGATCGTTTTTCTCCTGCAGCAATCGGGCGATGTCAAGCATTAGGGCTATTGAGGCGGCATTATCATTGGCACCATAGGTCCGTTCCGGAGTATCATAGTGTGCAACAAGAACGGCAGCTGGTTCCTGAGTCACAGGTCCCAGACGTGCTTCAATATTTCTGAATACAAAATCTGAACCCGGAACAGTGAACGTCTGTTCCCTCACGGGCAAACCGATCTTTTCCATTTCGCGGTGTATGTAATCGGCTGCTGCATTCAATCGTTCCGGAGCATCATGCATGCACCGTGTACCATGAAGCTGATAGACCGTTTCATACATACGTTCGGGATCAATTACCCTAAACCCTCTTTCCATTACCGGACCTCCTGATCTGTGCAGGGGGCTAACGTCACTATTACCGCCATGACGGCCTTAGCGACGCTGGCAAGTTTGTCATAATCCAACTCATCACTCAGGTCTGCCATCATATGCACGAATGGATTACGGCCGAGGGACGTGTCGTAGAGAAGGATTGAAGGGATCCCAACAGCCCAGAAGTTGGCATGGTCAGAACCCAGCCCGGCCGGTCTTGATCGCAGGCACTCCTGGAAGCTCATCCCCAACTCCTTCCGGGCAGCCGGCATGTCTATCTCCTTCTCCCGGCAGGCAGCAATAACACTGCTTGCCAGATCTGTTGACCTGCTGTCGGATAGGACCATGACAAAATCACCAATACGGTTTTTTGCATCCACACGATGGGATTCCACTATCGTCTCAAACGGATCCTGATCCCTGAACCACCCCTGGCTTTGCGGTTCGCAGGAATACATGCCACATTCATCCAGGGTAATGTTGAAGGCTATCAGTTTTCCCGTCTCCATCGCTTCGGTGACCCAACGGTGAGAACCAATACGACTCTTGTACCCGAGGGAACGTGCGGCATCAATATCGGCATACAGGGGGAGGATTCTCTCAAAGTGGCTGCGAATCTCCGGCAAGAGGTCTGATTCACCAGCTAGGGCATCGCGTAGTCCGTCACCATAGGTCCTGCCGCAGTCATAATACTCGTTGGCAGTTTTCCAAATGAGATTCACCTCCTGGGATTTTCTCCAACCTGTGAAGAAGTGCTCTTCATCACAGATCCCAAGCTCCACCATGCTGCCATGCTCAGCCTGATATAAAATTGGGTTTGAGCTCTCTTCCAGGGTTACTGCCACAAAATATACCGGCGGCGGAGAGGGAAGCATAGCTAACAGTCGGGCAGCTTCCAGCATAACAGCCAATCCGGAGGCATCATCGTTCGCCCCCCACGAAGTTGCCACCGTATCATAGTGTGCAGTTATGACAGCCGCCGGGTGATGGTCCACATCCCCGATACTTCCCTCGATATTTCTGAAGGGGGCCTCCCAGCCGTCAATATGAAAAACCTGTTCTCTTACCACAAGGCCAATGCTTCGCATTGTTTCGGCCAGCCTGTCTGCACATCTGTTCAGCGCAACAGGAGCTGCCACCGGGTGTTTGACCCCCTGGAGTTCGTAAACTGTCTTGTACAATCGTTCCGGATCAACCTCATCCAGCACACTTCTCATCATATCATCCATTACTGTTCCTCCGACGAATCCCGCTTTTGTCATGGATTCATATGAATCAGTTCGGGATGAACGAATCTCCCATCCTTCTGAATCAACTCCTCATCAAACCAAATCTCCCCACCCCCATATTCTGGAGTAAGCATAGTGACAATATCCCAATGCACATCTGAATTATTGTCGTTGTAGGCATCAGTATAGCATTGCCCAGGAGTAAGATGAAACGAGCCGAGAATTTTCTCATCGAAATGGATATCGTCCATGGGAGAAACGATCAAGGGGTGTATTCCTATAGCAAATTCCCCAATATACCGGGACCCTTCATCGGTATCCAGTATCCGATTCAGGGCTTCAATAGACCCTTCGCGACAGGAGGCCTGTACTATCTTTCCCTGTTCAAAATCAAAGCGGATTCCTGCAAACCTGTTCCCATTATAGGTGGATGGGACTGTGTAGGTGATATGCCCATTCAGGCTGTCCCGTTTCGGGGCAGTATACAATTCACCATCCACATAACTGTTTTCTCCGGTTCCCATAATGGTATTGATCCCCTCTTTGTCAAACGTGAACTCTGTCTCTTCAGCTGTAACCCGGACTTTGCAGGCCCGATCCATAATGCGTTTGAGAGGAAGTGCATCACTATGAAGTTTTGCATAGTCAATCAGCGAGCACTGCATGGAATATGCATAGAACTCTTCAAAGTTCATCCCGGCTTTTTCACCCTGATGCTTTGTTGGGTAATCCAGGATAACCCACTTTTTTGTGATCATTTTCCTGAACAGACCGCCTCTCGCTGCGTTGTAGATAGACCTGAGTTGCTCACTCACCCCGTGATAGGGGTCTGCCATGTTCTTGCACCGCATGATTACCATTGCATTGCAGCGGTCAATCAAACGTTCAAGATCCCCTATGAGTTCACCTACCCTGATCTGCTGCTGATCGTCTGGAAAGGTGTGTATTGCCAGCAGTGCACGGCGAGTCAGCTCTTCATCGGAAAAATGGACGATCGGGAGGACTCCTCTATCCATGCAGATCAATGTGAACGCATCCACCAGCGGCTTTGCCTCAATTCCGGCATTGATCAGACAGATATCTCCTTTATCCAGTTTCATTGAGTAATCGGCAACTGCTTCGGCAAGTCTGTCGACATCATTATTCTTCATTGTGCGCCCCCTGATCTCTCCATAGGTCATATAAGAAAATTCCCATCTTCCAGGACAGTTGCTCCATCAACAAGCACCTTTCCCCCTTTTCTCAGATCCAGCACCATATCCCAGTGCACCGCTGATTTATTAATCCCACCAGTACCCGGATAACTGTTGCCAAGTGCCAGATGGACAGTTCCCCCGATCTTCTCATCAATCATTATATTGCCAATAGATCGCGTAAGGCCGAAATTCGTTCCGAAGGCAAATTCTCCGATAATCCGTGAACCATCATCGGTATCCAGTATCTCACGTATGTATTCACCATTTTCCCGCGCATCGGCTGAAACGCATATTCCATCTTTGAAGGTCAGGGTGATATCGTCTATGAGTTTTCCCTTGTAATAGTGACGGTAGGGGAAGAATATGGTCCCGTTCGCACTCCCCTCCACAACTGATGTAAAAAATTCACCGTCCGGAAAGTTCAAGTGTCCGTAGCAGTTCTCAAAAGATCTCTCCCTGATGGAAAAAGAGAGATCTGTTCCGTCCGCGACTATTCTGACGATATCCTTTCCTTCAACCGACCGGATCATCTCTGCCTGGCGCTTACCCATATTTTCCCAGAAGGCTATTATGTCCCCACCATCAGGATTATACGACTTCATCATCAATTCATAAAAATCGATGGTTCCCATATTGGCCATCTGGGCATAGCCTGCAGTCGGATATGTCAAAGCACACCAGTGAAAATCACCCTGCAGGGTCCGTTGCAGCATGGTAGCACGTCCGGACATCTGTCCCCGCAGCATCTGCCCAATTCTCTCGGGTCTGACCTCCGCCCGGGAAGCAGGATTGTCTTCCGCCAGAACCAGGAGCAGCGCATCACAGGCTTTCAGTCCGGCCATTCTCAACACTGAAGGTGTTTCCAGAACCTCTTTTGCGGCATATTTAAGCCTGATTTCATCATTTTCAGTAAAGTCAACTATGCATTCAAAGTGAGCTCCGATTGCATATACTTCTTTCTGCAGCGCCAGAAGAAACGGCTTGGCCGTTTCATGCGCATGAACCAATAATTTTTTCCCCTTAGTAAGTTTAAGAGCATGGTGAACAATTAATACTACCAAATCATCCAATCTGGAATCATACACGGAAGAACCTCCTCTCTCGCTGCTGAACCAACAGCACTTGCTACATTACGGTTTCCAGGCTACCGGGGCACGGGAGTCCGTGCTTGTTATCACTTCCACCAGAACAGGCCCCGGAACAGTCAACGCTGTCTTCAGGGCTTCGCCAAGCATCTCTGGATCTTCAACCCGTATTCCTGTCACCCCGAACTCCTCAGCCACTTTTGCCAGATTTACCGGCGAAAACCGATACATGGATTCAGGATCTCTAGTGGATCCTGCTTCATGGTGCACCCGTTTAACCTCGTCTATTCCCTGGCTGAAGGCTCCATTGTTATTTACGACGGTAATTGTACGAATACCGTACCGGACTGCTGTCTCCATTTCTGCCATATGATAGTAGAAGGCACCGTCACCGGTGAAACAGACTACTGTCCGTTCTGGAGCGCCGCATTTTGCCCCCAGGGAAGCCGGATAAGCCCAGCCAAGTGATCCGGCAGCCCGTATAAAATCCTGTCCTGCCCGCAGTCTGATCAAGGTAGCCGCCCAGATAGCTGAATAGCCGGTATCAGCAACAAGCAGTGCATCATCAGGCAGCACATTCTGGATTTCACGACAGAGACGCTCAGTTCGTATCGGAGTCTGAGTACTGACTGCAATATCTTCCTGCCTCCTGTTCCATGCTGCAACATATTCGCTTGCCTCTAGCGCCCACTCTTTCCTGTCGGAAGCAAGACAGGCTGCTTCCAATTGTTCAACGACTGTCCTGGCATCCCCGCAGAGTCCAAGGGTGCCACTGTAATTGCGTCCAAGTTCGGTTGGCTCAATATCGATCTGAATGATTCTTGTCCCTGTTGATGGAATATTCCAATCGTATGTTGTCTGATCGCTTACCTGGCTGCCAATGTAGAGCACTAGATCTGCCCTTTCAACAATTTGGTTGGCACATTTCATAGAGTAGAAACCGACAATCCCACCCCAATGGGGATCTTGTTCGTCAATGACTCCCTTGCCGTCAGGAGTACTGACAATCGGTATATCCAGCTTTCCTGCAAGACTGAGAATCGCTCTCCCTGCTCCGGATCGTCTCGCACCTCCTCCAACCACAATAACAGGACGTAACGCCTGTGAAAGCAGGTGAGCTGCCCTGTCTATCTGCTGCTCTTCAGCAGCCGGCCGGAGGGGGGGACATACAGCAAATCCCGTATCTGCAGACGGAAGTGACTGCAGATATGCAGTTTCTATGGTTCTTCCTGTATGGTTGGGCATATCCACATGAACGGGACCGGGTTTGCCGCTTACGGAGACCCTGAAAGCTTGGCGCAGAATAACCGGCAATTGATCAGCCTGTGACACGCCTGCATGCATTTTAGTAACCGGTGTGAAGAGCGGAGCATGATCAATTTCCTGATATGCATTTCGGTACTGGTATTCAGGTGTCTTCATACCAGTCAGGGCAACCACCGGGGAGCAGCCAAGGCGTGCATCCTGCAGTCCGGCAGCAAGATTCGCTGCCCCGACCGACTGGGCCATACAGACTCCCGGTCGCCCGCCTGCACGGGCATATCCATCAGCCATGTAGGCAGCTGCCTTTTCCGAATGAACAATCATTCGTCGAATCCCGCACTCTTCCATCTCGAGAGATGCGAATCTCAACATGGCCTCCACATAAAACACATGGGATACTCCATAACCGGAGAGCATCCGGGCAATATACTGTGAACCGCGTATCTTCGTATCTGAATTGTTTTCCATTTGTATCCACCCTCTATGGTATGATGGTGCCAGGCAGGCAGGGAAGCAGTTCTGCTTTTACCGCAGCAAATGTGGTACCTGCTCTTCAATGTATGGCTTCAGTCTTCTCAACGCCCCGTCTATGGCCTCAACTATTCGGTTTATGACAGCTCTGTCCATCGGTGTGGATATATTCATCAAACCGCGATTAGCTGTGAACACACCACGGTTGAGTAGCTCCATATGCATAAGTTTCGGCAGCTCTGCTGCTCTCTTCTTCCACCTGAGCACATCTGCAGCATCAACTACCGGATCACGGCACCATTGCATGTAGAGCAAAGATCCTGATTGTGTGGTATTCTCCCACACTCCATTCACTTCGGCTGCTTCTGCTATCCCATCGGCAAGATACTCCCCGAGAGTGTTGATATGCTCTATCGTATCGGCGGTCAGGGCACGCATTGCAGCTGCTCCTGCTGCCATTGCAAAATTATGACCATTGAACGTTCCAGAGTGATGGAAACTGTGAGGTACCGCAGGATCAAAGAAGTGCATTATCTCTTCCCTTCCTCCAAATGCACCGATAGCGAAACCTCCTCCCATTACTTTACCAAGCGCAGTTATATCCGGAATAACGTCATATTTCCCCTGTATTCCATGTTCGTGAAGACGGAGAGTGACTACTTCATCAAATATCAACAGAACACCATAGCGATCAGCAAGATGCCGAACACCACGAAGAAATTCCGGTTCCGCAGCTATTATGCCTGAGGCATTCATCACCGGTTCGATGATTACGGCAGCAATACGATCTGCGTGCTGCTTGAGGATCGATTCAACACTGTCCAGATCATTGAATCGTGCAACCATAACGGCATCCAGAACACAATCTGGAACTCCTCTCTGTTCGAGTCTGGCTTTCGGGAGATCCTTTCCGGAGAGATCAGGTGTAATGTTCACCTCGGTGAAATCATGAGAACCATGATACCCGCCATCCATTTTCAGGATAATATCCCGCTTGGTATAGGCCCGGGCAGTCCTCATGGCCATCATAGTTGCTTCTGTTCCTGAATTGGTAAAGCGGATTTTATCGAGCCCCGGAAGGCGCTGGGTAAGAATGTCTGCCAGCTCATACTGCGCTCTGCAGGGAGCGCCAAAAATGATATCCCTGTTCAATTGGTCCTGAACAGCTGCAACAACTGCAGGATGCCGATGCCCGTGCACGAGAACTGTATAGTTGTTCTGCAAATCGATATACCGGCTGCCGTCTACGTCAACCATCTCATATCCATCAGCATGGTCCATGTGGACAGGATATGGAAGATAGTAGGTAGACCAGCGAGTGTCTCCGCCCGGCAGCGATTTTTTTGCCAGAGAATCCTGGTTTTTCGATTCTGATGTCTTTTCCAGATAATCCTGCAGAACGCTCTTTTTTACCAAATCGCCCGCTTTCATTCGCTGTCCTTTGCTGTCTCTTCATTGCTGCAACTCAGCAGTTCAATGGCCTTAATGACTGCTGAATGATCCAGGTCACCATACCCATTAGCTAAAAGGCTGGTATAGAGTTGTTGAGCGACTGCTGTGGCCGGCAGGGAAACCCGGTATTGTTTGGCAGTATCCATAATGATACCAAGATCTTTATAATGAAATCGACTCTTGAAACCGGGAGTAAAATCTCCCCGGATCAGTTTTGGTCCCCGGGCATCCATTACGCGTGTCTGGGCATAGCCTCCACTGAGAACCTGCAGAATAATTTCTGGCTCCACACCAGCTTTTTTCCCAAGCGTAAAGGCCTCTGCCATACCCACAAAGTTCATTGCCACCTGGATCTGATTGCAAGCCTTCACCGTCTGCCCGGCTCCCGCTTTCCCGCAGAAGGTTATGGTTTTTCCCATAATATTCAGTATGGGAAGCATCTGATCATAGATATCTTTCTCCCCACCCACCATAATCGAAAGGGTTGCCTGTTCAGCCCCACTCTCTCCTCCGCTTACCGGAGCATCCAGAGCCGACATGCCAGCTACCTTCAAGGATTCTGCAACCTTGATGGCAGTAGTCGGTGCGATAGTACTCATATCTATATGGCACTTACCTGTAGCTGCAGCAGCAAGAATACCGTTCTCTCCATATACAGCAGCCTCCACATGGGGAGAATCCGGTACCATGGTAATAATTACTTCTCCAAATTCAGCAGCCTCCCGGGCACAGCAAGCCTTTTTCACACTTCCCGGACTCACACCAAACCTTTCCATTGCTGCAGCATCTATGTCAAATACAGCCAGTTCATAGCCGGCTTTCAGAAGATGGGAAGCCATGTGGTATCCCATTATTCCGAGGCCAATGAAACCGATTCTATTCCCAGTCATGCCAATGTCCTCCCATGTTTCAATCCATAACCGCCATAATTGGTATTACAGCATACGGCATTATTGCACGCTTAATACAAAAAAGCAAGCAGTACTTTTATGAATATTCTCATAATGAGCAACAACGCCCCACTTGCTGCCTAAAAGCCCCTGGTAATGCAGCCTTTCCCTGAAGTGCATGACGAATAACTGGGTATAAAACTATTCTTGATTTTACCATTGCATATTTTGTATACAACATGTTATATTATTGAATGCGGTATTACCTATTTTACGATACAGAACCCATGACTCACTTGCTGCCAGTGTAACCGGTCAACACCGCAAAATTTCCGGTTACCTCCTTGAGGGTCATCGGCAGGTTGGAGATCCTAATGAAAACAAAAGGTAAATCAGGAGCCCAGATTCTTGTGGAGACACTTGAGCAGCAGGGTGTGGAGTTGATCTTCGGCTACCCTGGAGGAGCCACTCTTCCCATATACGATGTTCTTCTCACAAGTTCCATCAAGCACATACTGGTTCGCCATGAACAAGGGGCTGCGCATATGGCAGATGGATTCTCCCGGATGACAGGACGTGTTGGTGTCTGTATGGCCACTAGCGGGCCCGGGGCAACAAATCTGGTGACCGGTATTGCAACAGCTTTTATGGATTCAACGCCCATGATAGTGCTGACAGGACAGGTCCCTCAGGCAGTTATCGGGAATGATGCCTTTCAGGAGGTTGATATAACCGGTATTACCTTGCCCATTACCAAGCATAATTATCTGATCCAGAGTGTGGATGAAATTCGGCCGGTCATTGAACAGGCGTTCTATCTAGCCTCCTCAGGGCGGCCGGGACCCGTGCTGATTGATATCCCGAAAAACATTCTGACTGCCGAAGCTCATGCAGTCAGCAGCATTAATCTTACCCTTGAGGGATACAATCCGACAACAAAAGGGCATCCGGGGCAGATCAAGAGAGCGGTAAAGCTTTTGAACAAAGCAGAACGTCCGGTCATTATTGCCGGAGGAGGCGCACGCCATTGTGACAAACTGCTCGAAATAAGCTTGAAGGGTGATATTCCGGTTGTCACATCCCTCATGGGAAAAAGTGCTTTTCCGAACAACGATGCGCACTATTTCGGGCTGTACGGGTATCATGGCCGGGTTGCTGCCAATACCGCTGTTTCCCAAGCTGATGTAATACTTTCCGTAGGTACCCGCTTCGGGGACAGGTCAACAGGACCTACCGAGAGCTTTGCTCCCGACGCACTCATCATTCATATAGATATAGATCCAGCGGAAATTAGCAAGAATATTCCCTCTTTCCTCCCGATTGTGGGAGAAGCTGGTCAGGTAGTTACCGAAATTGCAAAGCAGATGCCCCGCAAGTCACGTGCTTCCTGGCTTGAAAAGCTCCAGACAGTCAGGCTGGAAAACCCGCTTCCTCCAGCGCAGCAGGATTTTTCCGTACCGAACATTCTCAGGACAGTCGAGCGTACGGCTGGAGAAACTACTGTGGTAACGGATGTAGGCAGGCACCAGATATTTGCAGCTCATTATGTAATCTCCTCCCCTGACCACCCGTTTATCACCTCCGGAGGAATGGGGACAATGGGGTTCGGATTACCGGCAGCCATAGGAGCCTCTATGGGGGCTCCAGACAATCGAGTCATCCTGATTACCGGAGACGGATCTTTTCTCATGAACTGCCAGGAGATCACGACTGCCGCGGAACAGCAAGCCGCGCTAACAGTCCTTGTCATGAATGATATGGAACTGGGCATGATTCATCAGCTGCAGGATGCCTTTTACGATCATCGATATGCCAGCTGTGCCTTTTCACAGTTGGTTGATTTCGCGGCACTTGCCCGCAGCATGGGAGCCGAAAGCTGTACAGCTTTTTCTTTGGAGGATGTTAAGGCAGCACTGAAAAGAACCAGTGATATAACGGGTCCATATATTATTGACTGTCGAATTCTGAAAGGTGAAAATGTACTGCCCATGGTGACGGGCAGTAATCTGACATCGTTCATGGCGGAATAGGAGGACAGCTTGAATCATACAATATCAGTATTATGCGATGACACGCCGGGTGTCATGACAAGAATATCAGGCCTCTTTTCCCGGCGGGGGTTCAATATCGAGAGCCTGTCTGTCGGTCATTCCGAGAAACCAGGGAAGAGCAGATTCACAATTGTTGTCAATGGCGACGATAATGTACTGGAGCAGGTACGTAAACAGCTGCAGAAGCTGGTTCATGTCATAAAAGTCTGGGATATTGAGGATGCAGTCGGTGTTGAGCGTGAGCATGCACTGATCAAACTGAAAGTGAGTATCGGCCAGCAGGCTGAAATTCTTCAGGCAGTAACCTCTCTGCATGCAAAAATCATTGATTCCTATAAATCGATATGGATTCTGGAAGTAACCGGTGATGCTCACTCCGTGGACAATGCTTTCAATATTCTCTCTGCATATACTATTGTGGAATCGATCAGGACCGGTAAAATCGCGATTGAACGCAGCTCAACTGAAACAGTATGAAGCGCATCCTGAAACCGTCGGACTTACCCTGTCGCTGATGCTCTGCCTTATTCAGGCTGTTCAGGATTCTGACCAAATGAGAGTAATGATACATCCCGAAAACTGTTCAGGTGATCCTGCATAGCCTGAGCTGCGGTCTCCCCATTCCCTGTCCTTACAGCATCCAGGATAAGCTGATGAGAATCGGTAGTTTTGGCGGCGCGGCCAGGAACGAGATTACTCTTATCTATCAGCTTCTCGATATTGTGAAAGTAAGGATCCAAAAACATTTCAAAAAATGGGTTTTGCGTAGCTTTTGTCAACGCAAGGTGGAATTGAATATCAAGACTTGAGAAAGCTTTCTGGTTTTTGATTTCAGTTTCCATTCTTTCCGTAATTACTTCCAGCTCCCTGATATTCTTCTCAGTCCTTCGCTGTGCAGCTAGACGTGCTATCTGGACTTCCAAAGTGGAACGAAGCTCAAATGCATAGTTGATCATTTCTTCATCGTTCTGAATCTGGAAAAACAACGACAGGGCATCACGAATATTATCCTGTCCGATTTCCTGAACATATGTCCCGCTGCCGGAATGGGAGACAAGCAGTCCCTTGGCAACGAGAATGTTGATGGCCTCTCTGATCACTGTTCTGCTGACACCGAACTGTTCGCACAGTTCCCGTTCAGCCGGCAAACGTTGGCCTGCAGTAATTTTCCCGTTACGATACAATTCTTCTATCTGATCTGCTACTTGCTGTGAAAGCTTGTCCTGTCGTTTTACACGTTGATACATACAGATCCCCTTGATACTGTGGTTTTTGATCATACAGATTTTATGAGTATACTACATCGATAGTCTGTATTCAAGTGCAAAACAATAATACTGTCATACCAAATCCGTCACTTATTACTTGACAAACACTGAGAGTTGTTCGGTTATATCGAGCAATGCATGTATAAAACATAACAATTTGAGTTAGCAATTGTCCTACAGGGTCCCTGCGTTACGCTACAAAAACTTGTTAATCCAGACGGTGCTAATCCTGATTTAAAACAAATATCATAATGGTGAAAACAGACTGACTGACTGAAGAGTATCATCGGTGCATGAAGAGTTGCAAACTGCCCCCTGTGGTCCTATACTGTAACAGCAGCATCCCATCACTGCATTCAGGTGCTGCTGTTAACCGCCAAGGAACGCTGCAATGATCAGGAACCAATGGTATGTAATCCTGGAGTCCCGGGAAGTGGGCAAGAAAGTGAAACGGGTAACCCGGATGGGCGAACAGCTTGTTCTGAGGAGAACGCCCGAGGGATCGGTCAACTGCCTTGTAGACCGCTGCTGCCACCGGGGGGTTGCTCTCAGTGCCGGGGAGCTGATGGAGGACCGTATCCGCTGCCCCTTTCACGGGCTTGAATATGACGGCAACGGCAGCTGTAGCTGCATACCGGCCAATACCCGCTCCGCACCAGTTGCAGAGCGCTACCGGGTTCCCTCCTATCCTGTCTGCGAGAAATATGGTTGGGTCTGGATATGGTGGGGAGAGCCGGATAGTATCGGGGAGGATGACGGGATATCAGCAGCCCACAATGCCCGCATCAGCGAACCGGTGGCGGAACCGGTATACTTTGATGATATCAATGCCACTTTCAGCTGGGCGACGGTTCGGGATCCCTGGGAAGCACATTACTCACGGGTGCTGGAGAACCAGCTGGATGTCGTGCACCTGCCCTTCGTGCATAACAGCACCATCGGGCGCGGCAACCGCACTGTTGTCGACGGGCCGGGGGTGGAATGGATCGGTGAGCGTATGCTCTATACCTATGTCTTCAACCGTACGGATGACGGAACACCCCCAAAGAAACCGCACGAGGTACCGGTTCCTCCCGTTGATCGTGAGTTCAAGCTGGAACTGATCATGCCGAATCTCTGGCAGAATCATATTTCGGCCAGGCTGCGTATCGTTGCCGCCTTCGTACCGGTCGACGAGAACCATACCATGCTCTATCTGAGAACCTATCAGAATTTCATGAGAGCCCCGCTTCTCAGGCAGTTGACCAACTGGATCTTCGGCCGATCAAACCTAGTCATCGCCCACCAGGACAGGCGAGTTGTCCAGACCCAGGTTCCTCCTGCAAGCAGGCTGCACTGCAAAGAGCAGCTGATCCAGGGAGACCTGCCGATCATCGAATACCGGAAGAAACGTCAGCAGCTGCAGTACACTCTGTGAC
>CAZSBC010000067.1:0-16563 GCA_964605195.1 uncultured Spirochaetales bacterium | reverse complement strand
GCCGAAGAATTGCTGATTACGTCTATGTCCAAAATTCACGAAATTCAGGATGCAAGCATGGTAAGCGGTGCGATATGCTGAAGAAACTGCCTGATAAGTATGAAGTAGGCCCCCCATGCCACAACCGCTCCCATCATCAGCAGATCGCCGAATGAAATACCGTCCCTGATTACCCCTTGGATATCACCATTGGTGACCGTAAGTATTGCCCCGACTGCGGCTAGAGCGATTCCCACCATATTCTTGCCTGAAAACGACTCCTTGATGACAAAAAAGGCCCAGACAGCGACAAGCGATGGGGTGAAGGCCAGCATGACGGAGCTGCGGATGGCTGTGATGGTCTTCAGGCTAGTGAAGAGCAGGAAGTTGAACAGGACTATCCCGACAAGGCTCAGCAGCAGCAGTCGCAGGAGATCAGAACGGGTTATCCTTGGAAACTTCCCCTCTTTCAGATAGAGAACCGGCAGCAGCAGCAGACTGGCAAGGAAGAAGCGGATACAGGTAAGGGTCAGCGCAGGCAGCTCTGCCGATATGATCCGTCCTGCAGTCAGGGCTCCGCCCCAGAGAATCGGGGCTGAAGCCAGTTTAATCACAGGAATGATGGTTGCTCTTGTGGATGTTTCCGATTGCGGTACTGTCAAGTTACCTTTCCCCATTCCTGTCTGTCGGCAGTCTCTGGATGCTACATCATTATAGGGCAGCAGCTATACGGTGTCAAAGGGAAGCTGCTTTGTGACAACAAGTTAATACATATTAACAAATGTAATTGACATATAGTAGAGTAATATGTATTATTCACTTAGAGGATATGTATGTGCAGGAGGGGTACCGGTATGAGGAGAAGAGCCAGAAGCGTGCAATCTGCAGCCTGCTGCAGAACGGGGGTAGAAAAAGGCCAGCATCAGTTTCACACCCATCCTGCCGCAGTATCGAGATCGCATCACAGGGAACCTTGGCATCATTATCACGGAGCAGGTATGCAGCTGGCAGCCATGCAACCAGGTGAATCAGCAATTATTGCCGGATTCAGCGGTGATGGTGCAAGTCGCAGGAAACTGCTCTCCCTTGGTTTTGTCAGAGGCAGCAGTATTGAGATCGTTCGCAAGCAGGCAGGAACCGGCATGTGTGTCAGGGTCGGGACCAGTCTCTATATGCTCAATGCAGTTCTGGCTGAGATGATAATCGTTGAGAAGGCGTCATAGGGGCACACCATGAGTTCTATTGCATCCAACATCCAGATAGCCATTGCAGGGAACCCCAACTGCGGTAAAACGACACTGTTCAACACCCTTACCGGCAGTGACCAGCGGGTGGGTAACTGGCCTGGGGTAACGGTGGAGCGGATTGAAGGGCACCTGCATAACGGTGATTTTTCTGCCAACATTGTCGATATTCCGGGTATCTATACCCTGATTCCCGATTCCGAGGATGAGTTTGTGGCACGGAAAACCCTGGAGTCGGGAACCTATGATCTGATTATCAATGTGGTCGATGCCACGAACTTAGAGCGGAACCTGTTTCTGACAACCGAACTGATAGATCTTAAACTACCGTTGCTCGTTGTGCTGAACAAGATTGATCTGCTTGAGAAGAGCGGCAGACGGATAGATACCGAGAAGCTTTCCGAGGCACTCGGGGTTGAGGTGCTGGCTGTGTCTGCAAATTCAGTTTCCGACGTGCGTACGGTAGTCGACAAAGTGGTGGCGCTCTGCAGGAACGGTGACTTCCATGTTGGTACACCGATACCGTTCC
This sequence comes from uncultured Spirochaetales bacterium, assembly GCA_964605195.1. GTDB lineage: Bacteria > Spirochaetota > Spirochaetia > JABMQR01 > JABMQR01 > CAZSBC01. The sequence continues at coordinate 14,811 of CAZSBC010000067.1, read as the reverse complement.
CGGAAACAATTGAGCGGGTTCTTTCTCACCCGGGAATTCCTGAAATAGTCAACATCGGGACCCGTACCTTTCACCGTCGGATGCTTGCCCTTGCCTACCTTGCGCATGACGAGCATATCATGGGACTGCTTAATCGGCAGACCCCAGAATTGCACGAAAAGATTACTGCTGCCGTGAATGAGTCCGTAGATGAGGATTTCGATGCTGCTGAGGTGCTGGCTGCCTCCCGCTATGCGTACATCAGGGATTACAGCGGCTGTATCAGTGATACCGGATCTGCCGGGCGTGTGGCAACGCGAAAATCCGCCGATGATATCATTCTGCACAGAATCTGGGGAATCCCGATATTCTTCGGGGTCATGTACCTGGTATTTCTGGTTACCATGACTATCGGTGGAGCCTTCATTGATTTCTTTGATATACTTGCAGGGGCGCTTTTTGTTGACGGGGCAGGTGCAGCACTGCGGTCAATAGGGGCACCGGGATGGGTGACGGCATGGATTGCCGACGGTATCGGAGGCGGGATACAGACGATCACCACTTTCATACCAATTGTCTTTTTCATGTTTTTCATGCTGGGTATCCTGGAAGATTCCGGCTACATGGCCAGGGCAGCCTATGTCATGGACCGGTTCATGCGGTTTGTCGGGCTCCCTGGAAAGGCCTTTGTCCCGCTGCTCGTCGGTTTCGGATGCAGCGTTCCGGCTATCATGGCGACACGAACCCTGGAGCGGAGACGGGATCGTTTTCTCACTATTTTCATGATCCCAAGCATGTCATGTAGTGCCCGTCTGCCGGCCTACGCTATCTTTGCGGCTGCGTTTTTCAACAGGTATGCCGGTCTTGTGGTCTTCTCGATCTATATTGCCGGTATCCTGATAGCTGTCCTTACCGGCCTGATCATGAAACGGACCCTGTTCACAGGCTCCTTCTCACCTTTTATCATGGAACTGCCCGCCTATTCGCGCCCGCGCCTGGGCATGACAGTGCGCAATGCATGGATCAGGTTGAAAGGGTTTCTATTCAGGGCCGGAAAGATCATCATCATTGCTGTTGCAATCCTTACTGTGCTCAGCAGCCTGGGGATGGACGGAACCTTCGGCAACGAGGATACCGGCAACTCAGTGCTGGCTGGTATCGGGAAACGCATCACCCCGATTTTTACTCCCATGGGAATAGGAGCCGGCAACTGGCCGGCTACCGTCGGGCTGTTCACCGGTATCTTTGCCAAGGAGGCGATAGTCGGAACGATGAACAGCCTCTATGCGACCCATACCGTTGAGGATACTGCCGAACCGGCTGCAGGCTCGGTGTGGGTGCAGCTGGGTGGGGCCGTAAGGGAGGCCTTTTCGTCGACCTACAACAACTTTTCCGGGTTGATCCGGGGATTAGTGGACCCGCTCGGCCTTGGGGTGGTATCGTCCGACACAACAACCGTCACCGAGTCTGTTGGGGTACGATCGGATACACTAAGAGCCATCCAGAGCAACTTCACCCCGGCTTCGGCCTATGCCTTCATGCTCTTCGTGCTGATCTACTTTCCCTGTCTGGCAGCCTTTGGGGCCGCCGTGCGTGAAACAGGCTGGTTCTATGGCACCCTGCTTGCAGTCTATCTGACACTGTTGGCCTGGATTGTGTCGGTGCTCTTCTATCAGTTGATCGAAGGGCATATGCTTTTCTGGATTTTCGGCGCCTTTGGTATGTTTGCTGCGGTATTCGCAACCCTCTGGATCATGGGATCTGGGGTACGGAAAAACCGGTTTGAGGCCCGTGCTTTTCTCTAGCAGATTTCAAAGAAGACTCGTTATAATATGGTAATTATGGTATTGTAGTGTATGAGTATTTCTATACAGGAACTGTCCAGAAAATATCCTGCGGTGTCTGAGTATATAACCCAGATATATCTCATCCTGCGGGATTATTCCTACTGCAACAACAGTCGCCTTGCCGACCATATCGGGGTATCTGCCTCAGCTGTATCCCAGGCAGTGCTGCGGCTGAAGCGTCAGGAGCTGGTTTCCCAGGACCGGTACGGCATGATCAGCCTCAGTGACGAGGGCGTGGTGCTGGCGGAACAGCTGCTCAAGCGGCACTACCTGCTGGAGTACCTGATGGTGAAGAGGCTGGAATTCCCCTGGGAACTTGCCGATCTGGAAGCCGGGCAACTGCAGGACAAGGTCTCCCATGATTTCATCAGCCACCTAGAGAAGTTCCTTGATTATCCCAAGACCTGTCCTCACGGCAATCCCTTCCCCGACCATCCGGAGGCTGAGAAGATTCTCTCTGCTCCCAGGCTGAGAAGCTGTAGGCAGGGTGACAGGATAGAGATCGTACGGATTTCGGAAGAGGGGGAACGCCTGTCTGGGCTGCTCCACGCCTGCCATGAAGCTGCTGTGGTCCCCGGTAAGTTCTTTACCGTTGATACGGTATCGGATGAGACCGTCACGCTGATGCCGGAGGGACAGGAGCTGCCGATCGAACTGCAGAGTGCTTTCTGCGAACAGATCTGCGTCTATGTTACCTGAACCGGCGGAATAGGCTCATATGGCTGTAGGGATATGTTCCCGTCTTGTCGAAATGACACAGAAGGAGGGACTGCAGCCGGTCTGACGGTGTCATATCAACACACTGCATATCCATCCCTTCTTTCTGTATGTGGCAAAATGACAGACCACGTCCTCACCTTCTGCAAACCGCGTTATCCAACAGACGCTCATCATGCTGTTCCTGAAATATTATTCATACCTATATAACAAGTTACATGTATCATGGCTACCATGATGCCCCAGTATCGGCTTTCCCCCGCGGCTATGGGAAAATGGCATGCTTTATGCAGGATATCTGTATAAAAGACGTGCGGGAGTACAGGCAGCAGCCGTGCTGCTGCCGACAGATTTACCAACAGCCCCACATAATTGGGGTACCATACGGTAGGTATGGTATATAGATACAGGAGGTGCAATTATGGCTATTGTACGATGGAGAAACAATGATTTGTATGATCCGTGGGAAACCATGCGAAGGTTGCAGGATGAGATCAATCACTTCTTCGACGTTGATCGTATGCCAACGGAGACCGGCCTGTTTGACCGTAACATAGCTCCGCCGATTGATGTAATTGAAGAGAAGGGTGACTACAAGATCATTTGCGAACTTCCCGGAATGGAGAAGGAGGATATTGAACTCTCTGTGGCATCCCAGGTTCTGACGATCAAGGGACAGAAGAAAATTGATGTAGGCAAGGAGCAGGAGGACCGCAAGTATTACCGGCAGGAGACGCGTACCGGTAGTTTCCAGAGGACAATAACGTTGCCTGCCGCAGCCGATTCAGAGAAAATCAGGGCTGAGTTGAAGGATGGATTGCTTATTGTCTCCCTTCCGAAGAAGAAAGAGGCCATTCCCAGGCAGATCAGTGTGAAGATTCAGTGAGGAGGTGGTTTTGATAAACAAGAACAAAGAGTTGGAGAAGCGAACCCGGGTTGCCTGCTGCAACATCTACAAAGACAGGGATAAGATGATTCTTGAGCTTGAGATGCCAGGGGTCAGCAAGGATAATCTTGATGTGAATATTGACCACAACATTCTAAAGGTCCATGGAGTACGGAACCGGTACGGGGGCAGTGAGAATGAGAAGGGTGAGTTCCTGATTCGTGAAATCCGCAGTGACGACTACTACCAGGAGTTCACGATTGACGATACCATCGATCGGGACAAGGTTACAGCATCGATTATCCAGGGTGTTGTCCGCGTGGAGCTGCAGATGAAGGAGTCGGTTCTGCCGAGAAAGATCACTATCAACTGAGTGAGGCTATAGCAAAGAATAAGCCCTGTACACGTGCTGTACAGGGCTGTTATGCATGTCAGGCACCAGACCTCAGATAATTCCCAGTTTTCTGCCTTCCTGGGCAGCCACTTCGAGAAACCAGTCCAGTTCATCGTCATTGTGAATCGACATATAGGATGTCCTGATGAGAGAACGGCGGGGCGGTACTGCCGGGGAAATTACCGGATTCACATACACACCGCGTTCAAAGAGGCTCTTCCAGAACATGAAGGTCTTTTCGTTGTTTCCGATCACAAGCGGAACAACGGGGGTCTCGGCTGTTCCCACGTTGAAGCCCAGGTTGCTGAACTCCCTGATCATCTTCACGGCAATCTCCTGCAGCCGGTGCACACGTTCCGGTTCGGTCTTGATGATTTCAAGCGCCTTCCGGGCTGCGGCGATGTTTGCCGGGGGCATTGAGGCGCTGAAGATCAACGGGCGGGATTTATGCTTAATGTAATCTATTACCCGGGCTTCTCCGGCAACAAAGCCTCCGATGGAACCGAAAGACTTGGAAAATGTGCACATGATGAGGTCTGCCAGGTCAAAGCTCCCGTAATGCTCGCAGGTTCCGCGACCAGACTTGCCAAGCACCCCGATTGCATGGGCCTCATCAAGGTAGATGGCGGCATGGTATTTGTCAGCCAGTTTGCGCATCTCTGCAAGCTTGACGATATCGCCCTCCATGGAGAAGACTCCATCTGTGATAATCAGCTTACCGTCATCCAGGGGCAGTTTTTTAAGTAATTTCTCCAGATCCGCCATACTGTTATGCCGATAGCGGTGGAAGTTGGTATTTCTCGTCATCCCTGAGGTAAGAAAGACAGCATCCATGATTGATGCATGGTTGTACTTGTCGCTGATGATATGGTCATCTTTGTCCAGGACTGCTGAGATGGCACCCAAGTTTGTCTGGTAGCCGGTTGTGTAGCAGAGAGCAGCCTCCTTGCCGACGAATTCAGCTAGCTCGTGCTCCAGTTGTTCATGCAGGTCCAGCGTTCCGTTCATGAAACGTGAGCCGGAACAGCTGGTACCGTACTGCTCCACAACACTTTCAGCAGCCTCCTTGAGGCGGGGATCGTTGGCCAGCCCAAGGTAGTTGTTGGAGCCGACCATCAGCAGCTCACGGCCGTCGATGTATACCTTGGTTCCGCTGTTTCGCTGGATGGGTTTGAAAAACGGATAGAGCCCGGCCTGCCGAGCCTCTGCTGCGTCATTGAAGTCATAACACTTGTTGAATAGGGGATTGCATGTTTTGCTTGTTGTTTTTTTGTTCATAGTAACGTCCTAAGCCTTTTTAGCATACATATCAATCATGGAGTAGACAACACCAGGTATGATACGTTTCAGTAGATAGATCATTTTCCCCTGAAATCCGGGAATTATGATGAATTTTCTTCTCTGTTTCAGTCCCCTGAACAGGGCTGTAGCTACCTGTTCGGGCTGTAGAATTCCTGCATTGCCGTTCACTGCCCGCGTTTCAGGCGGTTTTGTGCGGTTTTCCTCTTCCAGCTGCGGTGTGTCGGTGTCCGGAGGACAGAGAACAGCCACCCGTATGCCTTTCAGGGAGAGCTCGTTCCGCAGGGATTCACTCATTCCGATAATACCGAATTTCGATGCGGCATAGGCCGTGTAACCGAAGGTCCCTACCAGACCGGCAACAGAGGAGACGTTGACGATGACCGAACCCCTCTGCATGATCGGTACCAGCGACTTGAGTATATTCCAGGTGCCGGAGAGATTGATACGGATGATATCATCGAAGATGTCCGATGAAAGGTGCTCGAAATAGTCCGGATAGGCAATACCGGCACAGTTCACCAGTAAATCCGGAGCCTGACGATCTGAGAAGAGGGTGCCCAGGGATTTTGTTACCTGATCCCTGTCGGCGATATCAAGAGATAGTATTTCGACAGTTGTCTGTTGTGCGCAAACAGCATTCAGGGTGCTGCGGGCCTGCTCGAGGCGCTCTCTGTTCCGGGCAATCAGGATTACGCTGGTGCCGTTGCGTACCAGGTAATCAGCGATAGAAAAGCCTATTCCGCTTGAACCGCCCGTAATTACTGCGCACTGCAACGGTTGTCTGTTTCTGCTCACTAAAGCCCCCCGCCAGTAAGCCTGCACAGATTTCTACACTGCAGCAAACGTATATTTTGGATATGATAATACCTTAATTATCACAGACTATACAAGGGCAACGGGAGGGGAATGTTGAGAAGTACGGATTGATGTCAGCACTTCAGCTAATCTGCAGCCTCTTCCGGGTTTCTTTCGTTCCACTCCAGCCATTCCGGGGTAGCCCAGTTCTTCATGATCTGTAGTGCCCTGCGGTTCTCGGGAAAAAGATGGGTATACCGGAAGCTCTCTTCCAGCACTTTCCAGCGGTCATCAGCAGACCCGCGTTTCTGGACGAATTCCACGAGATAGCGTCCAAGTGAATCCATGGTGGCGGGAGCAAGGGTGATCTCCATGGGTTCCGGCAGCTCGAATACCTGGCGTATCTGATGCGGATACTTCTCATAGGGTCCGTATGAAGTGATCGTCTTCCCGGAATCATACAGGCTGTAATCTGAATATACATGCATGAATCCGATGAAGGCATAGGTTCCCGGTTCCAGGTTGGGAGCATAGTAGAGGTTGTCCAGATTTGAAACAGCTTCGTTATTGATGAATCGCACCTCGTTTCCCATACTGTCAAGAACAATAGGGGCCCAACCTGAGTAATTTGCATTTATCACCCAGGAACTCTGGTCTGGGGTCCCGGTACCGATTTCCACGACCAGCATGCTGGAATCTTCATTCATGGGACTTGGGACAAACGGAAACAACCCGGTCAGGGTCAGGCAGGATGAGAATGCCAGTGCCGTAATCACTGCTATGCCAATGACAAATATTCGTTTCATACTGTTACTCCTTAATAGTGAGTCAATTACCATTGTACGACAGTTGGGACGATTATGCAAATTCATTGCCGGTATGATATAATGCAGAGAGCAAGGCAGGCACATACGGGAACAGTCCGATTTAATGCAGCGAAAGACTACGGACTGGAGAAGTAATGCAGCGGGGAGTTGGGTTGGAGTGAGTGAAGAGCCGAGGAGAGCACATGATGAGAGTATCCTTCAGGGAGTACTTGCTGCCGTACCCGAGCCGTTCTTTGTGTATGATGAGAACGGTACCTACCTTGAGGTGCTCGGAGGTGTTGATCGGGAGAGGTATCACGATGCCCGTCATCTCATCGGGAAACGGATGCATGATGTAATGCCTGCCGGACTCGCTGATTTTCTGCTGATGAAAATCAGGGAAACCCTTGATTCGGGAGTGGTGACTATCTGTGAGTACACCATAGATCCTAAAGAGGTGACAGGCTATGAAGGGAGTCCCGGCCCGACCGAACGCAGATGGTTTGAAGCGCATATCTCTCCCATACCGCAGTATCAAACGGGGAAACGGGCCGTTGTATGGATTGCCTTCGATATCACCGAGTTGCGCAGGAGCCTTGGTAAACTCGAGCGGCAGCGCCGCAGGCTGCGCGAGCTGGCCCGCAAGGATGCCCTGACCGGGCTACTTAATCGGCGAAGTTTTTTCCTGAAGGCCAACTCTATAGTTGCCCGCGCATCAGCGGACTGTGATAGGGCTGCCTGGGTACTGATGATGGATCTTGATCACTTCAAGCGGATTAATGATACGTATGGACATCATGCCGGTGATTTCTGCCTGAAAGCAGTGGCCTCCCTGCTTGAGAGGGAGATAAGAAAAGAGGATGCACTGGGACGCCTTGGCGGTGAGGAGTTCTCGATGGTTATCATGGCAACAGGGAAAGAGGATGCCAGTGAGCTGGCAGAGCGGATCTGCAGGAGTATAGAATCGAAGATAATCCTATTAAACGAAAACAGGATAGAGATGACTGGCAGTATCGGATTGGCCGTCGTGAATGACGGTGAGAACGATATTGGCGAAGCCCTGAGGCGAGCAGACAAAGCGATGTATCGTGCGAAGGCAGCCGGCAGGAACCGGTTTGCCACCTATACAGAGGAGATGGATGAACCATGAGAGTTGTCACACTTATTGAAGACACCTGCCCGCAGGTAAATTCCCTCGATTTGCATGCAGAGCATGGCATAGCACTGTATATTGAAACCGGTAGCCACAGGATCCTCTTCGATACCGGTCCAGATGCATCGTTTCTCAAGAATGCGCAGCGGCTGGGAATCGACCTCTTAACGGTAGGGCTGGCCGTTGTCTCACATGGCCATTATGATCACGGTGGAGGGGTGCAGGCCTTCTGCAGTATGAATGCTACCAGTGACATCTATCTTCACAGCAGAGCAGTCAGGGATGGGCATTATGCAGTAAAGGCGGGTAAACACCCGCGTGATGCTGGGTTTTCAGCCGGAAAGCATCAGAACCGGCTGGCCTTTGTGGATACCGCTGCCGAAGCTCACTGGCAGCAGGATGCATCCTGGGAAATATTGCCGGGCATACTCCTGTTTGGCAGCTTCCCGGACCATGGGTATGTACCCTCAGGGAACCGTACCCTCTATGTCTCCCCCGGAACCAGGGATCCGGAGCACCTGCAGCAGGATGACTTCTCACATGAGATTGCCATGCTCATCCGTGAGGAGCAGCACACAGTTCTTATCAGCGGCTGTTCACACAGGGGTATCGGGAACATCATCGAGCGGGCAATCACCCTTGCCGAAACCAGCTGCATCGATGCCGTTATCGGCGGATTTCATCTCACGGACTCGGAATTACAACGGCCCGATAACAGGGGCCAGATAGAAGCCCTTGCCGGGAAGCTCTCAGAGTATCCGGTTGAAGCCTACTACACCGGTCACTGTACCGGCAGGAAATCCCTGACGGTACTCAAGTCCGTGCTTAAAGAGCGGGTGCGCCCGATAACCACAGGGCTGGAGATTGTCATATAGATTCAACCCGTACCCTGGTGAACGTTACTATGTTACGCATTATCGAAATAAGATTTTCCCGGATATCTCGTACTGATGTGAATGTATCGAAACTGTGGGGCATATCGTCGGCGGAAAGAGAAATATTCATATTTCAAAGTACGTCGCGATGAATATAAAACATCCTATAATGTAAATACGTTTATATTATATCAACTTATTACACTTTACAGGCACGTAAAAAGTAAAAAACCGCTCACTTACGGCAATATCCCTGCTGTTCCAGGCATCCAGATCCACTTTCGGGCATGGTGGCTTTTACTGAGAGATTTCTGCAGCTGTTCCATTGAGTGCTAAAATCGTAAAACATAACCTGTGAAACAATAAACCTGTTAAGTAAACATGTTTGTCCTACTTACTTGCTGTCCGGCAGGCGGACTGCATTCGTAGTACTCCCCTTGAGGTATTTGATCGCTTCAATGGCAGCTGCAGCCGCACTCGTTGTCGTGGTATAGGGGATCTTCATCCGCATTGCCTCGGTTCTGATCTCGTCATCACCCTTCTTTGCATACCATCCCATGGGAGTGTTGATTACCAGATCTACCCTCCGACGATGCATGTTGTCCACGATGTTCGGATGCCCTTCATGCACCTTCATGACAACTTCACTCATGATCCCAGCTTCATAGAGATCCCGGGCAGTTCCCTTTGTGGCTGCAATTTCAAAGCCAAGGTGCTCCATCTCCCTTGCAAGCGGCACAATGGTCTGCCTGTCACGATAGTTCACTGAGAAGAAGACCCTGCCTGCTACCGGAAGATTTGTCCCAGATGCCGCCTGGGCCTTTGCAAAGGCTTCACCGAAGCTGCTTCCTATTCCGATGACCTCACCGGTAGAACGCATCTCGGGACCGAGAACAGGATCAATATCACTGAAGCGGTCAAATGAGAATACAGCTTCCTTAACTGCCCAGCCGACGATGCAGGAGCCCTCACCGATCCCATCGGGGCCGACGAGGTGCTGATCGGCAAGCGAAATTCCCTTCCAGACCTTCACGGCAGCAGAGACAAGGTCGACTCCCGAAGTCTTGGAGAGAAACGGTATAGTTCGCGAAGCCCGTGGGTTTACCTCGAGTATGTAGAGCTTCTCATTCTTGACGGCAAACTGAATGTTGAGAAATCCCCTGACACGGATCTCACGGGCTATCGCCACGGCTGAGGTTCGCATCTGCTGGAGAATATCAGGTGATGACTTGTAGGGTGGAAAGACGCAGGCGGAATCACCGGAGTGCACACCGGCAGCCTCTATATGCTGCATGATACCACCGATGTAGACATTCTCACCGTCAGATACGGCATCCAGATCGTATTCGTAGGCATCCTCAAGGAACTCGTCGACAAGTACCGGGGCTTCATCCGAAATTGAGATACCGCGGCGGAAGAACTCTTCCAACTCTGTATCGTTGTAGGCGATGAACATGCTTCTTCCGCCCAGAACAAAGGATGGGCGGAGTAGTACGGGGAATCCGATATCATTGGCAGCTCTCTGCACGGCCTCCCTCGTTCCCGCCATTCGGTTATCCGGCTGGGTGAGCCCAAGGCGGGTGAGGAGCTGTGAGAAGAGTCCCCGGTCCTCAGCAGCATGAATGCTCTCCACCGGTGTTCCGATGATTCTGGCCCCGGCAGCCTGGAGCTTTTCAGCCATATTCAGGGGGGTCTGTCCGCCCAGCTGGATAATGACCGAATGCACCTGTTCCTTCTCCATGATTGCGATGACATGTTCCGGGGTCAACGGTTCCATGTAGAGACGGTCTGAGATGTTGAAGTCGGTGGATACCGTTTCGGGATTTGAGTTGACCAGGATCGTCTTGTTGCCAAGCTCCCGGTAGGCAAGGGAGGCCATCGTACAGCAGGTATCAAACTCAAGACCCTGGCCTATCCTGTTCGGCCCGCTCGCAAGGATGATCACTCCCGATGCTCCCACGCCCTCCCCCTCGTCTATCTCCCCGTAGGTTGCATAGAAATAGGGAGTCCTTGCCGGGAACTCTCCGGCACAGGTGTCTACAAAGTGAAAGGAGGGGATAATCCCCATTGATTTACGCTGGGCTGTGACCAATTCGGCTGATGTATGCCGCAGGGCTGCCACCACAGCATCAGAGATTCCGGCCTGCTTTGCACAAAGCAGGAGCTCCCTCTCCAGGGTGTCGCTTGACGCTATCCTGGATTCAAGGCGTACAAGTTCGGCAATCTGATAGAGAAACCACCTGTCGAAGCCTGTCTCGTTGGACAGCGATGCCAGGGAAGTCTCCGGATAGCGTTTCAGCCAGCTGTAGATGGCAAAGATCCGCAGCGGATGGGCAGAGTTGAGCAATCTGGTAACTTCTTCGTCGCTGTAGCCTACCAGCTCTTCAAGCCCGTCGAAGGGGCGTTCGATAGCACGAATGGCTTTGTTCAGCGCCTCTATTGCCGTTCGTCCGATTGCCAGAGATTCCCCGACGCTTTTCATCTGGGTTCCCAGTGCCGAGTAGCTCATTGGGAACTTCTCAAGTTCAAAGCGGGGTACTTTGACAGCGCAGTAGTCAAGAGCCGGTTCAAAGCAGGAGACCGTCTGTCCGGTGATCTCGTTGAGGACTTCATCAAGGGTGTATCCCACTGCCAGCTTGGCTGAACAGCGGGCAATGGGGAACCCGGTGGCCTTGCTTGCCAGAGCTGAAGATCGCGACACCCGGGGATTCATTTCGATAACCACCATCCTGTCTGAATCGGGCTTCATGGCAAACTGGACATTGCTGCCCCCGCAGTCAACTCCCACAGCCCTGAGGATATCGATGGCTGCATCCCGCATCCGCTGGTACTCTCTGTCAGAAAGCGTCTGTATGGGTGCTATGGTAATGGAATCCCCGGTATGGACCCCCATCGGATCAATGTTCTCAATAGAGCAGACAATAATGGCATTGTCATGCCTGTCACGCATGACTTCTAGTTCGAATTCCTTCCACCCGATCAGCGATTCCTCAATGAGAGCCTGTCCAACAGGACTCTCAAGCAGCGCCTTTTCCACAAGCTGCTGGAATTCACCCCGGTTGTAGGCAATGCTGCCGCCCATGCCACCCAGGGTAAAGCTCGGTCGAATGATCACGGGAAACCCTATCTCCAGCATGAACTCTTCAGCTTCTTTATAGGCGCTGGTAAGAATTGATTTTGGTGACTCCAATCCCAGCCCGGCTACAATCTCCTTGAATTTGCCGCGATCCTCCGCCAGTTCGATCGATTCTATACCTGCCCCGATGATCTCAACGCCATGTTTCTCGAGGATCCCGAGACGGTTAAGTTCCCTGGTAAGATTCAACCCGACCTGACCGCCCATAGTGGTCAGGATGGCATCGGGCTGCTCCCTGACAATGACAGCCTCAACATACTCGGGTTTTAGCGGTTCCATATATATGGCATCGGCAATGCCAGGAGTGGTCATTACCGTTGCCGGGTTTGGGTTGATCAGCACTACCCGGTACCCCTCTTCCTTCAGGGCTTTGACAGCCTGAGTACCGGAGTAGTCGAATTCACAGGCCTGCCCGATAACAATCGGGCCGCTTCCGATGATAAGAATCTTTTCAATATCCTTTCTTGCCGGCATTACTGCATACCCTCTGTTCTGCTCTTTTTCCAATTCACTGCTGTTGCAACGAAATCATCGAAGATCCATCCGGCATCGTGTGGTCCCGGTGCGGCTTCTGGATGGAACTGCACGGACTTGATCGGTAACGTATCGTGCACAATGCCCTCTATCGAGTTATCGTTGGCGTTGGTAAACCATACCGATACATCTTCAGGGAGTGACTCGCCATCTACGGCAAAGCCATGATTCTGTGAAGTCACACAGACTTTACGGGTGAACTCATCCCGGACCGGATGGTTGGCACCGTGATGACCGAATTTCATTTTGTAGGTTTTTGCCTCCAAAGCGAGAGAGATGATTTGATGCCCGAGACATATTCCGAATACAGGCATCTTTTTGATAAGTTCACGGGTCAGCTGAATCTGGTGGGTAAGGACGGCCGGATCTCCCGGTCCGTTGGACAGAAAGAGGGCATCGGTTTCCGAAGCTGCGATCTCACCGGCAGTGGTGCAGGCAGGATAGATCCTGACGTCCACGCCCCGCTTCCCCAGTTCTCTGATGATATTCTGCTTGATGCCGCAGTCCAGCAGTGCCATGCGGAGGTTGCCGCTACTCCCTGAGCTGGTTTTTTCAACTGTACCGACAGCATTGATCATGTTTCTTCCAGTCATCTCGGGCTGTCTGCTGAGCCACTCCTGTACCTGTTCGATCTCTTCTGCCGTAAGTGTTTCCCGATCGCTGCTGACAAGCGTGCCGTTGCAGCTTCCCCTGTCACGCAGCTGTAGTGTGAGTCTGCGCGTATCAACTCCGCTGATTCCCGGAATCTTCTGTTCTGCCATGAACTCAGAGAGACTCACTCTCCCGGGAGGCAGGGGGCCGTCATAGATGCTGCGGACTACAAAACCGCTGGCTTTTACCGCTCTCCTTGAGGCAGGTTCAGGGCCGTTCTCGTTCCAGGCAGGATCAGCTCCGTAGTTGCCGATATGGGGATAGGTCATGACAACTGTCTGTCCGGCATATGATGGGTCTGTGAGTATTTCATGGTACCCGGTCATGCTGGTATTGAAGACAACCTCACCATAGCTGGTGTGGGTATCAGCTTTCCCGCTGCAGAGCGAGGCAACTGCAGGGGCAATACTCCCGAAGGGATACCCGCTGAATACCGAACCGTCTGACAGTATAAGGAAGGCATGTTTTGCTATCATTTGTTGTACCATCCGCAATGTGCTTGCATAAATATACATAATATACGGGTATTTACAGTATATAATTGCATAAATTAGCTGAATAATACATTATCATAAATATTTATGCAACACGGTTGTTGCAAAACATATGTATAAAAACGATGATTTATTTATCACCTGTTAACATGCCAGTCATAGGCATAATGGCTGTCCGCATACAATCGCTGTGCGTTTCCGCTCTAGCATACAGCGTTTCTATGGCAGGTTTACATTTACAAATGCAGAAAAGTCATCTATTGTTACTGGTATAGAGTAGTGATTGCAGTTGAGAAGGCAGTAATCTTTAAGAATTCTGCGGCTGAAGGTGATGGAGGCGGAGGTAGCATGAAACTGCTGGTCTTTGTTCTCAATAACGAAGAGTATCTCGAGGAAGTGCTGGAGGCCTATATTGAGGCCGGGGTTACCGGTGCCACGATACTGGACTCGGAGGGGATGGGACGCTTTCTCACCTATGAAGTCCCGCTGTTTGCCGGATTCAAGGAGTTCATGAAGGGCAACCGGCCCTATAACAAGACAATAATATCGGTTATACGCAACGAGAGTGTTGTGGAACGGGTCAAAGCTTTGGTTGATGCAGTTGTCGGTGGTCTGCAGAATCCTGGTACCGGCATCATGTTCACCCTCCCGGTGGATTGGGCATCGGGACTTGTGCCGGAAGACGAAGAGGTGTAGCCATGAGTGTTGATAATAGGATGGGTCCAATCTGCAGGAGACTGCTGACTGAGTGTGTGCTTCTCGATATACGGACTGAAAGCAAAGAGGAGTTGGTCAGCATGCTGGTGGCAGCAATCGCCAGGGCTCATACAGTCTCAGACGAGCAGCTGCTGGTCCGTGATGTGCTGGAGCGTGAAGAGCTGGCATCTACCTGTATCGGACTGGGTTGTGCCGTACCCCACGCTCACTCGGCAGCCATAGATACCACAATCATAGCGGCTGCCCGGTTGAAACCGCCGTTCGGTGACAACACCCCGGACAGCAGACCGGTAGAGCTTGTGTTTCTGATGGCCGGACCGGAAAACAGTGCCGGGCTGCATCTGCGGCTGTTATCCAGGCTGGCACGCCTGCTGCATAATGACTCCTTCAGGGGAGCCCTGATGCAGGCTGAAAGCGGAGAGGAGTTCCGCAATCTGATCTGCGAAGAGGATCTATAGAACTGTCGACAGGTGTTGGGAGGCAGATGTGAAGATTGAAAGGCGCTGGCGGATTGTGCGGGTGATA
>CAZSBC010000066.1:0-16777 GCA_964605195.1 uncultured Spirochaetales bacterium | reverse complement strand
AGGATATCACGTCGCATGAGTACCCGCTGGCACATTGCCAGCAGGGAGTTCGACAGGGTCTCTCCGATAATCTCTGCCGTTGTCCCGATAGCCCTGATATACTCTCTGTCACCACGCTCCCTGACTATCCGGGTAAAGGGATTGCGGTACTCCCTCAGGGCCTCCTGCATCTGGGTAATGTAGTCCGGATCGGGATAATGACGGTAGTAGGAGTCAAATATACCAGTATAGAGCAGTTCCGCGGAATAATCGGTGATGAACTGGGGGATCAGGGAATCCAGGAGCCCGAGAAACTGTTCGGAGTGCAGGCCGTCAGCAGTCGCAAAGAGGTCGTTGAGGCGGGCGAAAATTCTCTCGAGGACCATCATTTCCACGGAGAATGCCAGGGCATCCTTGGAGAGGAAGTAGCGGTACATCGTCTGCCGGGTAGTTTTTGCTTCCGATGCAATCGTCTCCATGGCCGCGTTATGTATACCCGTCTTGAGAAATACCCTGAAGGCTGCTTCCAGTATGGTGCGTTTCCTTCTGGATCGGATAGCAGATAGGTGATCATCCATATGAATAGTGTGACTCCCCGCAGTTTTTCTATTGAGCTTCTTGCAAGACGGATGTTTTACATGAAGCCATCAAGCCAATTGCCTATATGCATCCAAGACCAATCCTCGTGTACATTATGCAATTGCATACTATTCTACTCTGTTTTCCTGCTGTTGACCAGTGCTCATTGGACGCAGGAGGGCAAGGGAGAGGGCTAGCAGCAGGAAGGCAACCGGTATGACCAGGAGAGCGGTATGCAGAGAGGATTTGTCGGCAATGAGTCCCATGACGAATGACATCAGGCCGAATCCCGGTATGCCGGCACATGAGAGCAAAATAAAGAGCAGGGTTGCATCACCTTTGGTATAGAAGGGAGAGATGCCCTGGATTGTCGGCCAGAAGGGAGCTACGATGCAGCCTGCCAGAAAGAGCACCAGGTAGAAGAGCAGCAGCGTGGATATGAAATAGGCTGCTGTGGCGATGAAGATTCCGATAACGGCAAACAGCAGCATGAGTTTCCGGTCTGTTTCGTACCCGCGGGATAGATGGCCGGTTGCGATTCTTCCTGCGAACATGCCACCGGCAAAGAGAGCTGTCCCGATACCGCCTGCGGATGCGTTTGCAGTGAAGTGCAGCTGAATGTAGCTGGCGCTCCAGAAGGTGAAGGCACCCTCACAAGCCGCCCCCATGAAGATGGTTATCACCATGATCCAGAAATTCTTATGCCGTAGGCACGCTATCCAGTGTCTGAAGGAGACCTGCTGTCCGCTCTCGCGCCCAAGCTCCTTCTGCGGCAGCAGTATCAGGGCGGGTACCATCATCAGGATACCGAAGCTTATAAAGAGATATCGCCAGGAGACCCCAGCAGCTATCAGGAACCCGCTTAAAAGTACGGCCGATACGACCCCAAAGGAGAAGAAGGCATTTATGATATTGAGGTACTTGCCGGGATTCTCCGGATGGGTGTCGTTGATAAGCGGATTGATCAGCGCTTCGGCAAAGCCGCTTCCAAACCCGATGACTAGCAGCAGTGCGAGCAGTGTCCAGTAGGTCTCGGCGAAACCGGCAATGATCAGGCTTGCCGCCATCAGCAGCAGTCCGATGGCAATCGTACGGCTCTTGCCAAGCCGGGATGCTATCGTTCCGCTGATGAAGAGGGTCACGATCAGCAGCAGGATACGTCCGGTCTCCAGGGCACCGCCCTCAGCCAGAGAGAATGATAGTTCGTCGGAGAGCTGCAGAAGGGATATCGGTACGATAACCACACTGGCGGCGTACATCATAAGGCTTGAAGCTGTAGCGATATCATTACGGTGCATGCGCTGAAGTATAGATAGTAAAGCTTGTTATGTCACTACTTACCGGGAATATTCCGGTGAAAAGCGCTTGAGCAGTTTCGGAGATGTCTGACACCGAGATTTCTGTTGTCCTGATGTCACTATCATGCTATCTTGTGGCTATGAGAAAACGACTTACTATGGTATATACCGGTAACGGCAAGGGCAAGACGACAGCCGCTCTCGGTCTGCTTTTCCGTGCCCTCGGGCACGGTATGCGCTGTGCGGTGGTACAGTTCATCAAGGAGAAGCCGCAGCAGTGGGGTGAGTGGAAAATGGCCGGGAAGCTCGGTGTTGCCTGGTTCAATTACGGTAAGGGGTTCACCTGGAAACTGAAGGACACAACCCCAGTTCGGGAAGAGATCCGCAGGGGATGGCGGGAGACCAGTGAGCTGATCCTGTCAGGTTCTTATGATGTTGTCGTACTCGATGAAATCACCTACCCGCTGCAGGAACTCTGGCTGGATCAGGATGAAGTCGAGACCTTTTTCCGCACGTTGCCGGCGTCCGCCCCCCATATCGTCATAACCGGCAGGAAGGCACCGCAGTGGCTGCAGGATTGCTGTGACCTGGTATCGGAAATTGCTGCTGTCCGTCATCCGTTCGATGATGGGGTGACAGCCCAGAGAGGGATTGAGTTTTGAAGTACAAGCTAGAGACGATCCCTGTATGGGATTCCCTCCAGGAGAGTAAGGGGTGTCTGCTCTGCCACCTGATGGAGGCTGCCGAGCAGCGCTACATAGCGTATTATCTCGGGTCATCGGTGATGAATCCCGAGACCCGGGTCCGGGTCAATGATACCGGCTTCTGTCCCGGACACTATCAGGCTCTGGCAAAAGCCGGTAAGCCCAACTCCATGGCGCTTATTGCCCACACACACCTGGAGGAGACTGAGAGAAGGCTGCAGGCTGACCTCAGTGCGCTTGCAGCAGGCTGCAGGGAGGGGAAATCCGGGAAAGTCATCGAACGGATCAGGCAGACGGTAGTATCCCGGGACTCTGGATGCCTGATCTGCGGCAGCAAGGCCGATACACTCAACCGGTATGCCTATACATTCTGCCATCTCTGGTATCATGACAAAGAGTTCCGGTCGCTCTTTACTGCATCGAAAGGCCTCTGCCTGCATCACTTTCCCGCTGTGCTTGCTATGGGCAGGGAGGCGTTGAAGCCTAAGGAGCGGAAGGATTTCTACAGCGGCATTGCTGCTAAGATGCTGGATGATATAACTGTAACGCTGGACGATGTGCTCTGGATGACACAGATGTACAAGTCAGAGAACCGGGACAAGGATTGGCGGGGTTGTGAACATGCCCAGATGCGTGCCGTGGACCGGGAAGTAGGCAGAAACCGTACCACTGCATCGGGAGAGAGATAATATGCACCGTTTTCTTGCAGGGGATGCCCTGTGCAACTATCCCCATCCATCACAACGCACTGCGACTGCTGCCCGTGGCGGTATGGTGGCTACCTCACAGCCGCTGGCTGCCCAGGCCGGTCTTGCTGTGCTGCAAGAGGGTGGTAATGCCGTTGATGCGGCCGTTGCGACGGCCGCTGCCCTCACGGTTGTCGAGCCGACTTCCAACGGTATCGGCGGTGATACCTTTTCCATCATCTGGAAGGACAATAGGCTGCACGGCATGATGGCTTCAGGGTCAGCCCCCTCAGCACTCTCCATAGAACGGCTCAAGGCTGAAGGGATCGAGAGTATGCCCCGCTTCGGGTGGACTCCGGTTACCGTACCAGGCACTCCCGGGGGCTGGGAGGCGATGAATCGGAGATTCGGGAGGTTGCCGTTCGAGCAGGTGCTTGCCCCAGCTGTGCGCTATGCTTCCGAAGGATTTCCAGTCTCCCCGGTAACAGCCCGGTACTGGCAACGGGCCGCAGAGGTATACGGTGGGGTTGGGAATCTCCCAGGCCTGTCAGAGTGGTTCCGGGTATTTACCCGAGATGGCAGGGCGCCTGCAGCCGGGGAGTTCTGGCAGTTGCCGGATCACGCCCGGACCCTGCAGATGATTGGGAAGCGGGGAAGCAGTGTGCTCTACGGAGGTACGCTTGGAGAGCATGTTGAGAAGGCTGCAAAGCTCTCCGGCGGCTTCCTTTCGGCAGCAGACCTGGGGAACTTTGCTGTTGAGTGGGTTGATCCTATCTCTGTGAACTACCACGACTATACGATCTGGGAGCTACCACCGCATGTCCAGGGAATTGTAACCCTGATGGCACTGAATGTATATTCTGCTCTGAACAGGAAGGTTGTCAGCAGTGACGTTGCCGTGCACTACCAGATAGAGGCGCTGAAGCGGGCATTCGCCGACGGCCTTGCGCAGATTACCGACAGAGAGTATATGAGCATTGATCCCGATTATCTGCTAGGAAGGGAGTGGACCGATCGCAGCAGCAGCTGCATCACATCAGCTGCTGCCGATCCGGAACCTCTTAAGCTGCCTGATGGTGGTACGGTCTACATGGCAGCTGCTGATGCAGAAGGCTGCATGGTTTCCTGCATCCAGAGCAATTACATGGGATTCGGAAGCGGTATTGTCATACCCGGTACCGGGGTTGCCATGCAGAACCGGGGACATACGTTCTCTCTCGATCCAACCCATGCAAATGCACTCATGCCGGGAAAGCGTACCTATCATACCATTATGCCCGGATTCATCACCCAGGGCGACCGAGCTGTCGGACCGTTCGGTGTGATGGGCGGTTTTATGCAGCCGCAGGGACATCTTCAGGTGCTCTGCAATCTCATTGATAACGGGATGAATCCCCAGGCTGCTCTGGATGCCCCTCGCTGGCAGTGGGTGGAGGGACGCCGGCTGATGATTGAGGAGACCTATGATTCGGGGACAGTCGGTTTTCTTGAGAAGGCCGGTCATGAAATAACCCGGTTTCCGGTCGGAAGCCAGTTTGGACGGGGACAGATCATCCTCCGCGATGAAGAGGGTACCTGTTTTGGCGGGACTGATCCGCGTTGCGACGGCACTGTTGCTGCCTATTGATTATCGGGGGGTGAGTGATGAGACCAGTTGATCAGAGAGGAATCTTGATACCGCTCTATATCTATCCGGAACCGAGCATGCAGTATACCCGAAAGCGTGCAGAGGAACATGGCGATACTGACCATCACGGAGTCTTTGACTGGCAGCTGCTGCTTGATCTCCACCGGAAGTATCCCGGGGTCCCCCTGGTGGTCATTGCCAACCCGATCAATGGTCCCGGAACGGTTGCCGATACAGCCTACAGCAGTGCCATTTCGGCATTTACAAAGGCAGGCATCCGGGTTGTCGGCTATGTATCGACCAAGTACGCCGGTATGGTATCCTCAATAGGAGTTCCGCAGTATCCGCTATCTGAGATTCGAAGAGATGTCGATGCCTGGTATCGCTTCTATCCTATGATAGACGGTATCTTTTTCGATGAGATGGCACGCGGTTTTGATACCAAGGTTTATGCGTATTACAGGCAGGCTTCTGCAATGGCGAGGGAGCGGGGAGCTGAGCTGGTAATCATGAACCCCGGTCTCTCGATCAACTACCGCTGGCATACCGAGGATATCGCCGATATCTTCGTCACCTGGGAAAAGGATCTCTATCCAACCGTTACCGAGGCAGTGACCGATTACGACTATGCCCAGGTCACGGGTCCTGCCGGTGCCCGACGGGGTTGCCTTGTCATGGGACGGAAGTTTCGTCGGCATGAGGTGAAATGGATCCTGAAGCCCTACTACGACTGGGTATATGTGACGCCGACGCCCCTGGAACCGAATCCGTGGAATGTCCTGGATGCTGAGACGCTGCGTAAACTTTTCAAAATCCTTGCAAGGTGAATATTGTACTGCAGTGGCTGATATGATACCTTATATTAACAAGTTAATATAGCCAGTTGCACAATAGACAAATGTGAAATCCTTTGCCCATTCTATGACCCAATTGGCTGTAAGATTTCCTGCATCATGGGATCATGATACAGGAAGCGCAATATACCAGAGATTGTCAGGGGATAAAACCACATGAGTTACCAGTTTTTCCATCTGCTGCTGCATACCAGCAAAATAACCAAGGATACCGGCTTCAGAGAGTTGCTCTCTATCGGGATCAATCCCGGCCAAGCCTGGCTGCTTGACGTTGTTGCCCGCTTCGGGCCCATCAAGCAGGCTGATGCTGCGGCTGTCCTCAATGTGAAACTTCCGGCAGTCTCACGGATGGCCAAGGGTATGGAACAGAACTCCCTGCTGATTCGTCGTCGCAGCAGGGATGATGACAGGATCGTCTTTCTTTCACTGACTCCCGAGGGAGAGCGGCTTATACCAGCCATCAGGGAGTCATGGAGCAGGGTTGAGGAGCAGATGATGCAGGGTTTCAGTGAACGGGAACGGACTACCCTGAAAAAACTCCTGGTGCGGGCTGCAGAGAACCTGGCAGAACCGTAATGACATATTGTCATTATCAGATATTGACAAAAGAACATATGTTCAATATACTAACAGTAGAAGAGGTAGAAGCATGTCGCGACCGAAGAAAGAGCGCACGGTAAAAGAACCGCCACGGTTTTCTGAATTCAAACCATCGGGGCTACCTATGCGCAATCTGAAGCTGGTTCATCTTGAATTGGATGAATACGAGGCATTGCGTCTGACCGACTACCTGGGAATGGACCATAATGAAGCTGCTGTGGAGATGGAAATTTCCCGGCCTACATTCACCCGTTTGCTTGAATCTGCACACAGTAAAATGGCTGCGTTCCTGGTGGAAGGCAATCACCTGCAGATTGAGGGCGGTCAGATACACTTCAGGGGCAATATTGTGCAGTGCTCAAGTTGTGGACATATGTTAAAAATACATTTTGACCAGGATATCAGATCCTGTCCGGCATGCGGGTCGAGCAATCTTATCGACTTTGCCGGAGGCTATGGCCACGGCGTATGTTGTCGCAGACACAACTACCGGAACAGGAGGTGAATTATGCCAGGTTTTGATAGAACAGGACCATTGGGGCAGGGACCGGGAACCGGTCGACGAGCAGGGTACTGCTTCGGTGAAACGGATTTCTATCCCAGAAGGGGACGAGGTTTCCGGGGTGCCGGCTTAGGGTATCGAGGCATGGGCTACGGAAGAGGACGTGGCTGGTTAGGGTGTCAGGAATCGCCCTGGATCAGACCGGTTACCCGAAAGGAAGAGACCGAATTTCTGCAGGATGAGCTGAAAGCAGCCTCCGATAGAGTTGAGTGGCTGAAACAGCAGATAGCCGAAATGGAGAAGAGCAGGGAAGATTAGGCCCTATTGCACACAACAACGACCATTTCATCAGGAGAGCAGTATGAAACAGACAATAGCAGTTCCCGTAGCCGGAGGAATAGCCTGTGCTCATTTCGGGCATTGCGAGCAGTTTGCCTTTATCGATGTGGATAACAGTACCATCGGGACCATCAGATATCTAACCCCGCCAACTCATCAGCCCGGTTCTCACCCGAAGTTCATAGCTGATGAGGGGGCTACTGTCGTGCTTGCCGGCGGTATGGGCTTCAAGGCCCAGCAGATGCTGGAGGCAGCCGGTATTACCGTCTGTCTCGGAGTAGCTGAGCAGGATCCCGAAACGCTGGTGCGTCAATACCTTGACGGATCGCTTTCGCCTGGTGCCAATCAGTGTGACCATTGAGCAGACAGGCAGGTGCCCTGAAGGCATCACTGTCCCTGGCTAGTAGCGATCTGCAGGATCAGAACTATGATATTATTGCCGTCACTGCAAGATCCACTGCCCTTGATGCGGTAGTGGATGCGAGGTTCGGGAGGGCCGCCCGTTTTACCCTCTCAGACGATTCCAATGGTGGTGTAAGCTATATCTCAAATACAGAAGCACTCGCAATGCTCATTACCGGTAAAGGTCCCGGAGCACATGTGCAGGGTCTCCTGGAAAAGGTAGGTATCACATTCCATGCATTCAACGGGAATGCAGTGTCGGGGGGCTGAAAGCCTATGAGAACGGGGCACTCAGAGTGCATACGCATCAATCCGGTAACAGCTGAGCATTTCGGCTGCATGCTCGTCCCTAGTGGGAGGGTCGGCACCCTGTCGGCAGCAGTTGATCTCTGCTGCCATACTGGCATACTTGAGAGCTGTCAGTGCCCTGCTGGAATCCAGGGTTTCAAGGCTTTTACGATCGAGATTTCCCGACCAGTGCAGGTATGCAAGCAATCCGCCGTGAAAGGTATCGCCGGCACCTATTGTGTCAACGATTGCAATGTCACGGGCTTTCAGATAAGCAGAGGTCTTGCCAGAGTACCAGGACACTCCTTCCTTGCCGGCTGTGACAACACATACTGCCGGGCCGAGCGAGAGGATTTCACTGGCGGCACGCTCCATATCCTTATCGGGAAATATCCAGTTCAGGTCCTCATCGCTGATCTTTATGATATCGGAGAGGGCAAAGAGTTCCCGGATACGCTGTAGATACCATGCTCTGTCGGTGACAAGCGAAGCGCGGATATTGGGGTCGAAAGAGAGTGTGCTCTCCGCAGTATTGCGCTGGAGGAAGCGAAAGATTTCTGTGGCACCGGGTTCAAGCAGCAATGATATCGAACCGATCTGGAAACAGTCCGGTTTGTTACTTCCCAACGCCTGTTCAAGATCGGTGCAGGTAACGTTACGGTCAGCTGATCCGTTGGAGTAGAATGCATACTCCGCCTTGCCCTCGGCAATGCGGGCAAATGCCAGGGTGGTGGGATCATCGGTGCGGTGAGCAGGGGTACCGACTCCGTTATCATCCAGATGGTCTTGGAGCATCTTTCCGAACATGTCATGTGATATGGGGCTGAGAAACGTTACCGGAACACCAAGGCGTGCCATTGCAATGGCGGTATTGAACGGGGATCCCCCAGGAACCGGTCTGTAGACGCTGCCTGTGGCACTCTCCTGGTAAATGAAATCAATCAGGGCTTCTCCGATGGTCGAAATCATGTGCAACCTCCATATCCCAGAAATATATCAGGATATGGCAGGGTTGTAAACTGAGAGCAAGTCAGTGGTGAATCGATTGGATATAGGCACTATGCTGCCAATTAGCTGATTATTTTCAACTGAGCCGATTGACTAATCGAATCACTCACTCTATGTTGTCAACATGGCCCCTTTACGTGATACAAGAGGGCGGGTTATAACCCGCAAGATAATCAGCAGATCCATGTTTCTCAGCCTGATCGGCGGCGGCGGAGGCAGCGTGTGGTTTCTCTTCTCATCTCCCCAGCAGATTCTTACTATTCTTTTGAGAAACTATCTGGATGCTTCCTCTCTGGAACTCGGGCTATTTCTCGGGATCCTCAATTTTGCCAGTATCATGCATCTCTCGGCCATCTTCATTTATGCCCGCCGATCGACGATAAAGCCGTACTGGATTACGATCGGCTTCATTCACCGTTCCTTCTCGTTTGTCATTGCCGCTGCCGCATTCTATGCGGCTTCCGGGGGAGATCCCTATATTGCACGGGTGATCATCATGGTCAGTTCGGTACTGACCTTCCTGGTGGGAAACAGTGCCGGTGCCGGATGGTGGGCCTGGATGAACGAGCTGATACCCTCAGCCTCCAGGGCTTCCTATTTCGGCAGACGCTCGGCGCTTGCCCAGAGTATGAACGTTGCGGCATTTTTCACCGCTTCCATGGCCCTCGATTACTTCTCAGTGAGCGGGTTCGTTATTTTCGGTGCAATTTATGCCGTATCCGGTGTGCTCGGTGTCTTTGAACCGATGGTGCATATCACAGTTCCCGAGCCGGAAACAGCTCATGGAGAACAGCCTCCGTTGAGCTGGGCAAAATTTACTGCACCGTTTCGTGACCGGAACTTCAGAATTCTCTGTATCGTTGCTGGTGTTTCGCTGCTGAGTATCAATATATCGCTACCATTCTTTGCCCCCATGATAACCAGTCCCCGTGGGGTGAATGCACCCTATATCTGGCTGGGAATCATGTTTGCCATTTCTCAGTTGACGTGGGTACTGGTCATTCCCTTCTGGGGAACCCTGATCGACCGTTTCAATGCCAAATCCGTTGTGATGATCGGGATGCTCTACCCGCTTACCTATATCGGGTACATATTCCTTACAGCAGACAACTATGTTATTGTACTGCCGGTTATCGCCATCATTGGGGGGCTGCTGTCACCGGCCTTCTATGAGGGACTGAACCAGATCATGCTCTCCCTGCTGCCGCGTAAGAACCGGACCGTCTATACAGCCTGGTACTGGGGTATGCTTGGTACCATTCAGGCCCTCGGTCCCATTTTCGGGGGGGTCCTGCTCCAGAGTACCGGGACGATTAATATTCCCGTCATGGTAACCATCGGCGGCATTATTGTCTCTTTCCTGATCTTCGATTCGATCAGGATCGGTAAGGAGATGAAGTTTACCAGGGCTGTCACCATGGCATCCTCACCCGGTGTGGTCAAGGCCTACTTCAATATCCCGGTGCTGGCAAAGTCCAAGAATAGGGCTAAGGTCGAGAAGGCGCTGAAGGAGGTTAAGAACTCCAAGGCCTCTATTGCCCTTGATGAGATCATCATCAGGCTCGAGGATGCCGATGAAGAGGTTCGGGAGGAGGCTATCAGGGCCCTGGGAAGAATCGGGGGTGTGCGGGCGGTCGAGGTCCTGATTGAGTACCTTACCGATCCCGACTCCATGATAAAAACGGAGTGTGCCAGAACCCTCGGGCGGATGCGTGCCAAGGAGGCGATACCTGCGTTGATCGAGGCGTTGGAGAGTGATGATGAGAAACTGGTTGAGGCGGCAGTACGGGCCCTGGGGAATATTGAATCGGTTGAATCGTCAGAGGCGCTGCTGAATCTCATCCGTGGTCAGAATTCCCTGCGGGTCCGGGCAACGAGTGCCGAGGTGATGTCCAAGCGGGTGGAGAGAATCCTCCTTCTGCAGGAGATCCTCGATATGTACGGAGAGACGAAGAGCAGGATAATGGGCAAGCAGCTAGCCATAGCCATTGGCAATATCCTGGGAAAACCGGGTGAGTTCTACCAGTTCGTCACCGGCACAGCGGAAGCCCGTGAGATTGCTGTCCAGACACTTTTCAGGGATATACGCAGGAATCTGAAAAAGGGGATCACTGGAAAATTTGGCATTCTCTCCTATATCCTCAGCAGTACGCTTCCGCGAATTATCGACAGCTATGAATCGGAGAATTATGCAGAAGCTTTTCGGCTGCTCAATGTGCTGCTTCTGCAGCTGATCTATCGCCACATCGGTGGATCGGTAGACAGTGATCGGCTCAGTGTCGAGCAGCTGGATGCGCTCTACCGGGCAGTCCCGCGGCTATATGCCGCATATGTTGTAATGCGTTGGTTGCAGAATCGCTATGCAGAACAGGATCAGGAGTATCTCGAGCAGGATATCCTCCTGCTGCTCTTCCCGCTGAAGTTCTATCGGGTCGGGGAGGAGCTGGTTGATTGATATAAACCATTGGACTTTGAGCAATTTCGGCAGTATGTTATGTACTGGAGTTGCTTATGAGAAAGATTATATCTGCAATCACAGTGATGCTTATCCTTGCAACGGGAGCAATTGTCGCCTTCGGAACGGCTGAAACAGATTCCAGTGAGATATACACCGACCCCGTGCGGCTCAAAGAACTTATCAGCAGTGAAGATAGACCCTATCTGTTGCTGGATGTCAGGACACCGGCAGAGTATGCGGCAGGCTATATCCCGACTGCCGAGAATCTACCGGTGGACAGCATCGGGGATAATCCCCCGGATGTTGCCAAAGATTCCCTGATTATTCTCTACTGCCGCTCAGGGAACCGTTCAAATACGGCAAGACAGATCCTAGAGAATCTCGGGTATTCTCAGGTTGTGGATTTCGGTGGAATCTATCGCTGGGAGTTTGAGCTGCTGTACAAGTAGCTAAACACTAAAGATCGTCTCGCGGACTCTTATCTTCAGCTCTTTATCGTACATCCCAATATGCCCCTGTATGCTTTTACGCTGCGATTTCACCGGTTACGCAACAGGTATTCTGTGGTAAGATTATACTGCTGCAATCGTAGCAGGCCGATGGCGGGGCGATTACAGCGCAGGAGTGTGTCATGGAACTGCGGTTAGATAACAAACAGGTATTCATCACCGGCGGCAGCAGGGGAATAGGTCTTGCAGTGGCACGTGCTTTTGCTGCAGAGGGTGCTGAAGTTGCCATTTGCGGCAGAGACAGAGAGGTTGCCGAGGCTGCAGCTGCAGCTGTGGCGGCAGAATTCAGTGTCAGGGTAATCGGGATCGGGGCTGATGTGACAGATCCCGTTGATATTGATGATGCTGTCAAAACCATCAGAGAGACCTTTGGCGGTCTTGACATCCTGATCAATAATGCCGGTACAGGGACTCGGGAGCGGATCCTGGATGCTCCGGATGAAAAATGGTACGATGTGTGGGACCTGCATGTGATGAGTGTCATTCGGACTGTCAGGGCATGTGTCCCCCTAATTCGGGAGCGGGGAGGTGGGGTGGTCATAAACACCTCCTCCATATGCGGTCGGCAGCCGATCTGGTATGAGCCAATCTACAATGTTACCAAAGCGGCCCTTGATATGCTGACAAAATGTCTTTCTACCGAACTTATTGGGGAACATATCAGGGTGAACAGCATTAGCCCCGGTTTGATACGCACTGCTCCCTGGGAAGCGGCTGCTGCTGAATTCAGTGCCAGGGATGGTGGTTCTGTCGATGAGTTCCTAGATGGTATAGCCTCCGAGCATGCTCCGATCCGGCGGTTTGCCACTCCGGAAGAGCTTGCTCATACCTATCTGTTCCTGGCTTCCGAGGTATCTTCGTACACGGTTGGGGAGAATGTGCTGGTTGACGGGGGATGGCTCAAGACGGTGAAATAGCAGCCTGTACAAAACATGGAGAAGTGATAATGCAGATTCGAGAGCAGATAGCAGCGTTGATAACCCGAGATTTTCCGCAGGCCCTACATGGAGTAACTGTTACTGAAGTGCTTGGAAACTCTCCGCCCTCTTCTGATCCCCGGTATATCCTGGGTGCTGCCGAATCTGTTATCACCTTTGCCCTGCCGCTGGATAAAGAAGCTGTCCGCTCGTTCATGGCCAAGGAGAACTGGCTTGATCATGGTACCAACAGGAAGCGAGTGGTTCAGCAGCTCTATTCACTGGGTGATGCCATTGTATCACTGCTTCAGGAGCGGGGTTATACGGCAATACAGGTTGCTGTGAACAATACCTATCGTCCGGAATCCGGTGCGAATGATATCACGGAGCAGACGGAATTTCATCCCGATTTCTCGCACCGCTACGCTGCCGTCGCAGCCGGTATCGGACGCCTGGGCTGGAGCGGTAACCTGTTGACCCATGAGTATGGCGCCCTGGTGGAACTTGGCAGCGTGATTACCGATGCACATCTCGAACCTGATCATCCTGTCCCGGATAGTGACCATCCCTGTGATCAGTGTAAGATGTGCGCTCTGGTATGTCCCGTTGCTATGATTCCTCATAAGGATTCGATTGAGTTAGAGATCGGTGGGGTTACCGAAGTGATAGCCCGCAAGGCACCTAACACCTGCTGCTGGATAGGATGCACAGGGTATGAAGGCCTTTCAGCTTCGGGCAGGTGGTCAAACTGGAGTCCCTATCGTATCGGGAGGCCCTTGCCGGAAGACAAGAAGCAGCTTGATGCCCTCTGTATCTCGCTGCAGAAGTCGGATCCGATGATGCAGGTGCCTGATAACAGCTTTTCGGATTACCGGAAGGCCATATTCGATACGGATTGGTATTACTACTCGGTGTGCGGTTTTTGCCGGAGTGTCTGCTGGAAAACACACAGAGATAGAATGGTAAACAGGAAGGTGATTCATACCTCGGGCAGGGCTGCCCTCGGTGCAGATGGGATGCATGTTGTGGAGCGGCAGGGAAGCAATACCATCCAGACACCCTACGGGGTGCAGGTGGTTGTCAATGAAACGGATTTCCAGTGCCTCCAGGAGATGAACGCTGAAGATCATCCGGTCTTGAGAGAACGGGCAAAGAACCCTTTGGATGGAGAGGTGCTTGTCTATCTTACCGGTGGTAATCTGGAGAGCGTATGAGAGAGATGAAACCTGCCAGTGAGCATGCCATAAGGCTTGTGCAGTTTGAAGGCCTTCCGGGTTCCGGAAAGAGTACGGCAGCCCAGCGTACCGCTGAGCTGCTGACCCGTGAAGGGTTTGCTGTATCCCTGAGCGGGGAGGGAGATACCAGCCACCCGGCTGATTTCGAGTCAGCAGCCCTGCTTACCGATGCGGAGCTGTCAAATCAGTGCAGGCTGTGTCCCAGCTGCAGGAGTGCCATTCTGCAGCATATGCAGCTGATTGATGATCAGATAATCATCAACTACGGCTCCCTTTTCGCATCATTGCCAGAAAGGCCTTCCTGGGAGATGGTTGAGTTCTTCACCTCACGGGATGTCTATAATCTGCCACTTCGGCAGTTTCTTGCCATGACCAGGAGCAAATGGCGCATCTTCGCGAAAAATGCTGTGAAAAATCAGCAAACCCATATCTTCGAGTGCTGCCTGCTCCAGAATCAGGTAACCACGCTCATGGCAGTGCATGACACCCCCTATGATACCATCCTTGCCCAGCTGCAGGCCATTCTCACCAACGTCTCACAGCTGTCTCCCCGCGTGATATTCCTGCAGCAGGCTAATGTCGATGAATCCCTCAGGGCAGTGATTGCTGAGCGACCGCGGCAGTGGTCGGAATTTGTCATTGCCTATGTGACCGGCCAGGCCTACGGTAAGCGACACAATCTCTCAAGGGATGCTGAGGGTATGGTTCAATTCTATCGGGAAATGCAGGATATTCAGCTGAAACTGCTTGAAGACCTCAAGGTCGATTATGTCATCATTCCTGATACACTTGACTGGGAAAAGAGGTATGGGCTGATCATCGCCTACCTGACTGCTGGCTGATGATACCATTCCCTGAGCCCGGGCAGCGGGGGCAGGTCATTATCGCCAGGAGCATTTCTTCCGAGCAACAAAATCATGTATAGTATTCCATCAGTACCGACCGACCCGGACTCCCGTCTCCACCACTGCATGCGGAAGCCAGAGGGAGTTGAAGGGATACTCAAGGAATGCCCCAACCCTGATAAAGGGTTCAACAGGTATTGAAGATGCGGCCATCAGGGAGTAGTGAATACCCCAGGATGCTGAAATCATTAGTTTCGGATTCCAGAGGGCTGCATCCTGCACAAGGTCTCCCTGGTCATCGTACTGCAGCACTTCCCCGTCCGGTATAGTGTTAAGCAGACCCACCAGGCTTTCGAGTTCCATACCCAGACCGCCTGGCAGGTAAGCCTTCTGCAGCAAACCGGCAGAGAGCTGCAGCCCATGGTGGTTCCGACGGTGGATGTACCATCCCATCTTTATTTTCGGGGAGATGCTGTACCACTCATTTGAGAAGAGATTCATCCCCAGAGAGACAGTAACTCCCGGATGCGTTACCGTCTCCCCGAAATACCCGGTCTCTACCTGGCTGGCAGGATGCGGGGAGATGATCTCGGAGTTGGCGGGAAACCAAGCCAGCAGGAGAAGGGCTGTGAGTGTCCAAAAAACGTTAGTGCGGCAAAGTTTTTTCATTACAGACCTCCCGTTATTGCGTCAATGAATGCCGTGAATCTTGAGAGGTACTCATAGGGATTGTCGATTACCGGATTATGCCCGGCATCGGGAATCATACCGTCATAGGTGCCATTCGGCAGGGCTGCCGCTGCAGCTTCGGGCATCTCGGGAGCTGGGCTGTTGATATCATGCTCACCCCACAGCAGGAGCACCGGCGTATCAATTGTGCCCATGGCTGCAGTAAGATCCAGATTGAGGATATTCAGGCTGGGCAGCAGGGTAGCCGGGCTGAAGAACATCGATAATGAGAGGGGGGAGAAGAAGATATCTTCGCCACCGGGACCGGAGAATTCATCGTCCCTTCGCCGGGTTGTATAGCTGCGCTCCGCATTTGCACGCTGCAGGTACTGCGCATACGTGCGATAGGCACTCAGGTCCCAGTTCCCGGTATCACTATTGGCAGAAAGATAGGAGAGAGCTTCCTGCCAGTATTCGGCATTTGCATCAGCTGCAATCTGCTGCTGGGCAAAGGCAGTGACCCGTGCAATGGAGGTCTCCAGAAGCAGCGACATGTCATGTCCTCCCCCTTCAACTATCAGGCCGTCTACAAGGGTCCGCCGTTGGGCATCTGTTGCGAACTGGAGGATCAGTGTTCCGCCCCAGCTCACGCCGTAGAGAAACAGATGGTCAGGATTATATTTATGGGAGATGGCGTCCACGACCATGTGCAGATCCTCAGCGAAGTTTTCCGGAGAAATTGAGTCCGGAGCTGGATTGCCCTGACTTACGCCGGAATTGCGCTGGTCCCAGTATACAACAGCATACTGTTTTTCCAGTACGTTGAAGGCATGGAACTTGCCGAGGTATTGGGTTGTCTCTCCGGGACCGCCATGATTGCTGATGACAAAGATCCCCGAATCTGTATTTCCCCGGACCCATACCGGCATGACAGCTCCCTGACGTGATATGAAGAAGTAATCGCCCTCTTCATAGAATGGGGAACAGGAGATACTGATCAGGAAGCCAATGAGCAGCAGGAAAAGAGTTAGCGGTTTTTTCATAGTGAATGAATTATACTATGCATATGCTGGGTATAACCAGAATATTATCGTGTGGATTCTGCTGAATAGATGTAACTTTTATGTCAGTTGCTGAGGAGGCTGTAACACCTGTTTCAATCTGGCTGTCTCCGTAATGGGGCGGTGAGGATAGCAGGTAAAAAGAATTTGGTTCGATTGACCTTAACAAATGGTGAATGAGATCCTATAATGTAAACAGGATTTGGTTGAGGGTAAT
>CAZSBC010000065.1:0-16785 GCA_964605195.1 uncultured Spirochaetales bacterium | reverse complement strand
CTGATGAACTTCCTGAACTCTCGAGGGAAATAGATATTTCCCTACTGATTACTGGCTTGAGTGGACAAAATTTGGGAAGTTCAGAATTAAGTTACTGTTGCAGAATATCATTTTCATTTTTTTGAAGAAGCTTTGAAAATAGTAATTCTCTTGGCCTTGAAAAGGGAATGGAAAAAATGATTGTAGTAAATTGATCATGAGGGTGAGCATAGAATTATCATACTGCAATATTTTGAGTCATGAATAATATGGATAGATTATACAACATCGCGGGAACTACAAGATGCTTTCCTTAGCTCCCTGGGAGAAAAAAAGTAAAGCATCACAGAGAAGAAGTCAACGGGGAGCGGCGATCTTCTCCGGTGAGAAATCGGGAATCGGTCCACGGTATGGGATTCCTCGGCTTGCTTTGTGATGTTTCCCCAAGTAAGTGACAGCCTGCACAGGGCAGAAATTGTAACAGCGAACGCACAGAATGCACATTCCCCTGGTTCTGATGATCCCGTCTTCCTCGTAAAGGTTACCGGAAGGGCATGCTGCAACGCAGCATCCGCAATGAATACAAAGAGTCTCATCAATACGCACATCATTACGCAAGCGGGGAAACATGCTCCTGTAGGGGGCGCGCTGGAGAAGGCCGAGCTGTCGGGAGAACAGTGTGGCACCCTTCCTGCGGGGATGATTTCGGATAACGTCGGCAGATAATGCACCTATTTTTCTTTCCGCCTTCCGTAGACGTCGACCGATTTTCTGCCAGTCAGTTGTGTAGGGAAACGGCAGTGCCGATACGCAGATATTATTGGGCATACGTATATGTGCAGCCCACCGAACCTCCCAGCCTTTTTGTTCCAGTTCTTTCCTGTATACCATAGCTCCGTCCCCGGAAAACAGGAGCTGAGTGCAGAATACAAGCAGCTGTTTTCGAGTTGAGCCGGATTGAGCAGGAATGGGAGATGATCGTGATTCCGAGTTTCCGTTTTTACCATTTCTCACATCCGGGAGATTCCAGCTGATAAAATCCTTCATCGGCTGCGGGAGATCCGATCCGTAGATTGGATAACCGATTCCTACCAGATCAGCAGACTTGATGATTGCTGCCGTCATTCCGGCATCAGTCTGTTCTATGCTGATTATACGGCTTTCATGATCGGCTGCATTGAATTTATCCCTGAGCGTCCGGGCGCACCACCAGGTATTGCCTGTCCCTGAAAAATAGAAGATAGGAATCCGCATGTTACCCTCCGGGAATTCTGATACAGCGTTAGTTTCAGCTGCACAACTCGTATGCGATTTCATTATATCATATCTACTATGATATATTAGTTTAGGGAAAGAGCATCTCCCCTCATGAAAGCCTGGTCAGTACATCCGCAGCCATGAACTTCATGCCAGGTGATAAGTTATTGGTAAACGACTCGCCCTTCCTATCATTCTTGAACTGAAATCCAGAAGATTTGTCAAACGATCTAAGAGAATATCATTGCATAGAGTATGTTAGACAGCGAACTATCGATTTTACGTGAGACAAGGCTCTATAATTCATATCAATTCACACAAACCTGCGCAGTAACGGTTATATAAGAACTTCTATGATTCCCGTCAAGCCCCTTGAAGGTTAAATTTCAAAACACCTAACTCATTACAATAAAATGTATTGGTAATTTCTACCATCCCTGTAAAATCCTTACAGGATTTGCGAAATCTGTCATAGCCTCCCACTTTCTGTATTGTTTTACGATTTTGATACGCTATAACTTGTTCACGATCCTCTATTTTTTCCACCATATACAGCGTCCCATTCTTCAGCATTGAGAACATCATTACCACCAGTTTTCTTGCAACCGCTATAGCCGCTTTCCTTGACACCATTCGCTCCCGTAATGCCAAGTATTTCTCTTTGAGCGGAAAATTAAACTTCGTTCTGAGCATTGAATATACCGCTTCAACCAAATATTCCCGTAATGCTGCCTGCCCTTCTTTGGTAATTTTGCGTGCCGCATCCTTCTGGCCAGATTGGTATACCCGCGGAACTAGACCACAGTATGCGGTAAGCTGCTTTGCATTCGCAAATCTCTTAATGTCCCCGACAAAAGCAATAAATGCAGCAATGTTCTTCAACCCCACTCCAGGGATGGAACCTAGTATACTCGCCATCCTATCATTCTGCTTCACAATCCGCGCCATCTGCTTCTCCCCTGCTGCCTGTTGCTCTTCAAGCAGACTCAGCTCCTTCGACAGATCCTTCGCTATCCGTTTCGCAAAAGAATGAACTCTATCGGTTCCAAAGCAATCTTCAATTGCTTTATACCTCCCTCCTTTGCCATGCAGATCGTACTTGCTTCCCACTTCCGGAAACCCTTTGCTGTGGAATAATGCATGCAGTCGATTCACCACCTGGGTATGCCGCTTGTCTATCTGACGACAATGCGAAATTACATCCCGGTTCTCCATCTCCTGATCACTCGGAATACTTACCAGCTGCAGCTCCTCTACCGGTGTCCTCAAGATCAGTTTCGACAAAAACAGCGCGTCTTCTTTGTCCGTCTTCTTTTTCGTCTCATTGATCTTTGTCGAATGCGGATTTACTACACAGGCTCATTGATCTTTGTCGAATGCGGATTTACTACACAGGCTATTACTCCTGTTAACTTGTTCATAGCTCTTGCTATGTTGAAGGTTCCCGTCGATGCCTCCATCAGCACCAGGTCCCCCTCCTGCAGCTGCTCATACAGCTCGTTCCGTTTGTCTGACCGCATGGAGAACTTCCTGCTCAGCTCTATCTGTCCATCTCTGTTTATGATGCAGACATGGCAGCTTTGTTTGCTTAAGTCCACTCCGATATACCGCCTCGTTCCTTTCGGATGGACCACTTTTCTCATCTTCCCTACTGCTATACCTACCGGTGTGCAGTATTGGGGAAACTCACTCACATGTGGTAAAACTTCTTCCCGTTTCTCTTCCATAACCCCTCCTGTTTTTGTACTATGGGGGTCAGAAGGGCTGTTAATCGACGAGCAGTCACGCTTCTAATCGGGATGGCGCTGGTATCTTGCAGCGCCTCCCACTTTGATTTTCGACGGCCGGTGTGTGGTTCGATAAACTCAGAT
Organism: uncultured Spirochaetales bacterium; assembly: GCA_964605195.1. Taxonomy (GTDB): domain Bacteria; phylum Spirochaetota; class Spirochaetia; order JABMQR01; family JABMQR01; genus CAZSBC01. The sequence continues at coordinate 13,678 of CAZSBC010000065.1, read as the reverse complement.
AAAGGATATGGTTGTTTTTGGTTCTCCCATTCCTAGGTTCTTGTCACCTTAACCGCCGGCCCTCTGTCCCCGTCAGAACAGAGTACATCAATTAACTTCCTCCCGAATGTCTTGCGGGAATCATATCAACTCATACAACCTGACCCGATTGCCCCTATCCCTTTAGTAACGGAATAAAACCTCAAGCTCTAGGGAGCACAAAACCTCCTTATTTATCATCCGGAAATGTCGCGTAGCGTTTAGCACTAACCACCTGAAATGACGGGAGCATTGACCTCGAAGGCTTAAATAATGAGTTCGGCTACTTTGGTCGCTGTGGTGTAGACCGGCTTATATCCCCTTGACTTTCACCATGGAGAATGCAGTTACTCCCCAGCACATCCCGGTAACTTTTGGCATATTTGCCGAAGCAGCTTTTCTTTTCATCGATAACCTTTCTGATCAAGGTAAGCAACATCAGAGCAATAAACTGTATGAAAAGTCTTCCATACATTGCATAACTTGAGTGTACTCGCAATCTCTCTCTGAAGGCCAAATGGTTCTTCAGATCACCAACAACGATATGAGGTGAAGTGGCTCTTTTTCATTTCCTTAGCGATCCCCAAAATCTGATCCACTGAATATTGACAAGCACTGCCATGAAGATTATATTATACATCATGTCATCATATGACATGATGTAAATGAGGTGGTTTTATGTCCATCAAGAAGTTAACAGCCATAGCAAGCTTTAATCTCAGCTTTCACTGGTTCTCCCTCGGAATAATTATCCCCATCATGTCTCTCTTCCTCATTGAGAAGGGGTTCTCTCTGTTTCAGTTGGGAATAGCCTTAGCCATCTATTCCGGGACCACAGTCCTGCTGGAACTGCCTACCGGCGGATTGGCTGATGCAATTGGAAGAAAACGAGTCTATATACTTTCACTCTCTTTGCAATTAGCTGGCGGGATCCTTATTGTCTTTTTATCTGGGTATTATGCAATTCTAATCTGCTTCATTCTGCAGGGAGCCGCAAGATCTCTCTCATCGGGAACCATGGATGCCCATTTCATTGATGAATTCTATAAGGCTGATCCTGACATCAACCTCCAGAAGGTCATGGCCAAAATCGGTATCTTCATTCCGCTTGCACTTGGGATCGGATCAGTAATCGGAGGATTCCTGCCCATGACCCTTGGAACCGTAACAGAGAGGGCTTTCGGTGGGAACGCGTATGCGGCAAACTACATCTGCTATGCAGCCGCTGTTGCTATTCAGATTATCGCAACCCTGATAATGGTTCATGAAAACCGGGAACGGTTTTCAGGAAGCACTGTTCTGGACGGGATCAGGAAAGTACCTGATGTGCTCAAAACATCAGTTTCCTACGGCATAAAGCATCCGGTAGTGCTGCTTCTGCTCATAACCGGATTCATATGGGGGTTTTCAATATCGGGGCTTGAGGGGTTCTGGCAGCCACAGGTCAGGAATATCATTGGTGGCCAGGAGGGCAGCAGCTGGATATTCGGGCTGCTGACATTCGGGTATTTCCTGGCCGCCAGTGCGGGAAATCTGCTGATAACACCACTCTGCAAGCTTTTTAAGGATAACTACCCGGCAGTCCTTTTTGTCACCAGGTCAATTATGGGGATACTCTATCTGTTCCTTGCATTTCAGATACATCTGCCGCTATTTTCTGTATTCTATATTACCCTATTCCTGTGGAACGGTATGCAGGAATCACCGCAAAGCTCAATTTTCAATACAGAGATACCAAGCGAAAAGCGTTCCACCCTCATCTCCTTTGCATCGCTTTTCCTGCAGGCAGGAGGAATCTCAGGTTCCCTGCTGCTCGGATTCCTTGCTCAGACCTACTCAATTAAGACAGCCTGGGTTATCGCCTCAATTTTCATAACGGCTTCAGCACTGCTATACTTGAGAATACCGGCAGCGGAAAAGAGAAATAACGATAATGCAGAGACCCTTGCAGACATGGCCGTCAACATCTCCATGGAGGATACTACATGAAACAGTTCCATTCCATCAGCAGCCGGGAGACCCTTCCGGAAAAAGTTGCTAAAACAATTAAGGAGTATATTCTGAGCGGCGAACTGAAGGCGGGTGAAGCACTACCGACTGAGCCTGAGCTTGAGAAGCAGTTCAATGTCAGCAGGGCTGTTGTGCGGGATGCGGTCCGTATGCTGAAAGCTCAGGGACTGGTTGTGGTAAAACATGGCAAGGGTATGTTTGTTTCCTTTTCACAAACCGAAGCGTTCACTGACGCACTTCTAACCAGTTTACGGAGAGACGGTGCATCTGCCTGGGATGTGGAACAGTTTGAGCGGCTGCTTCTTCCCCGGGTGTTTGCACTGGCAGCAGCTGAAGCTTCTGAGTCCGAAATCGTCACCATTGATGATGCGGCACAACAGTATCTCGATATTTTCACAACAATGTCCCGTGAAGAGATAACAGCTGATGATGAAACCATGCATGACTTGCAGGGTACATCCCAGACAGCGTTCAGAAATTTCATGAGGACCGTTTTCTCCGCAACCCATAACAAACTCATTATGCTGCTGGGAGAAGTTCTTCTCGACCTCAGGAAATGGAGAACGGTAGTGGTTGATGAGCGGGACAATACAAGTATATTGGATCTGGAAAGAGAGACAATCACCATATATGTCGAAGCAGTAAAGACCAACGACCCGAATATCGCTGCCGGAAAAATTGAGGAACGACTTACATATGATGAGGAGTTGAAGCGGGTAATGAAAGAGACCCCGGTCGGGGAAAGCCCGGTTATACCGGGAGATCTGTTCTTCGCTGCCTACGGCGGAGGGAAAGCCCCGGAATAGCAACGGCCTGACTGATCAGCCGGATAATCAGCGGTTATCCGGCTTAAGACTCGCTGATACCCATCAGCAATTCATTACGCTTGATTATTCTGCCCGGCCTTCCTGTAATCCCGAATTTAACTGAAAATACTGCAAGATGGTCAATAAAACCATTTTTCAAATAGAATAACGAAGCTTAGATACCTGATCTTTTTCCCTGAAATCACTCTTTTCCCAAACCCTTTAGATAAAGTTCAGTAAAATTATGAATATAATTGTTTACAAAAATAATGAACAATGATATCTTTAGTGTATTACAAAAACGAATTCAATAAAGTAGGAGAAAAAGTATGAAAAAGAGTGTTACCCGCCTTTTGATATTGTTGACAGCAGTCTTCGCACTCGTAGCTATTGCAGGGTGTGAGCTCACGGGAACAAACAATCTGAATGATGCAGATAGAAGAGGTAAGCCAGAGGCCTCAAGCGTTTCGACTCCACCCACGGTATATGAAGGTGCTGAGGGTGATTCCCTCCTTCTAGCTGAAGAAAACTTCATAGAATCCTATTATCCTGAAGAAGGGGTGGTATTCACGGCTTATTCCGAACCGTTTGATTTCACACCGTATGATCCCGTAGTTCTGACCCCGTATGAACCGGAAGTGTACTTCTATTATGATAATGGACTCGAAATTTCAGTGGCAGAGAATGACCCCCTTGCAACACATAAGAAGACCGGTTTCTACACCACCGGCTTCAATCTGATTGGGTACAATACCATAGGTGAGAGAATAATCGGCTGGGAATCAGCTGTTTTTGATCTCTGGGCCGGGCAAGATAACAATGCTGGGACTGTGACTATCAGCAATGATAATGAATTCTTCTACATCACCGTTGACACCAACACCACTGCTGATCTAGAGGAAGTGCATATCAATGTATACGAGGCATTGGAAGAGCTTCCGGATAAAAGACCTGCTCCCGGGCAGGCCCCATATTATGCAAAGGAAATCTATGCTGATTCTGTCACCGTGCAGATTCCGGTAACTGAGCTTGCCGACCTTGAAGATTACTACTTTGTAATTCATGCAGCACTTGTTGAGGATGCAGTTGGTTCTGGTGATGGCGAGTCAAATGCCGGAGAGACTGCCTATGCAGCAGGTAATGACCCGAATTACGATGGCAGAGGGGCCTGGTTCTATACTGTTGGATACACCCTGAATGCTGTGATTGAATACATCACTGAAAATGTCTTTGAAGATGTATATCAAGATGTGATTGAAGAGCTTGCAACCGAGGACGATGATGACTATGTGCTTCCTTCTGGAAGTGAAACGGCATTTGGAGTTATGGTGTCATGGAACCCGACCGGGGGGCAGACTGTAAATACACAATACTCAAATGATTTCCTCGATAACGGGTTTAAGCGCTGGGGCTGGACAAATGGTCTGTTTGGTGGAGGTTTGAATTATGGAGCAACCCTTACCATGTATGCCGGTGCCGGACAGAGTGATATTACCAAGGGAACCAATGTAGGATTGGCCCTTGTGAATTATAACACCTTTTATGAAGAGGTCATTGTTCATATTTTAGCTAACTCCAATGCACAGTTTGAACAGATTCATGTCTATATTGGGGAGGAAAAATTCCCGTTGAAGAATGGCAAGGCTACTGTTTCACCGGGACAGTATCCATATATTCATGATAACCCGAGTGAGTTCACACCAGGTTCATTTATTGTACCTCCCACTGATACTTTCAGAATTCCCTGGCCAAATGGTGTACCGTTTTATGCTATTGTTCATGCAGCCGTGACATTGAATAACTGAATGTGACATTATTCCTGGTAACATAGATTATGGGTTGAGCCTGCCGGATTTCCGGCAGGCTCATTTTTGGCTTAAAATATGGAAAAACCTGGGACACAAGGTACATGTCAGCAACATTTGAGATTTTGAATTTGATGGAAATCCATTTGAAACCGGAGAGAGAAACACAGATCGAAAACAGATCAAGGAAAGTATCTCGCATGGATATTGTAAGAGACGATATTCTACATGGCCCCAAATATGATACACCACTGCATCTATTCGTTTGTTGTATTTGATGCTACCCGTTAACAGGGATTCAGCTACCCATCGGGGAGAAAGTTGTTTCTGTCGTTTGCAATGTATAATAGTCGGGAATCTATATATCCAATGCTTTAACCGTATCCATAAGGATGCATCCTCACAAGAGACAGATGTGTGCGATTATATGAAGGCGTTAATCAGCCAGGATAAGACCGAACGGGGTGAAATCCCTGAAATTCCCAAGGTTCTCTGTAGCCAGCTCGGCATGCGAGATGATGGCTGCAGCAGCTATCATGGCATTGATTCTAAGATTCCGCTTTCTGCCCGTTTCATTGAAAAGCCTTGCTGCCTCAGCAGCCTGGTCCCCTGAAAAGGGAATTATTCTGTCTTCAATCAGGGAGGAGACAACGAAAACCCCCTCATCATCAACCGGTCCGCAGATGAATTCATACCAGGATATTGATGATGTAATCAGCTCTTCACCTGCTGTAACCCATTCTGCGATACGCTGCATTTCCCAGGACTTATGAACCAGCGATCTGATCAGATAATTGGTATCAAGAAGAATCACTTTTCCCGTCCCCATTTTGACCGGTTGTCTGCTACTTCGCACAGGTAGGAATCTGCTGCATCTGAAGCTATCCCTTTTTTTTCATGATACTGGTGGAGAAGGCTCAATTTTTTATCAATTGCTTCTGTAACATCTTTCTCCACTATTTCAACAGCCTTCCTGACTACTGCTGCCTGGGAAACATGCCAGGTATGAGCCAGTCTTTTGAGCCTCTGAATAGTTTCTTCATCGAGAGCAAATGTTGTTCGTTTGTTCATTTTCGACATACCATAACATATACTTGTACAAGTCATACACCATCAAATCACCATTACTGGTACACATATTCCTGAACTGGTTCAATTATTGCAGTTACCTGATTCTGATCTGTCGTCTTGAGATTGCAGGTAGTATCCAACGCCGGGTTCGCGAAATCCTCAATAGCAGGGAGTGCCACTTGGTCTCATGTAACCTAATCAGTATCCATCAATAAATCATACAGCAAGGCACCAATGGAGAGCACCATTAAGATGCTGCATAGAGTGGTATCTATATGAAGATAAGACAGTACCCCCCCCCTTTTTACCGATTATATGCTACAATTATTTCTGATGGTTTTGAGTGCATGGCAGCCCCTGTCTGCTGTATGATATTGAGAAGTGATGTCAGGCAAGCGCTGTGCATTTCAATGATGGAATCTTAATATAAGCAGCTGAATGGTGCAGCTGCAATCTTTCTTGCACGCTCGAAAATCTGATTCAGACGATAGGCGGTAACAGGGATGAAGACAATCTTTAGTAAGGCGGGTACCTTGCCTGGGCAGGGTCGCGGCAACATGTTCGGAGGTATTATGATGAAAAAAATTGTTCTCTCGTGTTCTCTGCTCATCTTCTGCATGAGCCTTGCTGTGGCCATGAACAATGGCCAGAAGATACATCCCGTTGATTCAGATATATACTCAGCAATGGAAGCCCTCTACATGATGGAGGGGCATGCTCTGCCCTCTACTGCCGGTCCATGGAGTGAGGCAGAGCTTCTGGACATGCTCAACGGGGTAAAGCCGACTTCGCCTGCATCGGAAAACGTGTATGACTATATTGCCGCACAGCTGTCGGTTGAACCTGAGATCGTGATGGGCAGTGACGGTGATGTGGCTATGACGTTCGATATCAATACAGCGTTTGAAGTGTATCTGCATACGAACGAGGTGTTCAAGGACGAAGAGTACTGGGTCCACGGATTCAACGACAGGGCCAAATTTCTTGATGTTGGATGGGACCTCTGGAGCACCGACAATATCTTCATCTATTTTGATGCTGCGCTGCTTATGAACTCGCTTGGCAACCATCACAACAATCCCGAGGGCAATTACCTGTATCAGGATACCTTTGTGACCAATGTACCCTTGTTGCCGCCGGCAGATTTCGGGGCTGATGGAGACTTCACCTTTCCCTACCGCAGTTTCGGCTCATTCGGCAGTGATCACTGGAATCTGTCAATCGGGCGTGACCGATTTTCCTGGGGACCGGGAGAGAGCGGGAACTTCATGCTCGGCTCTCATTTTATCCAGCATGACTATATTAAGTTCACGACATTTCACAATGCGTATAAATACACCCTCTTAGCCTCTTTCTATCCGCCCGATTCAACCATGGGAAAGGACCAGAATGCTGATTTCCCCGGCTTTACGATGTTCCTGGGGCACCGGATAGAGTTCAGTTTTCTCGAAGATACCGTCGGGTTTGCCCTGAGTGAGGCCATCAGTTATAAAACCGATAAGAACACATTGAATCTGGCTGCGATAAATCCGTTCGGGTTTTTCCACAATGAGTATATCCGGGGTCTTTCGAACTCCCTGGTTACTGCCGAGCTGGATTTCAATCCCTTCGGGTATGTTGATTATTATGCCCAGCTGGCAATAGATGAAATAGCCCTGGGAGAGACAATGGAGCCGGATCCCGGAGCCTATCCCAATGCAATGGCATATATGCTCGGTGCCAAGACGGCCTTCCCGATAAGTAATGCCGTTGTTGCGGAGGCTTCCTTGGAAGCGGCCCTTACAGACCCGTTTCTATACCTGCGCGGCCTGGATTACACATCAGATGATTCGGGAGTAGCGGGATACAGCCACGGGTACGGATACGATGCAATCGTCAAGAACTTCAACAAGCCCGGTGATTATAAAAGGATGTTCCTTGGGTATGAGTACGGCGGCGATGCTGTTGTGCTGAACTATACCTCTTCCCTTACGGATTTCGGGAACTGGTCTGCGTTCCTCAACGGAATGTATATGTGGCATGGGAACAAGCGGATTGATTCGCAGTGGAGTGCATACGGCAAAAATGGACTGGACGAGCTGGTTACCATTCTCTCCGGGGACGTGATTGAAAGAACCTTCATCCTCAGTCTCGGCGGTACGTATCATGTCAGCCAGGTTCCCGGCCTCTATGTCAAAGCCGGCTTGGACTATGTGAACATCGTGAACATGAAAAGCGATACACCGACAATTTTTCACGCAACGGACTATGGTGACGACGTGGAGCTCTATCTGAATGTGGAGGGCAGCAATCACGCCGATGTCCAGATGAGTTTCGGTATCGGCTACAGTTTTTAGTCGAAATATTGCCTGGGGATATCAGAGAAAACCTTTCTCCTGTACTGTTATGAAAACAGTGTATCGACTGATATCGAAAGTCCCGGGAAAGTGAGAGAGTTTACCATATCACCGGAGGAGGAGTGCTCGTTATCTGCAATTGAGAAATCTTTGAAGGAGAAGAGGGTAACCGTCTTCTTCACCGGATCAACCACCCAGTATTCCTCTATACCGCTCTCCTCATATAAACCTCCCTTGATGAACAGATCCCTGCCGCGGGTTGATGGAGAGAGAACTTCCACAACAAGAACAGGGGTCCCCTTGAACTTTTCCTTCTCATCAAGCATGTTTTCAGCATTGCAGAGAATCATGATGTCCGGTTGCACGATGCTTATATCATCTTCAGTCACCTCACGCTGCTTTCTTACCGATTCCCTTACCAGTTCGATATCGAGCGGGGCAAAGAGTGGCGTGCATGTTTTATCTGATTTGAAGTAATCGAGGAATAAACTTATAAGGTTAAGCAGAATCTTTTGATGAAAGAAGCTTGGTGAAGGAAGCATATAGACCTCACCGTCTATCAGTTCATACCGGGCATCACTGGTCTCGGTTATTTCCAGAAATTCCCGGTAGGTGACGGAGCTGCTCTTTGCGGGGCTCGTTCCATACTGATGGATCGGTTCACCTGCTTCAAAGCCTTTATAGTCACGCGGATAATGGAGCAGGAGCGCCTGTTTCTTACCGTTCTTGGTGATGATGACACTCTCCCGCTTACAGAGATCAAGGTACCTGCCGAAATTGTTCTTCACTTCAGTTGCCGTTGCATACATGGCTCTCTTACCCCTCGTACAATATAGTAGTTGATTATAGCATGGAATCGGCTGAAATACGAACACAGGTTCAGCTGATATGATGATATATTAGCTGAAATTGTATGAGGTTATCACATCTGATCATGCATATCACTTGAGGTCCCCGGAACAGGGACCAGAAAAGAATGGCTGGAGAGGGTTTATGAAGATGATTACTGCAGGTTGTCAGGGGCTGATGCATGAAACAGGCTGCCTTGCGGTACATACTATGCTTCCGGAGTAGTTGGAAGATCCGGGCTGTCGGGGTATCGAACTTTGAAAAGGAAGATATCGAGAATATCATCTCTTCCTGTACAGTCACTCCGATGGTCAACCAGATTCTCTCGCATATCAGCAACACACCCGGGGAGCTGATCGATTATTGCCAGAGAAGAGACATTCTTGTAGAGGCCTACTCCCCGGTTGCACATGGAGAGCTGATGAAGAATGATGTTGTTGTGAGCATGGCAGAGAGGTATGGCGTATCTGTGCCGCAGCTGGGTATCAGGTCTTGTCTTGACCTCGGGCTTCTTCCGTTACCGAGACATCAAATCCTAACCACATGAAGAACAATGCCGACCTCGACTTCGCAATATCCAATGAAGAACTGATGGCGCTGAGGAATATCGAAACGATCAAGGACTACAGCAATGCAGGCATGTTCCCGGTCTACAGAAGCGGGTTGTGATAAGGCATCATATTGGTAAATATTCCTGAAAAGCCGTACCTTGATCGGTAAAAAGGCGACCAGTGAAGATCAGTACCTCTCTCCACTGGTTATCGCTGAAGTTCACCTGTATGGCAGCGTATCAATCCGAAGCCAACGTAGAAAGAAATGGGGAGCATACGCAGGCACATTGATAATAGTCTTTTGATACCAATATTTCTCCTTTCTTCTAGTAACAATCATCTTTCAGTGTACTCGGGTGATTCACGATCTGCATATTGGAGGGTACTTCACTGAAAAACAAGTCCCATTGAAATAATACCTTTGTATTGCAGATAGTTGTTCATTGTTGCTGCGGACAGTCACAGATCATAATAATCCTAACTCATTATTATAATCCTAAGGTATTTGCCCATTTATCATGCTAATATCATCCGTAATAATGGCACGTTCATTGCATACTATGGGTGAAGGTGCTACAGGAAGTCAAACCACGCCGGAATTCAGATCCAACGGGTGTACTGGTCGGTATGGAAAGAGGTGAAGCGGTATGGGCAGCAGCATAGGTTTTTACCGGACAGGAATCGATAAGGATGTTTTTGCCGAGTTGCGTAAGAGAAGCGATCTAAGAGGGCTGGTTCAAGCCCTGTCGCTTCTGGTGATTTTTATATTCACGAACTTGGTCTGTCTCTATTTTTTTCTCCGGTCAGCCTGGATATTGATGGCATGCTCCATGGCTGTGCATTCACTTTTCAGTAATTTCCTGGGTATGGAGACCTCTGTCCATGAACTGAGCCATAGAACCCCCTTCAGGACCAGGTGGCTGAACGAAGTGTTTTATTACCTGTTTGCCTTTATCACCTGGAATAACCCAATCCATTTTCGGGAAAGTCATAAACGGCACCACCAGTTCACCCTGTTCCGAGGACTGGACAGGGAAGTGGTGATCGAACCGGCACCGGTCGGACTGTTTGATTACCTGAGCTGGATGAGCTTAGACTGGAAAAAATTCCGGATGATCATGGGGGCAAATATAGCATTTTCCTTGGGCAGGGATCGTCCGGATGTCTTTTCCTGGGACCCGCTTCTTGGTAAGGATGACCCAAAACGCAAAAAGATGTTTTTCTGGGCAAGGTCCCAGCTTCTGGGCCACGTTGCACTTGCGGCGATATTTATCTATCTGGATGTCTGGGTGCTTATCTATACGGTATCCCTCAGCTACTTTTTCTTTACATTTCTGGGCAACGCCTGTGGTGCTATGCAGCATATAGGGTTATCTTCAAATGTTCCGGATTTCAGGATCTGCTGCCATACGATGAAGTTCGGTCCGGTTATGGCTTTTTTCTACTGGAACATGAACTACCATATCGAACACCATATGTATGCATCTGTACCGTTCCACAGACTTCCGGACCTCCACAGGACCATAGCCCATGATCTTCCAGAGCCGGTCAAGGGGTTTCTTCATGGGTTTATGCATATCACAAAGCTGGTGAGCAGGCAGAGAAGAGATTCGCAGTGGGTCCATGTACCGCAATTGCCGGCAACCGCCAACCCGGCCAGACTTAAGGTGGAATAAAGCATGCAGATAGAATTCTTCTGCCCAAGATGGGGTAGGGAGGAACAGGATTTCAGGCATTTCTGCAGGATGGTCAAACTGGCAGGTTTTGATGGGGTGGAGATGTCCCTGCCCCTGAATGAAGGAGTGGCTAGCGAACTGCTCGGTGTACTGGAATCGTATAGCCTGAAACTCATTGCCCAGCATCATGAAACCCGTTTAGCAGATTACAATGACCATGTAAATGAGTTCAGGCAGAGACTGACCCGCCTGGCAGAGATGAAGCCGCTATGTATCAACTCGCAGACAGGCATGGACTGGTTTACTCCTCAGCAGAATATCGATTTGATAAATATTGCGGGGGAGATAGCTGGGAAGTACGGAATACCAGTAAACCATGAAACGCATCGAAGCAGATTCGCCTTTGCAGCCCATGTAATGCCGCAATATCTGGAGCTGGTACCGGGCATGATGCTTACCCTCGATATCAGTCACTGGTGTGCTGTGGCAGAGTCATATCTGCATGACCAAGGGGATAGTGTCGAAACGGTCCTGCGGCGCACAGCCCATCTGCACTGCAGAGTCGGATTCCCGGAGGGTCCCCAGGTTGCCGACCCCTTTACAGATTTCTGGCAGAATGCCCTTGATATCCATCTTGGGTGGTGGGATACTGTTGTTACACATGCCCGGAAACGGGGCGGTAAAGTGTTCACGATTACTACAGGAGCGTGACCATATCCCTATATGCCCGTAGATCCCGTCGGCGGAGAGCCGGTTGACGAGCAGTGGGATGTCAACTTGCGAATGAGAGAGATCCTTGAGGAGCGCTATAGCAGATTGTCATAGGTGAGGAATATAATGAAAGACATGGTGTTAGGGGTGCTGGTCCATGCCTCCCAGATGGCGTATGTGGAAGAGGCGGCCGGAACGCACGCTATCCTGGAGGATTTCTCAGCAATCTACAGGTATTTGACACTGGAAAATGATTTTCCATCTCTGGATGAAGAGCTGGCAATCATAGAGACATACCTGCATCTGCAGGCGATACGTTTTCCTGGAAGGTTTGATGTAATCCATGGAAACAATTCCACTGATCATGATATTGAGATTCGGTCAGGTCGGTTGCTTGAATTTGTGGATCAGCAATTGCTGCCGCTCCTTGAGGATGGGGAGAAACATCTGCAGCTTGAGCTGGGAATTCGGAATGACGGTGGACCATTGTATTATGTTTTGATTTCCGATGAGGAGAATCAGAGGATCTCGCAGGCACACCTGGAGCTGGAAAATGCAGTGTAGCGTATTGATTGCAGATGATGAAATGCTGGCCCGGTATTCTATCCGAACCCTGATTGCCAGACACTTTTCTGACGTGCAGGTAATCGGAGAGGCCGAGAATGGACGGCAGGCGATAGAACAGGCGCGACTGTATTCTCCGGATATAATTTTCATGGATATCAAGATGCCAGGTGTTAACGGCCTGGAAGCCTCGAAAGAGATCCTTCAGAATAACCCTGATACAATTATCATCATATTGACTGCCCATGATAACTTCTCATATGCTCAGAAGGCCCTTAATGAGGGAGTTCAAAGTTATCTTCTCAAGCCCTTCCGCAAACAACAGGTTATCAAGATCCTTCAGGAAAAAATCACTATACTGGAAAACAGGAATAATGCTGCCCCAAGGGACCCGGAATTACAGAGTTTCATGGAAGAGGAGTACATTGCACTGCTTATCGGGGATAATACCGATCGGAGAGTTGAGGAAAAACTGAAGAAAATCCTGCAGATCAAATCGGATTCCGGTGTCTTTGTGTTCATTGGCCATCCTGACTTTTCCCAGCATGATAAGCATAAAGCCAGGAAAATCCTGAAGCTGAAATTTCATTGCATCTCCTCTGACAGGATTGGTAAGAGCCTGGTGTTTTTTATTCCCGGGGAGAGCTTTAACCAAATCCAGGAAGAGCTGGAGCAGCAGCTGCAGGATTACGTAATACAGCTCGGCAAGTATTTCCATACACCAATCCAATGCGGAATGGGCTCTCTGGCCAGAAACCGTGAAGATATGGAGAAAAGTTTTCATGAAGCTGCACTGGCATATGAGAAGGCGGATGCAAAAACGCATTCAGTATCCCTGTATCAAGAGACAGCCAGGGAAGCTGCTCCTGAGCAGTATGCGTATCCCCTGGAAGATGAGAATGAAATCGTTGATAAAATACACAGCCGGGACTATACGAGAATTGATTCCCTGATTTGTGCGGCAGCAGACGTATTGACCAGTATACCTGATTTTGAAACGTTGAGAGAGTACTCAGCCCAGTTCATGCTTTCACTTAAGAGAACTGTCCAGTCTATGGGTGTGCAAGACAGCTTGGGCGGGCAGCTGTACCCGGTAAGCAGTCTGTTTCGGATGCAGTCTGCAGTCGAGATCAAGCATGCTGTTATTTCAGCCGCAGGCGAAATGATATCAAGTCTCAAGGCTCTTGAGGTTAACCCAAACTGGTGGCTTGAACGGGCCTTTGTCTTTATCAGGAAGAATCTCTATTCTGAGATCTCACTTGATACCATAGCGGATACCAT
>CAZSBC010000064.1:0-16879 GCA_964605195.1 uncultured Spirochaetales bacterium | reverse complement strand
GGTCGGTGAAGCCGCAGCCCCTGATTATACCATGAACTACTATGCCAACTCATATTACGGAGATATCATTGATTCATATGTCGATGCCGGTTTCGTTGTGCTCATGCCTGCGTTACGCGGTCATGCCACAGTTGATGGAGTCCCGGGGGAAGGCATTGAATTTTTAACAAAATTTGACAACGGCAGTTACAGCGGACCAATCTTCTATACCATAGATACGCTGAATCTCATTGACGGGCTCTATACACTCAACTCCAATGACTGGTCTGTTTGGGGATTTGATGCTGCTGATTCCGTGAAGGTTGATCTCTCGAATATAAACCTTGCGGGTCACTCCCAGAACGGCGATGCACTGCTGAATGTACTGGCAATCTCGGGTGAAGGGTCGAGTCTTGATTATCCGGTCTCATCAGGTGCAATCTGGTCAGGCTGCTTCCCCGACAGGATAACACAGTGTAACACCTATGGTCTGATGGAACAGTCGACAGAGGCTTTCAAGGCTGGTGCACAGGAGGAGTTCGAGTGGAATGGAACTGCTGTGGGAGCTGATGGTTCAGTAAATCCAAACTTTGTCTTTGGATTTCCACCAGATTGGATTGGTTCTATTGATCCGGATGAATGGGGTTGGCAGGCAGATTATTTCGGGAAGAGTGTGGAAGAACGACTGGTTGCCAAGTTCGGTGAAATGTACAGGACCCTGAATAATCAGTTCTCCGATGTTGATGACATTGCCTATGAAGTTGTCAAGGATGCTGATGGGAAAGTCCTCATTGAGCATGATCCGCTAGTCGAGGACTATTCATTTATTGTCAGCGGATTCAACTATCCTCAGTATATTGTTGATGAGGATGTGATCATGCACTTTTCAGACCAGGATTTCTACTCCTTCCCTGAGTGGAATTATGAGCTGGAAAAGAGAATAAATGCAGCTGGTGGGAATGCCAAGGCATTTCTTTATCCTGAGAACAGCCACTCGATCACCAAGAGTTCCTATGAGTGGTTTGATCCGGACAACTCAGCAATCTCAGGGCGCAAGCATGCCATTGCACGTGACATAGCCCTTTTCAGCGGTAGTGATCCGGGTTTGATTTCGTATCCGTAAGCTGAGTCCAGAGAAGACTGGTTTCGCTGCCCGGCAGCCGGATAGTGTTATGACCGGGGTACCATCCGTCTATTCTGCGGTGGTGCCCCACTTTTTTATTGATGAGGAGACCGGGAATTACAGGAATAATTTCAGATAATTATGTGATTGCTCATAGACAAGCGGGGATAATGCGGCTATAATGTGACTACGTATTCATTTTAGGGAGATAATTTACTATAATGGCAGAACAGATTACCGTTTCAGTGGAAGCACTGACCAAGTACCTGGAGGAGATGTATGCGAAGGCCGGCCTTTCACGGGCTGATGCCGCAATATGCGCAGACTGTACCATCCGTACAAATCTCTGGGGAGTTGATTCCCATGGGGTGCTCAGGACACCTGCCTACATCAAGCGGGTGCTCACCGGAGCCGTGAATGCAGAGCCGGTGATGAAGTACATCAAGGGCGAGGAGGGGCCGCTTGCCCTCATGGATGCCGATGCCGGGATGGGCTATGTCGTGGGTGAGCGGGCCATGCAGGCTGCCATTGGCAAGGCTGAGCAGTTCGGTATCGGGTTGGTTGTCGTCCGTAACAGCAACCATTTCGGGGCAGCTTCACTCTATGCTCGGATGGCCTCCGCTGTAGGCCTGCTGGGTATTGTGACCACAAACGTGATCCCGAATATCGGGATGCCCGGCAACCGGAAGTCCGTGACCGGCAACAATCCGCTTGCACTGGCTGCCCCTATCGGGGAGCCCTATCCGTTTTCGCTTGACATCTCCATGAGCGCAGTCTCTGGAGGCAAGCTGCTGCTGGCCCAGAAGAAGGGTGAGAAGATACCGGAGACCTGGGCAATCGATTCCGACGGGAACCCGACAGATGACCCCTTCAAGGGATTTGCCGGCATCCTGCTGCCCACAGGCATGCACAAGGGGCTGGGGATGTCACTCTTTATAGATGTCCTTACCGGAGTGCTCAGCGGGGGACCGTTCCTTCAGGATATCAAGAGCATGTACCGGCACAAGGAAGAGCCCAGCCTCACCTCACATTTGTTCTGTGCCCTGGATCCCGGTTTCTTCATGCCCCGGGATGAGTTTGTCGTGAAGATGGAAAGCTGGGTGAAGATGATCAAGGATACACCAATGACTGATCCCGATACCGCCCAGATAATTCCGGGTGAACTGGAGTACCGGTCGGAACTGGAACGAAGAAGCGGGGGAATTCCGTTGCCCCAGGAGCTTATCGTAGAGATGCGGGAACTTGCCTCACAGCTTGGGGTTGCCTCCAAGCTGCAGTAGTGCATTCAGACGGGGGAATCCCGTTACATGGTTATGGAATAACCGATATATACAGAACACAATGGTTTCAGGCGGCAGCAGGTCTGCAGCCTGCATACGAGGAGTGAATGCCATGAAAAAACAGACAGAGTTCAAGATGAACAAGAGAGATTCGGTGTGGTTCCAGGAGAACAGCGCCCATGTTGTGGTCAATTATGCCAGGGAAGTGTGTGATGTTGCTATCCTGCCCATCGGTGCCATTGAGCAGCACGCTGCCCATGCTCCTACCGGGATGGATACCTACAATGCCATCGGGATTGCCGAGAAGGTTGCCGAGAAGACCGGTGCCATGCTGCTACCGTGCCCGATGTACGGTTCCCATCCGCACCATCACTGGGGTATGCCGGGAACGATTCCCCTTACCTATGAGACCCATATCGGGCTGCTGATGGACATCATCCGGGGAGCTTCCGTGTCGGGCTACAACAAGTTCATCATCCTCTCGGCACACGGCCAGGTCTCATCAACGATCGTTGCCACCCACAAGCTTGGGATTGAGGGACTGTTTACGATCTCGTCAACCTGGTATGACTTTCTCCGGGATGACAAGCATGTGCTCGAGGACTACATGTGGCATGCGGACGAAGCGGAAACGTCGGTAGGACTCTACCTCTATCCCCAGTTCATCAAGATGGATCTGGCCGAGGCCGGTTACGGGACCCCGCTGATTGATTCCAAATGGAAAATTGCTCCGGGGCAGGCTGCAGAACCGGGAACCCTCTACCATTTTGAGGGGACGTTTGCCCTGCCTGAGAAGGATGACCTTGAGAACGGAGTGATCGGTGACCCAACCAAAGCAACCCTTGAGAAGGGAAAGGCCTGCGTAGAAGGGGTAGTCAACCACTATGTCGAGCTGGTCGAGGAGATCAAGAGCAAGTATCCTGTCGGTATCAACCCGCTCGGTTTCAGGAATCCCGGCGGGTACGCAACCTCTCCCCATATTGCGTATGACAGTGACCATGACGAAAAGGGGCAGCTGAAGAAGTAGCCGCCATTATGGATGAAAATACAGCCGCCGGATGCCGTTCGGCGGCTGTAGGTCTATCCAGCCGGAGAGGCAAGGAGAGCAGAACAATGAATAAGCCAAAAGTAGGAATTATCACCTTTGGTGACAGCCGGGAACCCGAGTGGAACAAGGTCTTCAAAAGCATGACTGTTCCCCGGCATGGCCTGGCAGTGGAGATGCTCAACTGCATGGATATCGAAGTGGTCTCGTTTGATGCACCGGCCCGTTCGAGGGATGATATCAACTTGCAGGTAGATACACTGAAGAGCCGCGGCATTGATGTCTTCATTGCCCACACACCATGCTGGACATCTCCCAACCTGGTGGTGCACGGGGTACAGCGGATGGATATGTTCACCATCATGCTCGGCAACCGTGACATGTCAACGCACGGCTGTGTCGGGCTCTTCGGGGCATCGGGAGCCCTGGCGCAGATTGGTCAGATTCACAAGCGTGTACGGGTGGACTATACTCCCGAGATGTTCCGGGAGCGGCTCTACCCGCTCATCATGGCGGCTACGGTGAAGAACCAGCTCAAAGGTTCCGTGATGGGCCATTTCGGCGGACGTTCCATAGGTATAGATACCGCCACCTTCGATCCGATGGGCTGGCGAAAGCAGTTCGGAATTGATGTCGAGCACATTGATCAGGTCGAAATCATCAGAAGAGCAGAAGCGGTTGAGCAGGCAAGAGTCGATACCCTGAGAAGCTGGATTGAGGCCAATGCTGCCGAGGTGCAGTACAATGATGACAGGCTGACAAGGGAGAAGTTCGATTTCCAGCTTGCCTGTTACCTCGCAACCAAGGATATCTGCAGGGAGATGGGGCTGCAGTACACGGCAATCAAGTGTATGCCGGAACTCTCCAACAGCTATGTGCCGCAATGCATGACGGCGACCTTCCTGCCTGACAACTACGACGGGGAAGAGGGACAGAAGGATGGTATCGTCATGGCATGCGAGGCGGATGCCGACGGGGCACTTACCCAGCAGATCCTGAAGATCATTTCCGGTGGGGCTCCCACTCTCTTTGCCGATGTCAGCCATCTTGATGACGAGAACAGTATTATCTACTGTGTCAACTGCGGAGCCCTCTGTGCCTGGTATGCCGGAAGGAGCGCATCCGCGGAGGAGAATCTCTCAAAGATCACCATAAAGCAGTCGATCCGGCCGGGCGGCGGGGCTATCTCGGGATTCTTTGCAGCTCCCGGTCCGGTACAGCTGGCAAGACTCTACCGGGTGGACGGCAGGTACCATATGGCCATCATTCCTGCCGAGGCGATCACTCCCGATGAGGAGACAGTTGAGAAATTCGTTGCCGGAAGGGGGCCGCACCAGCTGCCCACCCTTTTTGCCAAGGTGAACTTCTCCTTTGATCGGTTCCTCGATGCCTATGGCTCGAACCACATCTCCGGTGTGGCGGGGAACTACACCGATGAGCTGATAGAGGTGTGCAGAATGCTCGATATTGAACCGGTTGTGTTCTCCTGAGAGGGGTGTGCTGATGAACAGAAGAGAGATTTTTACCGCCAGCATGAACCGCGAAGAGGTCGGTCGGGTACTTGTAGATCAGGGCAAACAGGTCGGTTCAATCCACAAGTTCGGGTATGCTGCTATCCGTGATATCATGGGGCTTCCTCCCCGGGAGGGACGGATACTGGATCGCATGAGCCAGTGCGTTGTCTCCGATGAAGATCTTCTGGAGGCCTGGGGGATCGATTTCAGGTGGCTTGAACCACGCTGGGTACAGATTGAGGAGGTGGACGACACGCACTATCGCAACCTCTTCGGGGTCCTGTTCAGGGATTCGGGAGACTATTTCTCCGTCTGCGATGCCCCCCTTAGGGAAAGTGGTGTGGAAGATATCGAGAAGTATCGGTGGCCGGAGCTTCATGACCCGGCCATGTTTGCCGGGCTTCGGGAAGAGGCGCAGTGCCTGCATGAGCAGACGGATTACGTGATTGGTGCCGACGGCATCAAGGGAGGGGTCTTCCAGACCAGCCTTGAGCTGCGCGGCTATGATCAGTTCTACATGGATCTCTATATTGATCCCGATTTTGCGCACGCTCTTCTTGATAAGGTGACAGCCTGCTACAAAGAGATGTACACGGACTACATGCAGGCTGTGGGAGAGTATGTGCAGATAGTCTACATTACCGACGATTTCGGCAGCCAGAATTCGCTGCTGATGTCACCGGAGATGTGGGAGACGTTTCTCAAACCCCGCGAGGCAGAGCTGATTGCCCATATCAAGTCGCTTGCTCCGCACGTGAAGGTGATGTTCCACACCGATGGCTCGGTACTTCCTATCATCGACGGGATGATTGAGATGGGCGTCGATATTCTCAATCCAGTCCAGACATCGGTGGAGGAGTTGAAGGATACCGCTGCACTCAACGCTCAGTATGGTGACCGGATTGCTTTCCATGGCGCGATCGATGTACAGAATGTCATGGTGAATGCTTCTCCGGATGAGGTCCGTGCAGAGGTTAACCGACGTCTCTGTGACCTGGGAAGAGGAGGCGGGTACATAATCGCTACCTGCCACAACATCGGATACGACATTCCCCCTGAGAATTTGAAGGCTTTCTATGAAGCCATCAGGGAGTTCTCTGCCTATCCGCTTGAGCGGATGACGCAATAATCTGATTGCACTGCAATCCTGGATTTGCACTGCAATCCTGAATGCTAAGGAGCTGATAAATGAAGATAACCCATGAAAACCATGTCAAGGCGCTGCTGAAGCAGGGCAGGAAGGTAGCGGCAGCCTGGGCCCAGGCTGCCAGTCCCATTACGGCAGAGATCCTGGGTGACGCCGGATTTGATGCCGTTATGATCGATCTGGAACACGGTCCCGGTGATATCATGCTGCTGGTGAACCAGGTACATGCCCTCAAGGGGCAGCCGGCGATACCGTTCGTACGGGCTCCCTGGAATGACTTCGTTCAGATCAAGAAGATTCTGGATGCCGGAGTGTATGGACTGCTCGTGCCGTATGTGAATACAGCCGATGAAGCTAGGGCCGCTGTCAGGGCAGTGCGCTATCCCACTGACGGTATCAGGGGAGTGGCCGGCAGCCCCAGGGCAGCCCATTTTGGTAACAACTCCCTGGAGTATATGCGGCGGGCTAATGACGAGATTTTCCTCATGACGGCGGTTGAGACGCCGGAAGCCGTTTCGAACCTCGATGAGATCCTTGCCGTGGAGAACCTGGACGGGATCTTTATCGGGCCGATGGATCTGGCAACAAGCATGGGGCATTTCGGGAATCCCGGGCACCCGGAGGTGCAGGCGACCATTGCCGAGATTGAGCAAAAGGTTTTTGAAAGTGATAAAATTCTTGCAACCGTCTCTGGTTCATGGCAAGATGCTAAGATGAAGTATGACAGGGGATATCAGTTCCTGCTGCTGATGTCAGATACGACGACGTTGAGCAAGACGGCCCGCAGTCTGACGGCAGCATTTGAGGAAGCCTATCCCGGACGGTAATATCTATAGATGAGAAGGAGAGAACAATGACGAAAGTAGGTGTAGCAGGATACGGAGTGATCGGTCAGCGGCTGGCTGACGGTGTGAAGTACCAGGATGACATGGAGCTGGTGGGAGTTGCGGATGTGGCGCCGACTCTGCCGATACGGGCCCTTTATGAGAGCGGGATGCAGTATAAGCTCTTCACGGCCGTCCCGGAGAAGAAGCATCTGCTGACAGACGAAGGTATCCCGGTAAGTGGGACGCTTGAGGAGCTGGTGCAGGAGGTCGATATCATGCTGGATGCCACCAGTGCCGGTATCGGGGCAAAGAACAAGGAGATCTACCGGAAGTACAACACCAAGGCAGTCTTCCAGGGTGGCGAGAAGAACGATGTTGCCGATGTCTTCTTCCATGGATATGCCAACTATGAGAAGGGTATCGGTGCGGATTACCTCAAGCTTACCAGCTGCAACACCACGGGACTGATCCGGGCCATAGATGCCATCGACCGGGCCGTGGGAGTGGTGAAGACTGCAATCACCATCATCAGGCGTGTGGCTGATCCCGGCGACTACCACCGCGGGCTGACCAATGCCCTGGAAGTGGCCAAGGCTCCCAACCACCAGGCCGTTGACCTGATGACGATCATGCCGCATGTCGATGCAACCGGTATTCTGGTGCATACCCCGGTGACCCACGGGCACATCATCACCCCGGTGGTGACAACGAAGAGCAAAATCGGCAAGGAGGAGCTGCTGGAGATCTTCAATGCGCATCCCCGGATCAGGGTGGTACGGATCGCCGACGGATTCCTCGGGAATGCCTCGCTGTTCAAGTATGCCCGCGACCTGGGTAACAAGCGCGGGGATATGTATGAAATTGCTGTATGGGAAGAGTCCATCGTCAACAGCGGTGACGACATCATGTTCGCCATCAACATCCCGCAGGAATCGGTGGTAATCCCTGAGAATATCGACGCGGTACGGGCTGCGACCAAGATGCAGCTGACCCGGGAAGAGGGTACTGCGGCGACGAACAAGAATCTCTGGATGGCATGATATGAGTGGTGCAGCTAACGGCTCTCCTGGGTTCAGGCCCATGGAGAGCTTCGATGTGACCGGGAAACGGGTGCTGCTGCGACTCGATATCAACAGTCCCATTGATCCTGTAACCAAGAAGATCGTCAACGAGAACCGCATGAACAAGAGTGTTCCCACCCTGGAATGGCTTCTTGAGCGTGGGGCGAAGGTGGCGGTGATTGCCCATCAGGGAGATACCCTTGACTACCAGAACCTGATTCCCCTTGCCGAGCATGCCGAGAAGCTGACCGGTAAGCTGGGACGGGCTGTGCAGTACATCGATGATGTGTGCGGGCCGGCAGCCCGGGAGGCGGTTGAGGGGCTACAGGACGGAGAGTGCATCATCCTGGGCAACCTGCGCTATCTCTGCGAGGAGATCTCCACCTTCGAGGATGCGGTGAAGCTGAAGCCTGAGGAGATGCTGGGGACCTATCTGGTACGTTCGCTGGCTCCGCTCTTTGATCTCTATATCAATGATGCATTTGCCGCTGCGCACCGCAATGCGCCGAGCATGGTGGCCTTCCAGGAGCTGCTTCCCAGCGGTGCCGGGCCGCTGTTCTACCGTGAGGTGAGTGCCCTGACTAGGGTACTCAAAGCGCCCGAGCATCCTTCGGTGTTTGTCCTCGGCGGTGCGAAGATATCGGATGCCTTCGGGATGATGGAGCAGGTACTGGCCAACGGGACTGCAGACCTGATCCTGACTACCGGGGTGACCGGTGAGGTGTTCCTGCTGGCATCCGGATTCGATATCGGGGCGACGAAGCGTAAGTTTCTTGAGGAGCGGAGTCTTATGGGATTTGTGGCGGCTGCCGAGCGCTATCTTGCCGACTACCCCGATAAGATCCGCATGCCACTAGATCTCACCTATGAAGCTGCCGGGAAGCGGGTTGAAGTTAGCC
The DNA here is from genome assembly GCA_964605195.1 of uncultured Spirochaetales bacterium. GTDB lineage: Bacteria > Spirochaetota > Spirochaetia > JABMQR01 > JABMQR01 > CAZSBC01. The sequence goes on along the minus strand of CAZSBC010000064.1, from coordinate 8,004 downwards.
GGGAGGCCCTGCCGGTCGATGCCATGTTCAAGGATATCGGCAGCAGTACAATTGCTGCCTATAGTGAGGAGATAGGGAAGGCCGGCACGATTTTCGTCAACGGACCCTCCGGGGTCTTTGAGGAGGATCTCTTTGCAGCGGGTACTGAGCAGCTGTGGAAGGCGATTGCCGCTGCCCCGGGCTATTCGGTAGTCGGTGGCGGGGACAGCGTAAGTGCGGCGGCACGATTTACGAAACTCGAGGAGTACGGGTATGTGTGTACGGCCGGAGGGGCTATGGTACGCTTTCTTTCGGGGAAGAAGCTGCCGCTGATTGAGGCCATGGAGAAGGCTGCCGTCTCCGGTTGAGCCGGCAATAGATTAGCTATGAAGATAGAGCTGCCATATAAGCGCGGGCATATAGCCGTTACCCTTCCCGGAGATCGGGTTGCCGGGGTACTTGAACCGAATGAAGTATCAGGTGCTGCCGATCCGCTGGCTGCGATACGGAGAGCCCTAGAGGAGCCTTTTGGCAGGGAGTGTTTCTCTGATTTTCTTGCCGCACCGGGGAAACTGCTGGTGATAGTGAACGACGGGACGCGTCCGACCCCAACCCGTGAGGTCATTGCTGTCATTGCCGATGAGCTGGATGCTGCCGGGGCGGAGTTCATCGTGGCGACGGGGGTGCACAGGGGGCCGACTGTTGAGGAGTACACCTTCATCTTCGGCGATCAGTATGAGCGGTTTGCCGACCGCATCCACGTGCACGATGCGAGGCGGGACGAGATGGTCTATCTTGGCACGTCAGCAAACGGTACCGAGATGTATATCAACAGGATCGGGTACGAAGCGGAGAAGGTGCTGATCATCGGTTCGGTGGAACCGCACTATTTTGCCGGGTACACCGGCGGCAGAAAGGGGTTTCTCCCCGGTATTGCCTCCTTTACAACGATAGAGCAGAATCATCGGCATGCCCTCTCCAGGGAGGCGAAAACGCTGGCTCTCAAGGGCAACCCGGTCCATGAGGATATGATGGATGCCCTGAAGGTGGTGAAGAACCACACCTTCACCATCATGACGGTGCTTGACAAGCACCAGGATATCTATGCGGTGACCGCCGGCGGGATAGAGGATGCCTTCTACGGTGCTATCGACAGGGCCAACGAAGTCTTTGTCGTACCGGCACAGAAGCGGGTTGAGGTGGTGGTCTCCTGTGCTAAGTATCCGATGGATGTGGATCTCTACCAGGCGCAGAAGGCGATTGAGAATGCCAAGCTGGCATTGAAGGATGGCGGGACGCTGATCCTGGTGGCAGCCTGCCGGGAGGGGATCGGTGAGGAGGCCTTCAGTAACCTGCTGAGCTCCTGTGATACTGCCGCAGCGGTGCTTGAGAAAATCTCACGGGAGTACAGGCTCGGGTATCACAAGGCCGGCAAGATTGCCGAGGTGTTGCAGTGGGCAACCATTCAGGCCTGTACAGAGCTGCCGCCCGAGATACTGAAGAGTATTTTCATTGAGCCGGTCAGTTCCCTGCAGCAGGCAATAGAGGTTGCCCTGCAGAGGTACGGTGATGCTGCACAGGTGCTGTTCCTGCCGGACGGCAGTGTGACAGTGCCACAGATCACCGGGTAAATCTATAGTACAAGATAAGGAGTACATACATGAAGAAGGTAGGAGTCATTCACACATTTCTCTATTCAGTCGAGGATTTGAAGGGGCTGTTTGCGGAGCTGGTGCCTGAGGTCGAGATGATCAATATCATCGATGACAGTCTGCTCAGGGAGGTGCTTGCCAACGGTGGGCCGACAGAAGCTGTGGTGCGCCGCTACTGCAACTATGCCCAGGAGCTTGAGAAGCTCGGTTGCGACATGGTCCTCAACCAGTGTTCATCAGTAGGGGAGGTTGCGGACATTGCCCAGAAGCTGATCTCGATCCCGATTGCCAAGGTTGACGCACCGATGGCCAAGGAGGCAATTGCCCTTGGAGGCAAAGTCGGGGTGGTTGCAACAGCCTATACAACACTCGGACCTTCGGCTAGACTGGTAGTGAATACAGCCAGGGAGCTGGGAACGGATACGGTGGTGAATGAGTGCTTTGCCGAAGGTGCTTACGATGCGCTCCTGAAGGAGGGCAACAAGGCCAGGCATGATGAGATTCTCATGGCAACCATTGACAAGGCCTGTGCGGAGAATGATGTTGTCTGCCTGGCCCAGGGTTCCATGTTCAGCCTGGTGGAGGCATGCAGGAATAAACCGGTTCCCGTGCTGCACAGTTTCAGAAGTGGAGTTTCGCAGATTCGGGATATATTAGCACTATAAAATCGGAGCAGGACAGTCATGGCAGAGTTGGGGAATAAGCGGGCAACATCAAAGGATGTAGCCCGGGAAGCCGGGGTCTCCCAATCCACGGTTTCACGGGTTTTTAACAGCAGCGGTATCAATGTGTCTGAGAGAAAGAGGAAAATTATCCTTGAAGCTGCCGAGAAACTGGGCTACAGGCCCAGCCAGATTGCCCGCTCCCTCAATGCCCAGAGCACGAAGATCATCGGGTTTGTCATCCGGGAGTTCGAGAATATCTTCTATATGCGGGCCCTGGCGCTCTTTACCGAGAAGCTGCAGGATGCCGGCTACTCGGTGATGATCTTCAACCTGAAAGACGATTATCAGGTGGAGCAGAACCTGCAGACAGCCCTTGAGTACCAGGTGGCCGGGCTGGTCATCACATCGGCCACCATCTCCTCACCGCTGGTTGAGGGGTGTATTAAATACAAGACACCGGTATTTCTCTTCAACCGTATCAGTGAGGGCATCAATGTGAATACGGTCTGTTGCGACAACATTGATGGTGGCCGTGCAGTGGCCGATTATCTTGTGGACCGGGGACACCGGCGTCTGGCCTACGTCTCCGGGGAAGCGGGGTCCTCAACCAACCGGGATCGGCGCAGCGGTTTTCTGGAGCAGCTGAAACAGCGCGGTATTGATGAGGTGCTTGAAGTTGCTGGCGATTACTCCTACAGATCAGGATTTGAAGCCGCAGGGCGGATAGTTGCCGCTCATTGCGACGGGGTGTTCTGTGCTGCTGATGCGATGGCAATGGGGTTCATCGATTACATTAAGTACCGGACTGATCTCACTGTTCCCGATGATATATCGGTAGTCGGATTTGACGGTCTGCCCCTGCAGAATGATATCCACTACCTACTGACCTCATTCCAGCAGCCGCTGGAGAGGATGGTTGACAAGACGGTTGAGGGTCTGCTCAATAAGATCGACACTTTCTCAACTGATGCCAGCCATTATCTCTTCTTTGGACAGATTGTCAGCCGCGGCTCTGTAGTAGACAGGCGCAGGTAGGGAGTCAGCTGTATGGGCTGTTGTGAAGTGTTTCATCCCGATTTCAGGGGATACATTCTTGCGGGCACGCGGTTGCATCGTCTGGCAGGCGGATTCCGGTTCCTAGAGGGTCCGGTCTGGGATGCAGCCAACCAGCGCCTGATATTCAGTGACATTCCCGGTAATGCCCTTTATGTGCACAGCAGGGAGCACCGGGCGCTTCTCTATCGGGCTAACAGCTACATGGCCAACGGTAACTGTCTTGATCATCAGGGCAATCTACTCACCTGCGAGCATGCCACAAGCCGCGTGACCAGAACTGCTGCAGACGGATCCTACTCTGTTCTTGCAGAAACTTTTCAGGGACGGCACCTCAACAGTCCCAATGATATCATCGTCAAACGGGACGGAATGGTCTATTTTACCGATCCCGCCTCCGGGCGAGGTCCGGTCTTCGGGGTGCCGCGACCCCAGGATCTTGATTTTCAGGGGGTGTACCGCCTTAATCCTGATACGGGGCATCTCGATCTGCTTCTTGATGACTGTATCCTGCCCAACGGGCTCTGTTTCTCACGGGACGAAACATATCTCTATATTAACGATACGGCCAGGCAGCATATCCGCAGATTCCGCGTGACTGCTGAGGGGCTACTGACTGATGGGGTGCTCTTTGCCGAACTGCTGCAGGATCATCCGATTGGTAAGGCAGACGGTATGAAGATTGATTCATCCGGCCTGCTCTACTGTACCGGTCCGGGTGGCATTCAGGTATTCAACGGCGAGGGAGTGCTGGTCGGCAGAATACCTGTTCCGGAACAGGCGGCTAACTTCACCTGGGGTGGTGCCGATCTGCAGACCCTGTTTATCACGGCATCCACGGCACTGTACAGCATACGGGTTGAAATACCAGGGTGTCCTAGTCCCACCTGATGGAAGCAACGACATCCGGGATAGTAGGTGCAGTCCCCCGGATGCGTAGATAATCCCCTGTATGCTTGTCAAAACGGTACTGACGTCCCCACGTTTCTGCGTTCTGCACAACAGCTACGATTGCATTCCCGATCATACGGACCTCTGCTGAGGTCATGGTGGGATGCAGGGATACCCTGACCCATCCCGGCTTCTCCGAGAGGTCTCCACCACTGATCATGTCGGCTATCTTGATACTTGAGGGCTTGTTGATGTGAAAGAGGATATGGCCATAGGTCCCGGCACAGCTGCAGCCGCCTCGTGTCTGGATGCCGAAGCGGTCATTGAGCAGGCGGACAAAGAGGTTATGGTGTACCCCCCTGGTGAAGAAGGAGATAACGCCGAGACGTCTCCTGTTATGTCCCTCTAGGATAAAGATGTCATCCTGGGTCTTCAGTATGCTGTAGAGTTCAGCAAGCAGTTCCTCCTCCCTTTCCTGGATACGGAGGGGATCCATTCGCTCCTTCAGCTGCAGGGTCAGGGCGACCCTGATAGCCTGGAGGAAGCCCGGGGTCCCGCCATCCTCCCGCATTTCGATGTCGTCAAAATAGATATGGGCTCCATAGGGATTTGTCCACCTGACGGTGCCGCCTCCTGGGATGTCGGGGATAGTGTTGTGGTAGAGTTCGCTGTTCATGATAAGTACGCCCGAAGTTCCCGGTCCCCCTAGGAACTTGTGCGGTGAGAACATGATGGCATCCAGGTGCTCTCCGGGATCTTCAGGATGCATGTCGATTGGTACATACGGTGCTGCTGCGGCAAAATCCACAAAACACTTTCCGCCATATCTGTGCATGATGCCGGCCATTTCATGGTAGGGAGTGGTGATCCCGGTGACGTTCGAGCCTGCTGTAAAGGCTCCGATGAGCAGGGGCCTGGAGCGGTATTGCTTTGCCATCTTTTCCAGTTCATCCAGATCCGGCAGGCCGGTTTCGGGGTTGTGGGGCACGATGAGGATATCGACATTGCACTCCTCCCAGGTGATCTGGTTTGAATGGTGCTCCATGTGGGTGATCAGGACTATCGGCCTGCCTGCATCCGGTTCCCTGATACTTACTGAGGATGGGGGAGAGTAGGCTGACTCCGGTATGCGGAGCCCGAGAAGACGCTGGAGTTTGTTCACTGCAGCAGTCATGCCGTTGCCGGTAAGAAACAGGCAGTCCTGCTCCCCTGCATTGACATGATTCTTGATGATGGTCCGTGCTTTGTGGTAGGCTTCTGTCATTGCCTGCCCGGTCAGTGTGGTTTCAGTATGCGTATTGGCGACATAGGGGCCCACAACCTCCCGCATATGCTCCTCAATGGGGCCGTAGAGGCGGCCTGAGGCTATCCAGTCGGCGTAGAGAAGCTTCCGGGTCTCCCCGATGTCGGGAAGATGGATCGGGGTGTCGATTCCGATAATATATTTTCTGAACGATGCAAAGTGGTCTTCATGTGACATGGTCTGGCGCTCCGGTTTCAGGGTGCAACCAGTATATCACATTGATCAGGTTGCGGGTACAGAAGAAGGGGAGGTTGCTGTGTATGCGTAGAGTAGACCGGGAGATAAGGGATCACAGGGTGCTTGATGCAATAATCAGGGAGAATAGAGTCTGCAGGCTGGGGATGGTGGATGGAGTGCGTCCCTACGTGATCTCCATGAATTACGGGTACCGTGAAGGCAGTATCTATCTGCACGCTGCCTCTGCCGGCCGTAAGCTTGATCTGTTGGCAGCCAACAGCAATGTCTGTATTGAGATCACGGATTCAGTTGAGGTAGTGGTCTCAGAGCGGGCCTGCGGCTTTACAACAAATTATCGCTCTGTGATTCTGGAAGGCAGGGCGGAGATTCTTAATGATCTTCATGAAAAACGGGACGGGCTGCAGTGCCTACTCTACACCCAGACCGGCAGGGACGATTGGAATCTTCCCGATGCAGCTGTGAGCGAGGTTGCGGTCATCCGGGTCGCTGTAACCGGTATGACAGGGAAAAGCAGCTGCTGATGATGGGAAACAGCACTTCACTGCTTGCCGGCAGATACGTTTGAGAGTATCTTCTTTCTATTGAGGTATCGTATGGCGAAGTTACAGAAAGCGATGTGCAAGATTGCCAAGGATGGATTGAAGGAGCACCGCGACGAGATTCTTGCTGAGGTCACCGATCCGAAGTACATCTGCAAGAAGTGTCTTCGAACCGCTTCTGACAAAGAACTGCTCTGCAAGCCGGTCCAGATCAACAAGTAAGATGCCTTGCTGACAGCTAGTGTCACGGTGTCGGACCTCCACCATATATTGGGGTAACGCATGTAGACGGGCAATTGATGACTGAAATGTGTTCAGTACTGCTTTTACCCGGAAATTGGTTGCTTTTTACCCGGAAGCCCTGCAATATAGGAGTATGACAGTTACGCTCTACAGGGAATCCGGCGATTCGATCCACTACTATTCCCTGCACGATCAGCAGCACCATCTCTTTGGCGAATATAGCTTCACGGCAGTCTGGGGAACGGATCTTAACAGGGGGCATACAAAGCACTACACCTTCGAGACTAGAAAGGCTATGAGGGAGAAGTTCCGAGAGCTGATCAACCGGCGCAGGAATGCCGGATACCGTTTGCTCTACACCTTTTCCCGTACTGCAAAAAACGATATACTGTCGGCAATCGTTGATGATACGGCGGGGTAGGTAGCTGCTTGCACCTCTCCTGTCAGACAGGGGGAAGCGGTGAACCTTCCGAACAGATTATCAATTTCCAGACTCTTTTTGGCTCCGGTTTTCTTTGTTGTATTCTTTCTGCCAGAGTGGCTGCCGTTAACCGACTCCGGGAGTATCACCCGCCTGTCGGCTTGGGCGCTGCTTGTCATCTACATTGTTATAGAGCTTTCCGATCTGCTTGACGGGTTCATTGCCCGCCGATGGAATATGATCACTGATCTCGGTAAGGTGCTGGATCCGTATGCCGATGTCATCAGCCGTATCACCTACTTTTTCTGTCTCTCCTTCACCGGCATCATGCCGCTTTGGATTTTCCTGATAATTGTCTATCGCGAACTCTCGGTCATATTCCTGCGTATGCTGCTGATGCGGAAGGGTACGGCCATGGCTGCAAGTATGCTGGGAAAGGCCAAGGCAGTTCTCTATGCCGTTGCAGGGCTGGGCGGTATTGTTTGTGCCTTCACTATGCGTCTGTACCCTGAGGCTTCATGGCTTCAGCTGTATATGGATATACTCTTTGTGCTGTTCATACTTACCGGAGCGGCAGCGCTCTTCTCAGGTGTTGTCTATTTTAGAAAGGCTGCCAGATCCGGGCTCTTTGAAGGCTTTTCCAGGTAAGATGCTTCTCCTGTGGATCGCTGCCGGAGACTGCCCTTGCTGCTTGCAGGATTGACTGAGGGTTGGGTTTTTTCCCATAAAACAGGGTGTTCTGGCTACTTCCTGGGAACTGTTTCGGGGAATGTCTTGCTTTCCTGATATATTTCTCCATTTTCTTTTTCAGCTTGTTGACATTACATGCTCGTTTTGGTATAAAGATCGAGCGCGTTGAGAAAGCAGCGCTTTCCGGAACAAGTAAATTCTGGAAAAAGAGCTGCTTGCAACACGTTTTCCTGAGCTTGATTGCCCGGGTTACAGACAGAATCAGAATACGGTTCTGTTGGCTTGTTTTTTGAAAGATGATTAGGGAAGGGAAGGAAAAAAGCTATTTGCAAGAATAGCAATACAGGAAGTGTAAGGGCTCCTGTACCCG